>CAYZIA010000010.1:0-17389 GCA_964478325.1 uncultured Weeksellaceae bacterium
GTTCCTAAAAAGGTGCTATCATTTATCTAGGATTAAAGTTACCTTTAACCTCTAACTGCCTACCCCTCAAGATTGGACGAGCAACCCAAAAATCTTGATATACATGGCATTGCAACACATAGAGTTTGCCTGATTTCACTACAGCCGAACTGTACTTTCTTTCTGTTGCACTAGTCCTCACCTCACGGTGGGCGGAAGTTATCCGCTATGCTGCTCTGTGGTGTCCGGACTTTCCTCCTCTAAAAAGAAGCGATAGCATCAGTAATTGCGAAACAAAAGTAATTATTCCTATTAAATGTATAGATTTACAGCCATGAAAAAGATTATCTTAACAAACAATGCTCCAAAAGCAATTGGACCTTATAGTCAAGCCGTGTTGGCTGGCAATACACTTTATTGTTCTGGACAGATTGCAAGCAATCCAAAAAACGGATTATTAAACAATACTAATATAACTACTGAAACCAATCAGGTTATGCAAAATCTGGAGGCAATTCTATCAGAAGCTGAAATGAATTTTGATAATGTAGTAAAATGCACTATCTTTTTAAAAGATATGAAACAATATGATGATATAAATAAAGTATATGCAGAATATTTTGGCAACAATCCTCCTGCAAGAGAAGCAGTCGAAGTATCCGTATTGCCAAGAAATGTTAATGTAGAAATCTCGCTAATAGCCATAAAATGAAAAGAAAAAGTTTCTTAAAATCAATTTTTGGAGCTGGCGCATTATTAAGCGTTCCCTATTGTAATAATCCTGAAGAATTAAATGAAATTAATCATCAAATAAATGGCATAGTTGATAAATGTAAAGGAAATATGGTAGGCTTTAGATCTTCCCCTATCGACAAAGTAAGAGTAGGACTTATCGGAATTGGCAATAGAGGGAAAACCCTCATTCAAATGTTTGATTGGTTAATTCAGAGAGAGAAAGCGGAGATTGTAGCTCTTTGTGATTTAGATCAAAAAAATATTGATTATGCCCTTAATTATCTTGCTAAAAAACAAAAGATAATTCCTAAAACTTTTGCAAATGGAAAAAATGATTGGGAAAATCTAGCAAAATTGGAAGAAGTTGATATGCTTTTGATTGCAACTCCTTGGGAATGGCATACCTCAATGGCACTTTTTGGAATGGAAAATGGAAAGCATGTTGCTTCTGAGGTTCCTATTTCTTATACAATTGAGGATTGTGTCAAATTAGTACAAACAACTGAGCGAACAAAGAAACATTGCATTATGATTGAAAACTGCTGTTATAATAAAGAAGAACTTTGGATTATGAATATGATTCAGGAAGGTGTTTTTGGTGAATTAACTCATGCCGAATGTGCGTATAATCACGATTTACGCGCCCTTCTTTTACATGACACATATTATAAAAATCAATGGCGTATGAAGCATCATACTGAAAGGAATGGAAATTTTTATACTACTCATGGTATTGGACCGGTAAGTTTTTATATGGATATTGGCAGAGGTGACACTTTCAAATATTTAACATCCATAAGTTCGAAAGAGCAAAGTTTGAGTGCGGCTGTAAAAAAAACAAATAGTGATTTCCCTAGTATAAAATGTGGAGATGTAAATACTTCACTTATCAAAACTGAGAATGGAAAAAGCATCATGCTACAATTTGATGTGCATACTGGAAGGCCGTATTCAAGAATAAACCAATTAATTGGCACAAAAGCAGTACATGAAGGATATCCAAGTCGACTCTATATTGATGGAGAAGAATTACAGTTTTGGGGACACAAATGGCTATCCGAAAAAGATTATTTGAGCTATTCTAAAAAATATGAACACCCAATGATTAACAAACTTAAAAAAATAAGTGAATCTTTCCAACAAGGGCATGGTGGTATGGATTTTATTATGATTTACCGCCTAATTTCATGCCTGAACAAAGGACTGCCATTAGATATTAATGTATATGATAGCGTAATGTGGAGTGCTATTACTCCCATATCAGAATTATCAGTAAGTTTGGATAGCAAACCTATTATATTTCCTGATTTTACAGGAGGTAATTGGAAAGAGAAAAGAACTTCAGAAATCATGCGAGAAATTTAAACCTCTATTTTAATGATTTCGTATCTTTGCGATCTCAAAAAAAAAGATGAAAGCAATAGTTAGTATAATAATGGGAAGTACGTCAGATATGCCAGTAATGAAAAAGGCAGCAGAATTCTTAAATGACATGGAAATTCCATTTGAGATAAATGCATTATCGGCACATAGAACTCCACAAATGGTAGAAGATTTTGCAACAAATGCAAAAAACAATGATATTAAAGTAATTATAGCAGGTGCAGGAGGAGCAGCTCACTTACCTGGAGTAGTCGCTGCTTTTACAACCGTCCCAGTTATAGGAGTTCCTTGCCGATCATCTATTTCAATAGACGGATGGGATTCTGTCTTATCAATCTTACAAATGCCTCCTGGAATTCCAGTAGCAACTGTTGGGTTAGATGGTTCGCTAAATGCTGGAATATTAGCTGCTCAGATTTTAGCAACTGATAATGAAGAGATGCATGCAAAAATACTGGCTTACAAAGAAAACTTAAAACAAAAGATTGTAAAAGCAAATAAAGATTTGGCTAGCCATAAATATCCTTTCAGGGTTCAATAAATGATAAAGGACCATTTGGTCCTTTTTTTATATGCAAACTACTTTAATTATAATGGCTGCTGGAAAGTCAAGTAGATACGGGAGTCTAAAACAAACCGAAATTATTGGTCCATCAGATGTAACTTTAATGGAATATAGTATTTATGATGCTAGAAATATAGGTTTTACAGAAGTTATTTTAATAATAAGAAAAGAAACACAACCCTATTTTGAAGCTATTAAGAAGAGAATTGGGAATGCTATAAGGATTGAATTTGTTTATCAGGATTTAAAGCAATTTACAAATAATATTGAGATAGACTACATAAGAGAAAAGCCTTGGGGAACTGCACATGCCCTTTTATGCTGTAAGGATATCTGCAAGAACCCTTTTGTAGTCATAAATGCAGATGATTTTTATGGTAAAAGTAGTTTTGAAAATGCTATCGACTTTTTCAAAAACGAAAAGAAGTCTCATTTAATAATCCCATATTATTTACAAAATACTTTATCCAAAAATGGAAAAGTAAACAGAGGAGTTTGTAAAATTGAAAATAATATACTCATCAGTATTAAAGAAGAAATGGGTCTTACAAAAAACAATACGAAAGGACAAAATCCTCTAGTTTCGATGAACTTCTGGGGATTTCAAACAAGTATCTTTACATTTATTCAGAAATTGTTTACAGAGTTTCTTAAATGTCATAAAAACAAAAGGGATGAATTCCTTCTTGGCGATGTTGTAAGTTATACCATCATCAATAAAATTGAAAGTTTTGAAGTAATTCAATCTAATCAGCAGTGGTATGGTATCACCTACAAAGAAGATAAAGTACATACACATAATGCTCTTTGCAAACTTCAATATCCAGCAAATCTATGGAGTTAAGAGCAATTATAGATGCATTTGAGATTGAAGGAGAAATAGAGTCAATTCAACAACTAAGTATAGGGCTTATAAATACAAGCTACTTAGTAGTTTGTAGTCAGAAGAAGTATGTTTTTCAGCAAATAAATACTGCTATTTTCAAGAATGTTAATGCAATAATAGAAAATATCGTAATGGTGAATGAATATTTAAGAAATACCAATTACAATTATGAGTTATTAAAACTTATCAGAACAAAAAACAAGGAAAATTTATTTTTTGATTCTAATAAGAACCCATGGAGATGCTTCGCATTTATCGATAGTAAGAATTACACTTTTAGTGAACTAAATAATACAATTATGATGGAATATGGAAAAGCCATTGGACATTTTCATGCTTGCCTTGCGAATTTTGATACTACTAAAATTACAAATACAATTGATAATTTTCATAATACTCTTAAATATTTTAATATTCTTAAAAATTTGATAAGTAATAGCAGTAAAAAACAAAAAAATGAAGTTGAAGAATCATTTCTTTTTATTCAGCAATTTGAAAATAGATTTCAGCTAATCAATCAGTTAATTGATACGAAAAGAATTCCTTTAAGAGTTTGCCATAATGATACGAAGATTGATAATATCTTATTTGACAGGAGGAGAAAGAAAGTAAAAAGTATTATTGATTTAGATACGATGATGAGTAATACTATTATTTATGATTTTGGAGATACAATTAGAGCCTCCTGCAATACAACATCTGAGAATGATTGTAATGTTAATAATATAAACTTTAATCTGAATTTTTATAAATCTTTTGCAATAGGATATCTAAAAGAGTGTAAAAGTTTCATTTGCAAAAAAGAAAAAGATTGGCTTGCTTTTGCTCCAATTTTAGTAACCTTAGAACAAGCCATTCGTTTTTTTACTGATTATTTGAATGGAAACATCTATTATAAAGTTGAATCTATAAATCAAAATCTGGACAGAGGTCTTAATCAAATTACACTTGCTAAAAAGATGCTCTTTAAAGAAAAGGAAATGGAAAATTATATCAATTCTCTTTCTCAATTATAAAAAAAATGTAATTTGCTTTCTAATTTATGAAACAAGCATTTCTTCTTTTTCTTTCGTTAATTACATTAATCTTTTTCACTCAAAATTTTAATGTATAAACTAACAGAAATATTAGGTATAAAATACCCAATAATTATGGCGCCAATGTTTTTGGTGACCAATACTAAAATGATGATTTCTGCCTTAAATTGTGATATTGCTGCTTGTATTCCTGCATTAAACTATCGAACGGATGAGGAGTTAAGAACAGCTATAAAAAAGATTAGAGAAAAAACCAATTCTACTGCTTTGGGCATTAATTTAATTGTAAATAAGTCAAATATTAAACTAAAAAAACAATTAAAAAGCTGTTTAGATTTAGAAGTTGATTTTATCATTACCTCACTAGGCAGTCCAAAAGAAATAATTCAAAAGTGTAAAGCAAAAGGAATAAAGGTTTTTTGTGATGTTATTAATCTGGAAATGGCTCTGAAAGTGCAAAATTTAGGTGCTAACGGAATTATTGCTGTGAATAATTCTGCTGGAGGACATTTAGGCAAACTTTCTGCAGAAGAAATGATGAATGAGTTTAAAGATGAAATAAATATTCCTATTATTTCTGCAGGAGGTGTAGGAACAAAAAATGGATTGGAGGAAAAAATAAATTTGGGCTTTTCAGGAGTTTCAATTGGTTCTCCTTTTATTGCTTGTGAGGAGGCGGATATTTCCCTTGAGTACAAACAAGCCTGTGTTGATTATGGAAAAAATGACATTGTTATTTCAACAAAACTTTCTGGTAGTCCATGTACAGTAATTAATACACCTTATGTTAAAAAAGTAGGTACCAAACAAAACTGGTTAGAAAAAATTCTTAGCAAAAATAAAAGCCTAAAAAAATGGGTGAAAATGATTACTTTTCTCAAAGGAATGAAATCATTTGAGAAGGCAGCATTTAGCAGTAATTACAACGCCGTTTGGTGTGCAGGAACTTCTATTGAATATACCACGAAGATATCATCTGTTAAGGATATTATAAGACGACTGGTTTTCTAAAATAAATCAGCCTTAATTCTACTCCATACTTTACTTAATAAGTAAGCAGCAATTAAAGCAATTATTGTAAGAATTCCTCCTAATTGCAAGTTGCCATAAATAAAATATCCTGTTGCAAAAAGCAAGCAGTAAATCATAATCAAAGCTAAAAGCATTGCTAAAATACCTGAAGGAACAGACCAGCCTCCTCTTTCAATTTGTTCATTCCCAACTATTGTCTTCCAACCAGGACCACCAGGATTCGTTTTCTTACAAAAATTTAGAAGTACTTTATTATTTTCAGCAGGGGTTAAAAAAGTTACAACAAGCCAAACCATAGTTGTAATTATTACTATCATTGGAAATTTCATATAGTTCGGTAATAATGCAGTTTCTCCAAATAAAATAGTGGAAATACTTTGGATATTAAATAAAATGGAAATAGCCCCTGAAATAAAGATTGCTGAAATTTCACTCCAAGCATTTATCCTCCACCAAAACCACCTAAGAATAAAAATAAGTCCTGTTCCTGCCCCAAACATCAAAATAAAATCAAATAATTGCAAAGCATTAGTAAGTAGAAGCGCTAAAACTGCTGATGCCAGAAACAAGATAATAGTTGCTATTCTCCCAACATTTACTAATCTTTTTTCGCTGGCATTAGGATTAATCTGTTGTAAATAAAAATCATTAACCACATAAGATGCGCCCCAATTCAAATGAGTTGAAATAGTAGACATATAAGCTGCAACTAAAGAAGCTAAAACCAAGCCCAGTAAACCAGTTGGTAACTTAGTTAGCATAGCAGAATAGGCCAAGTCATGCCCCAACTTATCATCACTAACTGCTGGAAAAGCCTCACTAATACTTGTAATATCTGGAAAAATAACCAAAGATGCTAAAGCTACCAAAATCCAAGGCCAAGGACGTAAAGCATAGTGCATAATATTAAAAAAGAGGGTTGCACTAATAGCATGATTCTCATCTTTTGTAGCCAACATTCTTTGGGCAATATAACCTCCTCCTCCGGGCTCAGCACCAGGATACCAGGCACTCCACCACTGCACAGTCAAAGGAATAATTAATAACATAATGAGTTGTTCAGTATTTGAGAAATCAGGCAACATAGAAATTTTATCAGATACATTAGGATGTTTAATTAGTGATTGTATTCCGCCAATTTCTGGAATGTTTACTAAATAATAGGCCGCCCCAACAGAACCAATCATTGCCACAAAAAACAAAAGGAAATCAGTATAAACTACGCCTTTAAAACCTCCTATAGTACTGAACAAAACCGTAATTAATCCCGCAATACCAATAGTTTCAAAAGCAGTTAAGCCCAACATAACTTGCCCAATCTTAATAGCTGCTAAGGATATTCCGCCCATAGCCAATACATTAAAAATAACTCCCAGATAAAGAGCTCTAAATCCTCTTAAAAATTTTGCAGGCTTCCCCGAATATCTGAGTTCATAAAATTCAATATCTGTATTCACATTGGATCTCCTCCAAAGTTTAGCATAGATAAAAACAGTAAGAAGCCCAGTTAATAAAAATACCCACCACACCCAATTTCCTGCAACACCATTATTACGCACAATATCTGTTACTAGGTTTGGAGTATCAGTAGAAAAAGTTGTAGCTACCATTGAAAGTCCCAATAGCCACCAAGGCATATTTCTTCCTGATAAAAAAAACTGAGAAGAACTTTCTCCTGATTTTTTTGACACAATTAAGCCAATTAATAAGGTAATTAGTAAAAATGAAATAATAATTATCCAATCTAAATTTGCAATCTCCATATGTAAATTTTATTTGAACAAATCTAAGGAAATCTTTTAGGTAATAAGCATTATCTTTGCCGAATGAAAAATGATAATTTTTACATGCTAGCCAAAACAATGTTTGGCTTAGAAGAAATTTTAGCAGAAGAGCTTAGAAAATTAGGTGCACAAAATGTAAAACCAATGAATAGAGCTGTAAGCTTTAAAGGAGATACTGGTTTTATGTACAAGGCAAACTTAAACCTAAGAACAGCTCTTAGAATTCTTAAGCCAATTAAGCATTTTCAAGCGCATGATGAAAAAGAGCTTTACCATAAATTATGTGAAATCGATTGGACAAAGATCTTTAATTTAGATTCTACTTTTGCAACAAATGCGACTACTCATTCTGAAGTATTTACCCATAGCAAATACGCCTCACTTGTTATGAAAGATGCAATTGTAGATACTTTTAGAAAAAAATTTAACAAACGCCCGAATATAGATCCTGAAATACCAGATGTAAGTATTAATTTACATATTGCAAAACACACTTGTACGATCTCACTTGATAGCTCAGGGGACTCTCTTCACAAAAGAGGATATAAATTGAATGCAGTAACTGCTCCTATAAATGAAGTATTAGCTGCTGGTCTTATATTATTAAGTGATTGGAATAAAATTTCAGACTTTCATGACCCAATGTGTGGAAGTGGGACATTACTAATTGAAGCAGCTTTAATTGCTTATAATATTCCTGTAAATATTTTTCGTAATCGCTTTGGCTTCGAAGGATGGAATGATTTTGATGCAAAACTCTGGGAAAAGATTAAAGAAGTGTCATTAGATAAAGAAACACATTATTACGGAAAAATAACTGGAAGTGATAATTTCCAAAAAGCTGTTAGAATTAGTAGAAAAAATATTGAGAATGCACTACTATCTGACAATATAAAAATAAAAACAGAAGACTTCTTTAGTAGCACAATAGAAGCAGGAACATTTGTATTATTCAACCCTCCGTATGGGGAAAGAATTCCAATAGAGGTATATGAATTTTATGAAAAAGTAGGAAATACATTGAAACACAATTACAAAGGTTGCCCGGTTTGGATTATTTCATCTGACATTGAAAATATGAAGTTTATTGGCTTACGTCCAAGTAGAAAAATAAAAGTAATGAACGGAAAACTAGAATGTAGTTTTAGAAAGTTTGAAGTTTATGAAGGTAGTAAAAAGGCTAAAAAGCAATAATAAAAAAAAGCCCGCAAATACGGACTTTTCTTTTCTATTATCTGTTATAATCTATTCAGAAAGCGTTTTCGCCTTCCTAATGGAGATTTGTTTTCCATCTAAAATTGCTTTTACAAAAGCATCCTTAAAACCAGCCGTTTTTACGTCTTGCAATCTACTATTTGCAGCAGTATAATTGTTGTAAATCCCAGCATTGTATTGGTATAATGCAGAGCTATTCAAATTTTCTTTACTTACATTACCAATTTTCATCATTTTAGCCAAAATATCAGCAGAAACATTTTCTTTATACAACCCAATTTGCACGACAAACTTTAAATTCAGTTTTGGTTCCTTTTTTTCTACTTTTGTAATAGTTTTTGAATTAGAACTTCTTCTAGGTAATTTGTCATTTTTCCCTCGTATTGCAGAATACAAACCAATCTTTTTCCCATCCTTAAAGGCAACTACAAAAGACCCTTCAAATCCTCTTAAAAGCATATCATTTTGATGTTTCACAGCATCTTTGTAAGAAGTGAAAGAACCAGAAAAATACCTTGTCCACCCATCATTGGAAGTAAAAGAAACGACATTTGGAACTCCTTTGAAGACATCTTTAGAAAGTGATACTTTATAAGCACCTATCTGAATACGGAAAGTAATCTTTCCAACCGTACTTTTTACTTTTGCTTTTGTCTCCTTTTTTATTTCTTGCTCATTTGTCTCAACTGAGATATTTTCTTCTGCTTTTGATGTTTCTTCTTTTTTAACTTCTATCTTCTTCTCAACCTCTACTGGAATCGGAGGAGGTTTTGGAACATATAAAGAAACTACTCCATCTTCTACCTCCACAATCTCAGTGTCATCCATTCCTTCATTAAGTTCTAATTGGATTTGTCTATTTATTGCATTATCAAAGGTAGCATAAGAACCTACAGTATAAACCACCACTCCATCATCCTGCAACAAACTTTCTAAATCATCAAAACTCAAAAATTTATTTATCATATTAGCAGGCACATCATTTCGATACTTCCCAAGCATAATCGCATATCGTTTTCCTTCTATTTTAGTGTCTATTGAAGGGATATCATTTGCAATATTAAAAGCATTTGCCTTGGCAATCAGGTACTCATTTATCGATTTAAAATCATCTTTTGAAATCTCATTTTCGTTATAAAAATTAGCATATTCTCTACTAGCCGCATTAAATTTACTATACATACTTTTAGATTCTCCATCTGTAAGTTGTACCCCTTTTGCATTTACAATAGCACCTCTTGGCGTATTTTCCTCTTCATCAATATAATTTGGAATTCCATCTTTATCATCATCAATTGGGCAACCATTTGCGTCTACTTTCACTCCTTCTGGAGTTTCTGGACAATAATCATCAATATCTGTAACTAAATCGCCATCTGAATCTTCCACATCTAATGCTTTGAAATTAACTTCAGCATAAAAACTTTGATCGAAATATGCTTTTCTTTTTCTTGGTTTTGGTGTAAATAAATCAAAATGAACTGTAAAAGTAGTTACTAAAAAATTATCGCTTCCTCCTTCTTCTACCTCATCAATCATATCTGTAAGGGTATAATGATAACGTACTCCCATATCCAATGCTATTCTTTCAGAAATATCAAACATTACACCAATTCCCATTGGAATAGCAATAGCTGTTTCTGTTTTCTGGTTTACAGTTTTAAAATTTAAGAGCTCACCACCAATAGATAAAAAAGGAGTGAGTTTTGAGTTCTCGGAAATATTATTTAAACTATATCTTAAACCCAGTCCAGCAGTTTTGATATCTGAACGAAAAGAAGTAGAATCTAAATCATTTGTTTCGTTTAATCTTCCATTTCCAATCAAAAAAGTTAAGTCCAGATTATCAGTAATATTCATTTTTGCACCAACATGATAGCCCTGATTTCCCATCAAAAAATTCTTTTTAGGACCTACAATATCCCCCTGAAAAAGATAAGAACCAGTACCAAAAGAAAGCATTGGCTGAAAAGGAGCTTTTAACTCATCATCATAATATTCATCTTGAGCAAAAATATTCATGCTACATAAAACAAAGGTGGCTACAAAAAGCCGGAAAAGTATTTTATTCATTATTTATTTTTTTACAGCCGTAAAAATACTAAAAAAATCAAAAGGAAATAGATATCTTAAAAATTAGGTATTAAAGTGTATTTGTTATAAAACCTATCTATAACTGCTACTGCCTGTTTTGGCGTATCTACAATATTAAATAACTTTAAATCTTTTGGGCTAAGATTTTTCTCTTTTTCTAGCATAGTTTCCTTAATCCAATCCATAAGTCCTTCCCAATAAGTTTTGCCCATCAACACAATAGGAAACTTTCCAATTTTCTCTGTCTGAATTAAAGTAATTGCCTCAAAAAGCTCATCCAAAGTACCAACTCCACCAGGTAATACAATAAAACCTTGCGCATATTTTACAAACATAACTTTTCTAACAAAGAAATAATCAAAATTAATGAGTTTATCGTTATCAATATAAGTATTGGCATCTTGCTCAAAAGGCAGTACAATATTCAATCCAACTGATTTTCCAGCTCCTCTTTTTGCTCCTTTATTGGCAGCTTCCATAATTCCTGGACCTCCACCAGTAATTACACCGTATCCTTTTTGGGTTAAAATGTAAGCAGTTTCTTCTGCTTGATTGTAATATTTATTATTTGGTTTTGTTCTAGCAGATCCAAAAACTGAGACACAAGGTCCAATTTTTGACATAGTATCAAAACCTCCTACAAATTCTGACATAATTTTAAAGATTTGCCAAGAATCGGAAGTTTTTATGGCATTCCAATTCTTTTCTTTAAAAGCCCTTATTGTTTTCTTTTCTTGTTTATTCATATTCTTTTTTTGATTCTTTTATAGCTTCAAACTATACCTTGATTCCAATTCTTTTTTCAAATACTCTCCGGTAGAACTCTCTTTACATTTTACGATCTCCTCTGGTGTTCCGTTACAAATAATCTGCCCACCTTTTTTACCTCCTTCTGGTCCTAGATCAATAATATAATCTGCCACTTTTATCACATCCATATTGTGTTCAATAATTAAAACAGTATTTCCTTTATTTACCAATTTCTGCACCACATCCAAAAATACTTTAACATCATGAAAATGCAATCCAGTAGTTGGTTCATCTAAAATATAGAATGTTTTTCCTGTATTTTTTTTGGATAATTCTGTTGCTAATTTTATTCTTTGTGCTTCCCCACCAGAAAGAGTAACAGAAGATTGCCCCAAACTAATATATCCTAAACCAACATCTTGAATTGTTTTTATTTTTCTGTAAATTGCCGGAATAGATTTAAAAAATTCTACTGCTTGATTGATAGTCATATTCAATACATCCGCAATAGATTTTCCTTTAAATCTTACTTCCAAAGTTTCACGATTATATCTTTTGCCATTACACAACTCGCAATGCACCAAAACATCTGGTAAAAAATTCATTACAATGGTTTTCATTCCTGCTCCTTCACAAGTTTCACATCTTCCTCCTTTTACATTAAATGAATATCGACCAACTTTGTATCCTCTGATCTTTGATTCCGGTAAATTAGCATATAAATTTCTAATATGGGAAAAAACACCGGTATAAGTGGCCGGATTTGACCTTGGCGTTCTACCAATCGGTGACTGATCTACCTCAATTACCTTGTCAATATTCTCAGCTCCTTTTATTTTATCGTAAGATAGGGGATTCTTAATTCCCCGATAAAAATGTTGATTAAGAATTGGATAAAGTGTTTCATTTATTAAGGTTGATTTTCCACTTCCTGAAACTCCAGTAACACAGCAAAAAGTACCTAATGGAATTTTTAAATCTACTGATTTTAGATTATGTCCTTTTGCACCATAGAGTTGCAGAAACTTACCATATTTTTTTCGTCTTCTTGGTAAATCAATCTGCAGTTCTTTATTCAAATATTGTGCAGTCAAATTTTTGTTCTTCAGAATTTGTTTCAAATTTCCTTTTGCCACAACCTCACCGCCATGAATACCAGCTTCAGGACCTAAGTCTACAATAAAATCAGAGGATCTAATCATGTCTTTATCATGCTCCACAACAATTACAGAATTTCCAATATCACGTAGATTCTTTAAAGAGTTTATCAATTTCTGATTATCCTTTTGATGCAAACCAATACTTGGTTCATCTAAAATATAAAGCACATTAGTAAGTTGTGCTCCGATTTGAGTAGCAAGACGGATTCTTTGCGCTTCCCCCCCAGAAAGAGATTTTGAAGTTCTATTTAATGATAAATAAGAAAGACCAACATCTAAGATAAATTGAATTCTTTTTTTTAATTCTTTAATAATGTGTTTGGCAATAATCTTTTGCTTTTTATTTAATTTATTTTCAATAGTAGACAACCAAAGAAAAAAAGTGGAAATATCCATGGAGGTAAGTTGATGAATCTGCTTATCTTCTACTTTAAAATGCATGGATTCTTTGTTTAGTCGACTGCCCTTACATTCTGGACAACTATGCTCTGACATATAATTATTAGCCCATCTTTCAATGGATTTTACACAAGATAATTCTGCTTGCTCTTTGATAAAATTGATGATACCTTTAAAGTGTAATTTATAGGTTTTTGAAACTCCCACATTTTTTAGTTTTACATTAAAAGCTCCACTATCTCCATAAAATATAGCATTCATTCCTGCCTTATTAATTTTTGACATAGGTGTACTTAAAGTAAAATTGTACTTCTTTCCTATTACTTCTAACTGCTTATTTATCCATTCTGATCTTCTGTTGGTAATTGGAGTAATTGCACCTTGATTTATACTTTTTGATTTATCAGGGATTATTTTTTGCTCATCTACTTCTTTCAAAAAACCTATTCCATTGCAATGCTTACAAGCTCCTTTTGGTGAATTAAAAGAAAAGGAATTGGGTTCAGGGGTTTTGTATGCTATTCCTGTTGTTGGACACATCAAGTCTCTACTAAAATATCTTGGAGAATTCGAATCTTTTTCCAAAACCATCATTACGCCATCTCCATCTTTTAGTGCTTGTATTAAAGATGTTAGAATCCTTCTTTTATTACCCTTATTTACTCTAAGCTGGTCAATTACAATCTCAATATCATGGGTTTTATATCGGTCTAATCTTAGGCTAGGAGTGATCTCAATCATCTGTCCATCTACCCTCACTCTAATAAATCCTTTTCGTAAGATTTGAGCAAAAAGCTCTCTATAGTGTCCTTTTCTTGCCTTTACTATAGGCGCTAAAATATGGATTGGTTTCCCTTTAAATTCTTTTAAAATGAGTTGTAGAATTTGTTTGTCGGTATACCTTACCATTTTTTCCCCAGTATTAAAAGAATACGCAATCCCAACACGAGCAAAAAGCAAACGCAGATAATCATAAATTTCAGTTATTGTTCCAACTGTAGATCTGGGATTCTTCGAGGTCCTTTTTTGCTCAATTGAAACTACAGGGCTCAATCCTGTAATTTTATCAACATCAGGACGTTCCATATTGCCCAAAAACTGCCTTGCATAAGCATTAAAAGTTTCTAAATATCTTCTTTGTCCTTCTGCATGAATTGTATCAAAAGCAAGAGATGATTTTCCACTTCCACTTAACCCTGTAAAAACTACTAATTTGTTTCTTGGGATTTCTAGATCAATGTTTTTCAAGTTATGAACTCTTGCTCCATAAATATTAATACTATCTTGCTTTGTCATTTTTTATTTCTTCTGTTCAGAAGTTTCAAAATCTTTAAACACTAAAAGGGAAGGATCAGTTGCTATTTTCAAAATATATTTTCTTCTAGATTTATCTGGTAAAGAAGTAGTCCTGAGCCAAGGATTTAACTGCTTTAAGAGTTTATAATTTATTCCATTTGCAATTGCAAAATCAGCTAAATCTACAATAGTAGTATCTATTTCAATAGTTTTATATTTTGGCATTACATACAAATCTTTTTCTCTATAAATGAAGCCATATCTTTTTGGATTCTCTAAAATTTCCTTCACTGCTATAATTCTAAAAATATATCTAGAAGTCTCAGAATTCAAATGCAAATTGTAATAATTATTAGTGCCTTGTTTTTCTGTTAATCGCCTAACCCCATTCTGTCCCTTATTATAGGATGCTGCCGCTAAAGTCCAGCTACCAAATCTTTCATAAGCTTTCCTCAAATACTTACAAGCAACCTCAGTTGATTTCTCTAAATTATATCTTTCATCAATTGCTAGATTTACTTCTAAGCCATATTCTTTCGCAGTTCCTTTTAAAATTTGCCAAAAACCTGCTGCTCCAGAAGGAGAAACCACATCCTCTAATCCACTCTCAATTAATGCTAAATACTTAAAATCATCTGGTATATTATTGGTTTTTAATATTGGTTCAATTATTGGAAAAAATTTGTTTGCTCTTTTCAAATATAATATAGTATTGGATTGCCAATAAATATTTTTCAAAAGTTCCTTGTCCATTCTTTCCCAAATATCATGCGAATTAAGATTCACTTCTTCGTTACAAAAGGAAAGATCTTCAGGTTTATTAATAGAAAATATCTTGTATTTTTCATTAAAGTGTTGCTGATGCATTCTGTCTTTTGACAATTTTCTAGTTGGAAATGAGAACAATAAAAAGAAGAAAGAAAGAACCGCCAAGAAAGAAAAAAAAGTAGTAGTATTTTTCTTCATTAGAACTGTGTACTTATATTTGCGAAAGTTGGTGATTCAGCATCTTTCAGTGATACAATAGGGTTTTCTATTCCCCAATCAATATTTAAATCTTTATCATTCCACACTATAGATCCTTCCGATTGTTTATTATATATCTCTGTACATTTATATGAAAAAATGGTATCCTCTTCTAAAGTAATAAATCCATGAGCAAAACCTGGAGGAATCCAAAAAGAAGTATTATCCTCACCGCTTAAAGTAATGGAAAAATACTTCCCAAAAGTAACTGATTCTTTTCGGATATCTACTACTACATCTAAAACTACACCTTTTATTACACTAACCAATTTCCCTTGTGCAAATGGAGGATTCTGAAAATGCAAACCCCTTAGCACACCTTTTGCAGAAAGCGACTGATTATCTTGCACAAAATTTAAGTGCAATTCTTCTTTCTCAAAAGCGATTTTACTCCAACTTTCAAAAAAATACCCTCTATCATCTGTAAAGATTTTTGGCTTAATTACTAGAGGTCCTTCAATGGGCGTTTTTACTATTTCCATATTGGTTTTAAGAATTCTGCTAATATACAAATAAAGCAATATCAAAACATTTTGCAAAATGTAAAAGCTTATATTTGCCGAAAAAAAATTATGTACAAATTTAAATTAACCATTTTAGTAGCGGGAATTACTCTTACCGCTTGTAATCCTAATGATGCTTTTACACAGAAATTAGAAACTCAGATTGATAGTGTGAGTTATAGTCTAGGTGCATTTAACGCTATACAACTTCAAGGACAGGGACTTAAAGATATTAATCCGAATGCAGTTGGTATGGGTATCAAGCATATTTTTAATAATGATTCTCTTTTAATAACAGAAGAAGAATCCCAAAAGATTTTGGAAAAATATTTCAAAATTTTACAAGAAAAACAAGAAGCTGAAAGACAAAGGGTAGAAGATTCTTTAATTATTATGGCAAAAAATTGGATAGAAGAGAGAGTTGTCAATGAAGAAGTACAAATAACTGCAAGTGGACTACAATATGAAGTGTTAGTAAGAGGAGATGGAGAAACCCCAACTCTTGAAGATGAAGTTACAGTTCATTATCATGGGAGTTTAGTAGACGGAACTATTTTTGATAGCTCCATAAAAAGAGGAAGCCCGGTTTCTTTTCCTGCAAATGGCGTAATTCCTGGGTGGGTAGAAGCATTGCAACTAATGAGTGTTGGTGATAAATGGAAGATTACAATTCCTAGTTCATTAGCTTATGGAGAAGATGGAATTCCTCAAGCTGGCATCCCACCAAATGCAGAGCTAATCTTTATTGTTGAACTTTTAAGTATTAAGTAAAAGTGTCAAAAAGATATTATCATTTCAATACTTTGCCTTAGCTTTATGCTTGAATCATGCAATACTTCAAAAAATTGCATAGACCCAAGAAAACAAAAAAGAATAGAAACACAAATGATAAATGCAAGAAATTAAGCAACATTAAGTGAAAAAACTATTTCTAATACTATTCATCTTTCCTATTTTTACACAAGCACAATACTGGAAAGATTTTAAAAAGGCTGCTGAGAAAGTAAATAAAGAATTAATAAATCAGAATCCTTTTTCAGAGGAAGAAGCTGCAAATGCTTTAAAGGAAACACTAAATAAAGGAATGGAAAAAGGAATAAGTATCCTTTCTGCGAAAGATGGGTATTTTACAAATCTTGAAGTAAAAATTCCATTTCCTAATAATACTACAAAAGTTACAGATAAACTAAAAGAATTAGGAATGCAGAAACAAATTGATGAAGTAGTTTTGAGCATCAATCGAGCAGCAGAAGATGCAGCCAGTTCTGCAAAACCTATTTTTATAAATGCTATTAAAAAAATGAAAATTAAAGATGCAATCGGCATTGTAAAAGGAAATAAAACTGCTGGAACAAATTACCTAAATAAACATACAAATTCTTCTATTAGAAATGCTTTCAGGCCTATTATTAAAATCTCTTTGGAAAAAGTAAATGCCACAAAGCATTGGAAAAGCATAATAAATACTTACAATAAAATTCCATTTATGAAAAAAATAAACCCAGAACTAGAAACTTATGTTACTGAAAAAGCAATGAGTGGATT
>CAYZIA010000010.1:17489-26531 GCA_964478325.1 uncultured Weeksellaceae bacterium
AAAAAATAAACCCAGAACTAGAAACTTATGTTACTGAAAAAGCAATGAGTGGATTATTTTTTATGCTTGCACAACAAGAAATTGCTATAAGAGAAGATCCAAAAGAAAGAACTTCTGCCCTACTTAAAAAGGTTTTTGGTAATTAATTCTTTTGCAAAAAACTAACTAACTTTTTTATGGCTCTTCCTCTGTGGCTAATTGCTCCTTTTTGCTTTTTAGTCATTTGGGCAAAAGTTATATTAACTCCTTTTGGCAGGAAAATAGGATCATATCCGAAACCATTCTCTCCTTTTATTTCTTTTGTAATTTCGCCTTCACACTCACCCTCAAATAATGATTTTTTACCGTCTATAATTAGCGCAATTACTGTTCGGAATCTTGCAGTTCTATCATTTCTGCCTATTAACTTGTTTAATACTTTTTGGATATTATCATTAGAGTTACAATTTTGCCCAGCATATCGAGCAGAATAAACGCCTGGCTCATTCTTTAATACACCAACTTCTAATCCTGTATCATCCGCAAAGCAGTTATAACCAAAATGCTCAAAAACAAACTCTGCTTTTTGCATAGCATTCCCATGTAATGTCTTTTGTGTTTCTGGAAGTTCCTGATTGCAACCAATATCCTTTAATCCTATCAGTTCTATATTAGATGGGAGTAAATCTTGTAGCTCAGAAAGTTTATTCAAATTATTAGTAGCAAAAACTAATTGCATTTCAATTTATTTAGTTGCTGCCGAAATTAAAACTTTATTCTTTCTTTTTGTAAATAAAGCCGTAAATTTGCCTTTTTATGAAGAAAATATGACCATCCTTATGGACTTTACATTATTTGAATACTATAACTAAAAATACTCGTATAATTAAAAAACTAATCATTCAAAATTAAGATGCAAAAATCAATGATAATAGGATTGTTTCTGATAGTATCTCTTGCGGAGGCACAAGAAAGAAATATCAAGAAATGTATGACCTCGAAACTTGTAGAGCATGAAATGCAGGCAAATCCTCACTATAAAGATATAGTAGAAAATTATTTCAATGGCCTACAAGAATGGCTAAATAATAACCCAAATTCAAAAAATACAATTATTACAATTCCGGTAGTAGTACATGTAGTTCATAAACAATCGCATAATTTAGGAATTGGAACTAACATTCCGCAAATTCAGATTGATGATGCAATTAGAATATTAAATGAAGATTATAGAAAGATGAATCCAGAATTTCCTAATCCTCCAAGAAATACGTTTACAAGTTATGCAGGAGATTCCGAATTAGAATTCTGCTTAGCAACAACTGATGAAAATGGAAACTTTACAACTGGTGTAACCAGAACATCTACTACAAAAACAAGTTTTGATGCTGATGATAATACGGATTCTAATGCAATGAAAAGAACTGCAACAGGAGGAAAAGACGGGTGGGATCCTCTAAAATATTTGAATATTTGGGTTTGTAATTTAAGCAATTCAGGAGGTGGGCAAACACTAGGATACGCCTACTTGCCAGGCAATCAGGCAGTAAGTTGGAATGCTTGGAAAGATGGTTTAGTAATAGATTATGCTTATTTTGGTACAGTAGGAAATTCAGCCAGTTCTTCTCAAAATGATGGTAGAACTCCAACTCATGAGATTGGTCATTATTTAGGATTGAAACATACTTTCTGTGAGCAAGAAGATGCACAAGGAAATCCTATTTGTTGTGATAACGACAATACCTCTGGTGGAGGCTATGTAAATGACACTCCAGCATCAAAGGATATTTATTGGGGAAGTGTAAACGCTTCAACAGGTAATAATACGTGTAATGACACTCAATATTCTAATGCTTTTAGCTCTGATGTCTTGGATATGGATGAAAACTATATGTCATATGCTTTTACTACTTGGATGTTTTCTCATAACCAAATAAATGTTATGGATTATACTATGAACTCATCCACTGGACAAGGTGGAAGAGCAGCATTAAAAACATCAAATGGCTGCATGATTTCCGGGATAAGTAATATGCTACATGAGAATCTAATAAATATATATCCTAATCCTACAATCGGTTTTATTAATTTCAAATTTTCTATGAATATAAAAGTAAATTCTATTGTAATTCAAAATATTTTAGGAGAAGAAATTTTTAGAACAGAAGATATTCAGAGTGATATTTTCTCTCTTAATTTATCCTCTTTCTCGGAAGGAATTTATTTTGCTACTTTGGATACCGATAAAGGTAGAAGTATACAAAAAATTCTACTCTTTAATTAATGAAAACTTCTACTATTACAACTAAATATCTACCAAAAGATTTGGTAAGTATTGCAGAAAAGATAGGAAATCAGGAAAGAATCTCAGATAAAGAAGCTTTAACACTTTTTGAAAATGCTTCACTCTCTTTGCTTGGAACTCTAGCCAACCAAATAAAGGAGCGTTTGCATGGGAAAAGAACATATTTCAATAAAAACATACACATTGAACCAACTAATATTTGTGTTTTTGATTGCAAATTTTGTTCTTATTCTAGATTGCTAAGTAAAAAAGAAGAAGCCTGGGAACACACCGAAAAAGATATGCTAGAATTACTAAGAAATGCACCGAAAGATATTACAGAAGTACATATAGTAGGTGGTGTTCATCCAAAAATGGGATTAGACTTCTTTGTAGGCTTGATAAAAAAAATAAAACAATTAAGGCCTAATATTCATATCAAAGCATTTACTGCTGTGGAACTGGAATATATCTGCCGAAAAGCAAAAGTAAGTTATAAAGAAGGTTTGCAAATATTAAAGGATGCAGGACAAGGTAGTTTGCCAGGAGGTGGAGCAGAAATTTTTGATAAAAAAATTCGTAAAGAAATTTGTGAAGACAAATGCACAACTAAACAATGGCTTAAAATTCATGAAGAGGCACATTCATTGAATATGCCATCCAATGCAACTATACTTTATGGACATATCGAAAAGGCAAAACACATCATTGATCATATGAGCAAACTAAGAAAATTACAAGATAAAACAAGTGGGTTCAATGCGTTTATTCCATTAAAATTTAGAAACAAAAATAATCAAATGTCACATATTAAAGAAGCTTCCATTATTGAAGATACACGAATATATGCAATCGCCAGAATTTATCTGGATAATTTCAAACACATAAAAGCTTATTGGCCAATGATTGGAAAGAAAAACACGCAAACCTTACTTGCCTTTGGCGTAAATGATATTGATGGTACCATTGATGATACTACTAAAATTTACTCAATGGCTGGGGCAGAAGAAAAAAACCCAAGAATGACTACTGATGAAATTATAAAGTTAATAAAAGATGTGGGATGTATTCCAATTGAAAGAGATACACTTTATAAAATTGTGAAGAGTTATTAGTTCTTAATTGCTAGATAATTGTTTTATTATTCCAATTGCTACATTATATCTTGATGTTTTGCATATCCCCTCCACTTCTCAATTAACTGCTGCATATCTTCTGCTAATTCTGAATCAAAATTTACTTCTTTTCTAATAGTAGGATGTAAAAATCCAAGTGATTTTGCATGCAGTGCTTGTCTTGTACAAATTTTAAAGCAATTTTGTACAAATTGTTTATATTTTGTAAAAGTAGTTCCTTTTAAGATTTCATTTCCACCATATTCTTCATCATTAAAGAGTGGATGCCCAATCTGTTTAAAATGCACTCTAATTTGATGGGTTCTTCCTGTTTCTAATTTACATTCTACTAATGTTGTGTAGCCAAAACGCTCCAAAACTTTATAGTGAGTTACAGCATATTTTCCATATTCTCCATCTGGGAAAACACTCATAACTTTTCTATTTTTCATACTTCTACCAATATGTCCAGTAATAGTACCTTCATCTTCTTTTATATCTCCCCAAACAAGTGCAATATATTTTCTATTTAATTCTCTTTCAGCAAATTTCTGAGCCAAAATATTCATGCTGTTTTCGTTTTTGGCAATCACTAAAATACCAGATGTATTTTTATCAATTCTGTGTACTAACCCTGGCCTACTTTCCTCCCCCATATTTGGTAAGTTTTTAAAATGAAAAGCAAGTGCATTTACCAAAGTTCCAGAATAATTCCCAAAACCAGGATGCACTACCATCCCAGCATCCTTATTTACAATAAGGAGATCATCGTCCTCATACAGAATATTTAAAGGTATATCTTCTGGAATAAGTTCAAATTCCGTTTTTGGAGTAATATATTCTACAGTCACAACATCTCCTGCTTTTACTTTATAATTAGATTTTACCACATTACCATTTACCTTTATATTTCCCTCTCTGGCTGCTTTCTGAATCTTGGTTCGTGTAGCATATTCAATAAAATTCATCAAAAATTTATCTACCCTTAAAGAAGATTGTCCTTTGTTAGCTACAAACTTATAATGCTCAAAAGTTTCGTTATTTTCCTGCATTACTGAATAACTAATTTCTTCCTAAAGATTTTTTTCTTATTCTGAACTTGAAGAATGTATACCCCAGATTTCAAATCATCTTTTGAAAGTTGAAAAATATTTTTATTCACTACAAATTTTCTTATTAACCTACCGCTAATATCGAGAAGTAGAATCGAATTTTTTCCTCTATTATTTATTAAAATAGTAGTGGCATCAGAAAAGGGATTTGGGAATATTTGAATATCATCTTGATTTAGTTCATTATTACTTGATGAAATAATTGGTGTGCCTCTCAGAACAGGACGAATCATCCAAGCACCAGGAAATTGAGAATAATTCCACCCACCTCCTACATTATAAAACATATAATTGTTCGCTAGGGAATTCCTGTCTAAACCCACATTCAACATATCATTTGTAGTTTGTTCAATCCCCACATAAAATACTCCATCTAAACCAATTGGAGTACTTAAATAGTAATTGTGAAAATTAGTTCTTTCCTCGTAAACTGGATAAACAGTATCCTTGAGTAAAACATTTCCAGGCAGGCCATTATTATCTTCCCATACTACCAGATAAAAAGGTATATTATTCACATTACTTTGCATTGGCGCAAAATAAATCTGAATCATTCTCAAACTATCAGTTTTATTTAGTTCAAATTGATAAGCCATCTTAGCTCCTTGTACATTCATGCCGTAAGCAAACTCAGCAACTCCATCATCATAAGCATAATTAGAATTGAATTTTTGATAATGTGAGAGTGTATCGTTATTTTTATGATCGTTTGGAGTTGTTTTTATTATATGCTGCATCTTAAAAATTACAGTATCTACTTGAGAAGAAATAAATTTGGAATCATCTACTAAAACAATTGGATCATGTGAATAATTTCCAATAATACTATAATCTTGGATATTATTGTAATTTCTCCATCCAGTACCTATATATGGGAATGAGTCAATTAATAAATTATTTTCAAAAACATTATAACGATAATCCACTGAAATACCCGCTTCATTATTTCTGATTAAGGGATTAATAGAATCTACCATCTCTATCGACTCATAATTAACAAACTGTACCCAAGGCATTTCTCTATATCTTTTTAAAAGTTTTGGGTTTTCATACACAAAAGTTACATCATTTAGATCTGGAATTTGCCCAGCAGAATAGGCATCTAACTTCACATAATCTATATGCCAATGATCATAATTTCCAGATAAGGTAGCATAATTTCTAAACCGAAAACGAAATCCCGCATGTAAATAATTTGCTCCTTTAATATTAAATTCCATTCTTTGAAATTCTTGAGTGCTTTGTCCTGCAATACTCCAAATGTGTTGCCAAATAGGAAGCCCTAAAGTATCTATTCCTGAAAGAAATTCCAAAACTAAAGAGTCTTCCGTTTGTGGATTATCTCCCAATCCTTCAGCCTGATAATAAAATAATAGATATGCAGAATCCACAGCCGACAAATCAATAGCTTTTGATGTGAGTGAATCTGCTCTTTTTCCTTGAGTTGAAGCCAAAATATCGTAAGCCATACCATTTGCATCCAAGCCATCAAAAGTAGCTACCCCAATGGTTATAGGGTTTACAGGATAAGATCGATTGATAAAAACCGAGCTATCTTCCCAAAGTAAATTGTCAGGGAAATACGAATTATATGAGAAATCATCTAAAAAAGGCAATGAGAGAGAACTAGTGGTTCGCATTTTAGACATCTTCTTTTGCTTTATTTTTAGTAAAGGATTACTCTCCAAAACCGAAATATATTCTTGTGCTTGTAAAACAAGAATGCTCATCATAAAAATAAAAATAAAAACTTTTCTCATTGTAAATATATATCTATTGAAGTTCCTAATTTTACTTTTATTTTCTCATTTAATTCAGGATTCTGCTTGTAAACCATAGCATTTGTAGAATCTATAATTCCTTCATCAAATATTACAGCCCCAAGATTTAAAGATGCAACCTTTATTTCTGTTTGTGCTTTTTGTAGATTTAGACCAAGCAAGTTAGGAATACTGGTTGTTTTGTCACTTAGTCCACTTCCAATTACTAAATCTACGATAGTGCCTAAAAAAAGCTCTTGCCCTTCCTTTATTTGAATACCATTTACTTTTTGATTTAACACTACATTTTTTGCTAAATCTGGTTTATACTCTAACTCTCCTACTACAAGCCCTAAACTTTCTAGTTTTCGTACTGTTTGCCTTAATGACAAATCTGTAATGTACGGAAAAGTGATAACTTTATTTTGCAAAGCATTAATTGTAAAATAAATCCTTCTGTTCTCTTTAACATTTGTTCCAGCTCTTGGGTCTTGTTCCAAAACAATTCCTTTTTCCTCCTTTTTATTAAATACAGAATCTATAATAACATATCGTAAATCAAGCTCTTGACAAACAGAATCCAAATCTTGAATATGCACTCCATAAAAGTCAGGCAATACAATATGCTCATCATGATGAGTATAAATATCAATATATTTTATCCAAAGAAAAAAACAAAGGAACATAGCACAAAAAGCAAAGATAATTTGCTTATATAAAACTCTATTTTTAAACATAGAAAAAAATGAAACCTTACTTTTATTGTTTTTTTCCAAAAGAATTAATTTTAATTGCTAAACGAAATACAAATATAAAAATTATGATGCCTTTGTATGATATTATTTAATACAATAAATATTTTACTTTTGCTGTTTAAGATTAACCAATGAAGACAATTGCTATAATTACTGGAGGAGATTCTGCTGAATACGAAATATCTTTGCAATCCGCCAAGGTAGTAAAAGAGAATCTTAGTCAAAAAAAATATACTGCAATTATGGTTCATTTTAAAAAGGCGAATTGGGAAGCAATTGTGAATGGAAAACGCTATAAAATTAACAAAACTGATTTTTCTTTTTCGAAAGATAATAAAAAGATTAATTTTGATTTAGCCTTTATGGCATTACATGGTCCACCTGCCGAAAATGGAGAATTACAAATTTATTTTGACAAAATAGGATTGCCTTATACCACTTGTGGTTCGAAAGAGGCTGCCTTAACTTTTGATAAGAATCTTTGTACCAAAACACTCAAGAAAGCAGGATTCTTATGTGCAGAATCTTATTTTTATACAAAAGGGGAAAATATCAATCCAAATGAGATTACTAAAAAAGTTGGATTGCCTTGTTTTGTGAAGCCAAATTCCGCTGGCTCTAGTTTTGGTATTAGTAAGGTGATAAAAAAAGAAGATCTAAAAGATGCAATTAAGTTGGCTTTAGAATACGATAATAAGGTCTTAATTGAACAATTTATTGATGGAATAGAGATAAGTTGTGGTATTTTTACACATCAAGAAATTGAGGTATTTCCGCTTACTGAAATTGTAAGTCATAACGATTTTTTCGATTTTGAAGCAAAATACAAAGGGCTTTCTGATGAGATTACTCCTGGTAGGATTAGCAAAACAGAAACAGAAAATGTGCAAAAAATAACGAAACATGTTTATAAAGAATTGGGGCTTAAAGGAATCGTAAGAATCGACTATATTATAATGAAAGGAATATCCTATATTATAGAGGTAAATACCATTCCAGGATTATCAGTTGAAAGCATTATTCCAAAACAAGCGAAAGAAGCTGGATATAAACTTTCAGAACTTTTTGAACTTACTATTGAAAACACAATTAATAAATAATATATTTACAAACTGAAAAACGACATACTATGGAACATTATGATAATGAACAACGATTAAGAATCTTACAGGAAAGATTAGGGCAAATAAAAGCCAAAAAAGAAACGAGACATGATGAGCAACCAAAAGCTGATAACACTCCTCCTTACCCTACTTACAATCCTAAAGCTACGCAAAGTTCACATGAAAATATTGTGCCTGAGCAAACAAAAAAAGAGAAGAAACCTTCTACATTTTCTTGGAAAAGAACTTTTATTCTTTTAATTATTGGATCCCTTGCTTATGCAGGATTTTATCTTTATGATAACCTTGAGCCTACATCCGTAACTCCTGAAACAATAAATTCAAAAACAATAATTAAGCAAGAGATCCTTGTTCCTTTACAATATTCTCTTGATTTTGGAGAGGCAAAACATTTAATAATAATTGGGGAATTTGAAGATGAAAGCTTAGCAAAATCCCTAGTAGAACAAAAGAATACTGAAGGATATACTGCCAATTATTTCTTTCTCCCTTCTGTATCTAATTCAGAAAAACAAATTTACAAAGTATACCTAGGGCCTTTTTTCTCAGCATCAGAAGCAAAACAATGGGCGGGCACTTTAGAAGGTAAATCTGAAATATTAAATCTTTAAGAAAAAATAACTATAAAAAAACTTTAAAATTGATGAGGGTTAAATCTAATATCTTTCAATACTAACAATCTATATATGTATCACTTCATCATAAGCATCAGCAACTGCTTCCATCACAGCTTCACTCATTGTTGGGTGAGGGTGAACTGCATTTAGGATTTCATGTCCTGTAGTTTCTAACTTACGAGCAACAACTGCTTCCGCAATCATTTCCGTAACATTGTATCCTATCATATGACAACCTAACCATTCACCATATTTTGCATCAAAAATAACCTTTACAAAACCATCTTTATGTCCTG
>CAYZIA010000011.1:0-9610 GCA_964478325.1 uncultured Weeksellaceae bacterium
AACATAACTTGTTCCTGATATACGGTGATCCCATAAGTTCCTCTTAAGAATTCTTCCATTTCTGGCAAATCATAACTGATATCCTCCTTTCCATGTTTACGCTTAATGTAATTAGGAATATATTCCATTGGACCTGGTCGGAAAAGTGCATTCATAGCAATTAAATCATCAAACTTATCTGGTTTTAAGTATCGTAAATGTGCTCGCATTCCATCTGATGCAAACTGAAATATTCCTTTTGTTTCAGCTCTTTGGAAGATCTCTAGTGTTTTTTTATCATCTAGTGGAATGGTATCAATATTTAAATTAGTATCGTGAAGTGCTTTTAAGATTTTAATACAATCTTTAATAATTGTCAAGTTTCTTAGTCCTAAAAAATCCATTTTTAAAAGACCTGCCTTTTCTACAACATCATTATCAAACTGTGTAACTAAAAGCTCAGAATCTTTTGCATTAGCAATGGGAATTAAGTCCATAAGAGGCTTTGGTGTAATAATTACCCCACAAGCATGCGTTCCAACATTCCTGATTGAGCCCTCTAATTTTCTGGCCTGATTAATTGTTTCAGCAATTAAATCATCACCTTCTGCAAGAGTTATTAAAGTCTTTGCATTTCCTAATTGATCTCCTTTTATTTCTTTTTTCAACTCCTTCTCATTCGAAGAAAAGATTTTATTAAGAGATATAAAATCAGGGACTAATTTAGCCACTCTATCTGCATCATGTAAAGGTAAGTCAAGTACCCTTGCTGTATCACGAATTGCTGATTTTGCAGCCATTGAACCATAAGTAATAATCTGAGCTACATTTTCTTTTCCATATTTATTTACTACCCAATCAATAATCTTACCCCTACCATCATCATCAAAATCAATATCAATATCAGGGAGAGAAACTCTTTCAGGATTTAAGAAACGTTCAAAAAGTAAATCGTATTTAAGTGGATCTACATTTGTAATACCTGTACAATAAGCAACTATAGAGCCAGCTGCAGATCCTCTTCCTGGACCAACTGAGACATTCATTCTTTTAGCTTGTGAAACAAAATCTTGTACTATAAGAAAATAACCTGGATAGCCCGATTTTGCTATTGTTTTAAGTTCAAGATCTATCCTATCTTTAATCTCTTCCGTAATTTCTTTATACCTTTCTTTTGCTCCTTTTAGAGTCAGATATTTCAAGTAAATATCTTCCCCATTCTTTTTGTCTTTCTCATTTAATTCCTCTAAAAAGATTTTAGGAATATCAAATGCTGGTAAAAGCACCTCATTCTTCAGGGAATATACTTGAATCTTATCAGTTAATTCTGATATATTATCTATTGCATCAGGAAGATCAGAAAATAATTCTTGCATCTGTAAAGAGGATTTAAAATAATATTCATCATTTGGAAAGCCAAAACGAAAACCCCTACCCTTTCCAATTTCAGTTGATTGCTGTTCCCCTTCTTTTACGCAAAGAAGAATATCATGTGCATTTGCGTCTTCCTTTTCCAGATAATAAACGTTATTAGAAGCAATTATCTTTACATTATATTTTTTTGCAAATTTTACTAAAACCTCATTTACATGTTTCTCTTCCTCTAAATTATGTCTACCTATTTCTACATAAAAATCCTCTCCAAAATTTTCTTTCCACCAACAAAATTCTTCTTCTGCTTGTTTTTCTCCAACATTCAAGATAAGATTCGGAATTAAACCATATATACTTCCTGTAAGAACAATTAAGTCATCTTTATACTTTAAAATTAAAGCTTTATCTACCCTTGGCACATAATAAAAACCATCTACGTATCCAAAAGAAGAAAGCTTGGAAAGATTATGATATCCATTATTGTTTTTTGCTATAAATGGAATTTGAGCACCATTATCTTGAACGGTTTTATCGGTATGATCTTTACATACATTAAGTTCACAACCCAAGATTGGCTTTAATTTCAGGTCCTTATAATCCAACCCTTCATTGACAGGATGTTCTAGAACAGCAGAAGTAAATTTAAAAGCAGCAAACATATTGCAATGATCAGTTATACTAACTGCAGGCATATTCTCATCAACTGCTTTTTGCACTAGATTTTTAATATTTGGAGTGGCTTGTAATACCGAATATTGTGAGTGCAAATGCAAATGAGCAAAAGAAGAAATAGACTTAATCTCAAATATTTCTTCTTCACTATACTCGTTATCTTTCTCTAGAATCTGCTCTTTTTTATCTTGATTTATTGGTTTGTAAGGCTGAGTATCTAATCCTATAAGCTTAAAAGGATTTGGATTTATTTCTTTGTAATCTTGAATTTGCTCTGTACTCATTCCAGCTTTGGAATAAGGAATAATATCTAAGCGTAAAAGTTCTAGAAAACATCTTGCAGTTGCTTCCACATCAGCTGATGCATTATGTGCCTGAGAAAAAGTAGAACTAAATAATTTTTCATGTAATTCTGTTAAAGATGGCCATTTAAATCTTCCTCCTCTTCCTCCTGGAATTTTACAAAAATCAGTAGCATCATTTTTAGTATCAATTGCTGGTATAGATTGTAAAAGATTAGGCATGTTTTTTCGTAAAAATTCACAACCAACAATATTATTATCAAAACTGATATTATGCCCAACTACAAATTGTGCTTTCTTAAGCTCTTGGATAAAAATTTCCAAAACTTCTGATAAAGCTAAGCCTTCTTTCGTAGCTCTCTCAGTAGAAATACCATGAATCTTTGAAGCATTATAAGGAATATCAAAACCCTCTGGCTTTACAATATAATTTTGTACATCTACTAATTTTCCTTCTACATCATGCACTTGCCAAGCCAATTGCACTAATCTTGGCCAATTGTCAAAATCGGTTAATGGTGCTTTCCAATTTTGTGGCAGGCCAGTAGTTTCCGTGTCAAATATCAGATACATAACTAGATTTTCTGCTTTTTAAAATAAGAATGGTAAATTTAAAAAAACAAAAAAGTCAGTCAAAAATAAATTGACTGACTTTTAAAGAAGTTAATAACTTTTAAAAAGTGTTTACATAAAATTCATATCTTTCATCCAATCATCATTAAACAGCTTCCCTACATAACGCGTACCATGATCATGAAAAATTACTACTACTATATCATCCTTTTTAAGTTTATCTTTCAATTGATTAATACCTGCTACAGCACTTCCAGCAGAGTAACCCGCCATAATTCCTTCTTCTTGACTTAATTTTCTAGCCATAATTGCACCATCTTTATCTGTTATTTTTTCAAAATGATCAATAATATCAAAATCAACATTTTCTGGTAAAATATCCTCCCCAATTCCTTCTGTGATATAGGAATAAATTTCATTCTTATCAAACTCGCCTGTTTCATGGTATTTCTTAAAAACAGAACCATAAGTATCAATACCCCAAACTTTGATATTTGGATTCTTTTCTTTTAAATATTTTGCAGTGCCAGAAATAGTACCTCCAGTTCCAACACCAACTACCAAATGAGTAATTTTTCCTTCGGTTTGCTCCCAAATTTCAGGACCAGTACTCTCATAATGTGCAATAGCATTAGAAGGGTTATTGTACTGATTTACATGCCAAGCATTTGGAGTTTCCTTTGTTAATCTTTTGGCAACTGAATAATACGAAAGTTTACTTTCTGGAGGGACATCTGTTGGGCATACTACTACCTTAGCACCAACTGCTTTAAGCAGATCTATCTTTTCTTTGGATTGCTTGTCAGGTACTACAAAAATACATTTATAACCTTTTTGAATTGCAACTAGTGCAAGTCCCATCCCAGTATTTCCGCTTGTTCCTTCAATAATTGTTCCTCCTGGCTTTAGTCTTCCATCTTTTTCAGCATCTTTAATCATTTTAAGTGCCATCCTATCTTTTATAGAATGTCCTGGGTTGAATGTTTCCACTTTTGCTAAAACTAAAGCCTCTGTTTCTACCACATTATTTAGCCTCACTAAGGGAGTGTTCCCAATAGTTTCAATTATATTCTTAAAATATTTCATAATTAAATTTAAGTTTACGAAACTACCAAAATCTATTCAAAACGAATTGCTTTTATAGGCGTGATTTTAGTAATAAAATAGGTTGGTAGAATCAGCATAACAAAACAAGTAATAATTACCCCCAGATTCAAAATTAAAATATCCGAGAGAAGCAAATAAATAGGTACCGATTTCATATAATAAGTGGCGGGATTTAAACTAATAATATGGAATTCTTTTTGTAACAGAGAAAGTGATATACCTAAAAGATTTCCCCAAAATAATCCTTTAATTATTAGATAAGTGGCATTATACAAAAATACTTTTCGGATACTCCAATTTGTTTGTCCAATAGCTTTTAAGATTCCTATTAATTTAGTTCGTTCCAATATCATAATAAGTAGTGCTGTAATTATATTGATTGCTGCTACAATTAGCATCAGAATAATAACAACATTTACATTAATATCTTGCAGTTTTAACCAATCAAATATTTTCGGATTAATCTCTTTTATACTTTGTGCATTTAAGTTATAAGGCGTTTTTTCATATACTATCTGAGTTTGCTTGTCCAAGTCATTAAAATCATTAATAGTTATTGAAAAACCCCCTACCGAATCCTTTCCCCAATCATTTAATTTTTGTATTTGTTTTATATCACCCAAGACATACAACTCATCAAACTCCTCTAGATCAGTATTATATACTCCTGATATCTTAAACTTCCTTACTCTTGGCGAATCTTGAATAAAATACATAATTAAATTATCTGCTACTTTTAATTGTAAATAATTTGCAATATTCTCAGAAATTAACACACCATTAGTAGTATTTGAATCATTCAAAGAAAGCACCTCTCCAGCAATCAAATTCTCTTGAAAAAATGTCCAATCAAAATCCGTGTCAACTCCTTTTAAAATCACGCCATGTATTTCCTCTTTAGTTTTAATAATTCCAGCTTTTGTAGCAAAAACCTGAATATGCTTTATTCCATTTTCTTTTTCAATAGAAGGATAAAAATCTTGATTTCTATTTATTGCTTTTGTTTCATAAGAATTATTATCAGAAAAAGCTGTGATTTGAATATGAGATCCAAAACCTATAACTTTATCAGCAATATCCTTCTTAAATCCTTTTACTACTCCAATAGAAATAAGCATAACTACCATGGAAAGTGAAATAGCTAAAATTGCTATACGAATTATAGGGCGAGAAAGGCGATTATTTCCTTCCTTTGCACCTATTAATCGTTTTACTATAAAATATTCTACATTCATAATTTTAAATGGCTAAAATAAGGCAAATTTTCCTTTTAATTTTCTGCATCTTACTATTTAGTTGCCAAAAAGAGAAAAAACTAAAAGTGGGAGCAGAAAGAACAGAAAGTTACTTGTCGCTTTTAAAAAATAAAAAAGTAGCAGTTGTAGGAAATCAAACTTCAATGATTGGCTCCACTCATTTGGTAGATAGTTTGTTGAATCTAAAAATAGATATTACAAAAGTATTTTCTCCTGAACACGGATTTAGAGGAAAAGCAGATGCTGGTGCTAAAATTGAAAATGGAATAGATTCAAAATCAGGATTACCTATTATATCACTTTACGGAAAAAACAAGAAGCCTTATTCAAAGGAATTAGAAGAAATTGATATCTTACTTTTCGATATTCAAGATGTAGGAGCCAGATTTTACACTTACATATCTACGCTTCATTATGTAATGGAAGCTGCAGCCGAAAGCAATATAAAAGTTATAGTGTTAGATCGACCAAATCCAAATGGGCATTATATTGACGGACCAATAAGAAAAAATGGATTCAAATCTTTTGTAGGAATGCATCCAGTACCTATTGTTCACGGAATGACAATTGGAGAGTATGCAAAAATGATAAATGGAGAGAATTGGATTTCTAGAAAATGTGACTTAACTGTAATAGAGATTGCAAATTATACTCATAATACAAATTATGATTTACCTATAAAACCGTCTCCTAATTTACCAAATACAATATCTATTAACTTATATCCTAGTTTGTGTTTATTTGAAGGAACAACTATAAGTATTGGTAGAGGAACTGATTATCCATTTCAACATTTTGGGGCTCCTTATTTGGAAAGCAATTATTCATTTACACCTAAAAGTCGAGTAGGTAGTAAATATCCAAAATATCAAGATGAAGAATGTTTTGGAATAGATCTAAGATTTCAAGATAATCATTTAAAAGAAATCAATCTAAATTGGTTAATTGAGGCATATAAGAATTGTCCTGAAAAAAATAACTTCTTTAATGATTTCTTTGATAAATTAGCAGGATCAGATAAATTAAGATTACAAATAATTGAAGGAAAATCCCCAAAGAGAATTAAAGCCAGTTGGAAAGATGAAATACTACAGTTTAAAGAAACACGAGCTAAATATCTGATTTATAAAGAATAAAATTATTCATGTTCTAAGTATTTTTTTTAATTTTTCAATTATACTGAATAAAGCTGGGCAAACTTCAATATTCTTCTCGGTTAATTTCAATAATTGATGTTGCTTTATCCTATCTGTATGCGGGAATTCTTTGCAAGCCTTTGGCCGTACATTATAAATACTACAATAATTATCCTCCCCTAAAAAAACACAAGGAAGAGTTTGCAACACATAATCCTTATCTTCATCAATCCGTAAATATTTCTCTGTAAATCTAGAAGGTTTTATTTTAAGATATTTTGCGATTCTACTAATATCCTTATCAGTAAAAAGTGGGCCGGTAGTTTTACAGCAATTGGCACATTCTAGACAATCAGTACATTGAAAAACTTCTTCATGTAAAGGATGAATTAATTTATCTAAAACTTTAGATTTTTTCTTTTTTAGAAGCTTAAAAAAAACCTGGTTTTCTTTGCTTTTTAATTTTGATTGCTCTTTATATTGAGCTAAAGAATAATTCTGCAATAGTTAGATCTTAAGTTTATAAATTATATAAATATCCAAAAAATTAATTCTTAAACTATTTTATTGCTATCAAATTGTTCCAGATAATCGGCAACCTTTCTAACAAATTGCCCTCCAAGTGCGCCATCTACAACCCTGTGGTCATAAGAAAGTGAAAGGAACATCATATGGCGAATTGCAATTACATCTCCATGCTCAATTTCCAAAACAACAGGTTTTTTCTTTATCACCCCGCAGGCCATAATAGCTACTTGAGGCTGGTTTATAATTGGTGTTCCCATCAAATTTCCGAATGTACCAACATTGGTCATGGTAATAGTCCCTCCGTTTATATCGTCAGGACTTAATTGTCCACCTCTTGCTCTTGTGGCTAAATCGTTTACTGTCTTGGTAATACCAACTAAGTTTTTATTCTGACATTCTTTTATTACTGGTACAATTAAATTCCCATCTGGTAAAGCTGCTGCCATTCCAATATTTATATTTCTGTGAACATGAATATTCGTTCCTTCCACCGAAACATTGATCATAGGAAAATCCTTAACTGCTTTTACCATTGCCTCAATAATAATAGGTGTAAAGGTGATATTTTGTCCTTCTCTTTTCTTGAAATTAGCCTTCACTTTATTTCTCCAATTTACGATATTAGTCATGTCTGCCTCTACAAAAGAAGTAATGTGTGCAGAAGTTTGTTTAGACATTGTCATATGGGCGGAAATAAGTTTACGCATTCTGTCCATCTCAATAATCTCCGTATCTTCAATTGCTGCAATAGGAGTAGATACTGGAGTTTCTACTTCTGAAGTTTTCAGTTTTTCAGATATAGGTGTTGTTCCTCTATTTTTAATGTAGGAAGCCATATCCGTTTTAGTAACTCTTCCACTTTTACCTGTTCCTAAAACTTTATTTAGTTCATCCATAGAAATACCTTCCTTGGAAGCTATATTTCTGACAAGTGGAGAATAAAATCTGTCTTTAGATTTTGTAATTGGAGTTATAGTTTTTTCGTCTAGTAACAACGATTTATTATCATCTCGTAAATTAAGCTCTTCTATTACTTTTTTTTCTTTCTTTTTTTCTACTTCTTTTACTTCTAATGCCAGAGGAGAAGCTTCATCTTCTCCTTCTGTTTCTAAAATAGCGAATGTCTCTCCAACTTTTACAATATCATCAGCCTGAAAGAGTTGTTCTACTAACATTCCTTTATGAGTCGACGGAACTTCAGAATCTACTTTATCGGTAGCAATCTCTATAATTGTTTCATCTATCTCAACCATATCCCCCACGCTTTTATTCCATAAAATTATAGTTGCTTCTGTTACACTTTCTCCCATTTTAGGAATTATCAATTCTACTCTTGCCATTTTATATTTTCATTTTAAATAGTTTGCAAAAATACGAAAAAACATTTGTAACTTTCTAGTATTATCCAAGTTGATTTATGCATTTAAGAATGATATATAAATCATTTCTGGCCTTATAATCTTTAGCATATCGCATATTTATATTTCGAATCTCTTTACTATTAAGATCTTCCCCTTTTATACAGGAAGTAGGGAAAAGAATTCCGGTACGGATATTTGGGAAATGAGACTCATATTTTTTATTAAAACCCACAAAAGTCTTCTCTGCTCTTAAAATACCAATCATATTTTTTAGAAATAAGGTAGGAGAATTAGAAAGCCACATCAGTATTGGAGAAAAAATTAAAAACAAAAAAGAAAGTATAAAATCAAGCACTCTTTTGTTTCGTTTATTAGCTGTTTTAGAAAGTTCCCAATTTGAATCTGGCGAATAATAATCACCAAGCGTTTCCCTAGAATTACTACCAATAAGAAAATAGCTATTTTCAGGAAGTATTTTAAAGTTTAAAGAAGTTCTTGAAAGAGAAATAAGCCATTTAATAATATTCTTAAAACTAATATCAAAACTTGCAAAAACTACTTCATCTATTTTATGTTTTTTAATAATCTCATTAATTTCAGAAAAAGAGCCTAATGCTCCATTTTCGCCTCTTTGATTCAAATAGCCAATAAGCCGGGTATTATGCTTAGAACTTGCAATAATTTCTCCTGCCCTTTGAAACTCTTTTTTCTCAGATAATAGTAATAAATTCATTACTCTTTTTTCTGCAATATCCATATCTTGATAGCTAAAAATTCTATAAAAAAATCTTAATATCACAAATAAAGAAAAAACCAAAATCCCTCCAGCTATTATAACTACTCTTGAAAAACGAATAACATTAATAAAATTGGAATAAGCTGCTATTATCAAAAGCCCAAAAATTACACCTCTTGCCACACGATTAATTCTAAATGGTTTATCATAAGCGCCTGAAAAAAACAAGGAAATAATCCATACAACAATATAGGATGGTAATACAAAATTTGTAAAGGTTTCCGCAAAATCGTAGGGAGCAAAATTTTTTCCCCAATAATTTGTTAAAAATAATATACCAAGATACATAGTAGAAAAATCAATTATTGGTAGTAAAAATGTTTTGAAAAAATCCCTAACTAAAACAATAAGAATCTTTACAAAGATTGCCACTTTTATCAATGGTAAAAATAGAAGATGTTTACTAAAATGTTTTTTTACAAAGGAAAGCATAGATTTATTAAATCCAATAGTAAAACTTAAGGTATGACGTTTATTGCTTTCCCCTTTATAATGTATGATTTTAATATCACCCAAATAATAGATT
>CAYZIA010000011.1:9620-25806 GCA_964478325.1 uncultured Weeksellaceae bacterium
CCCTTATCTGCAATACGCATACAAATATCAGTGTCTTCCCAATACATAAAGAATTGCTCATCTAATAGGCCAACTTCATCTAGCACCGATTTTCTAATTAGCATAAAAGCACCTGCCAAGACCTCAACCTCATGTCTTTTATCTTTATCCAATTTTCCTAAATAATAGTTGTTGAGAGTTGGTGAATTCGGAAAAAATTTATGCATCCATAAAAACTTAAAAAAGGAAGTTTGAAAATTAGGAATTCCTCTTTTACTTTCGTCTAAAAACTTACCCTTTCCATCTATCATTTGTACTCCAACTACACCAACTTCTTTTTTTTCTGACATAAAAGAGATAGCTTTTTTAAAAGCATCTTCTGCTACCAATGTGTCTGGATTTAATAAAAGAATAAACTCGCCTTTTGCCTTTAGTATTGCTTGATTATTTGCTTTGGAAAACCCTAAATTTTCTCTATTATGTATTAAAGAAATATTTGGAAATTTTTCCTTTACCATTTCTGTAGATTCATCTACCGAGTTATTATCTACGACAATTATTTCTGCTTCTAAATTTTGTGTAGCCTTAACACATGAACGCAAGCATTGTTCCAAAAAAAACTTGACATTATAAGAAACTATTATTACCGAAAGTTTCATTAATTCACTAGGGAATTTTCGTAAGGTAAACGTCTTGAAATGGCTGAGGCTAAGGTAATCTCATCTGTATATTCTAATTCATCACCAATAGCAATTCCTCTTGCAATAACAGAAACAGGAACTAAGAACTCTTTTAATCGTTTGAAAAGATAATAATTGGTAGTGTCTCCCTCCATGGTAGTACTTAACGCAAGAATTACCTCCTTTATTGAGCCACTTTTTACTTTTTCAACTAATTCCTCAATTCTAAGTTCAGATGGGCCAACACCATCCATAGGAGAAATAAGTCCGCCAAGTACATGATAAACACCATCAAATTTCATAGTATTCTCAATAGCCATCATTACCCGTATATCCTCAACCACACAAATAATACTTTTATTTCTTTTTGAGTTGGCACAGACTTCACAAAGTTCTAAATCAGAAATACTAAAACACTCCTTACAATAACTGATATTTCGAATTAATTTTATAAATGATTCTCCAAATTGTTCTACTTGAATCTTTTCCTTCTTTAACATGTGTAAGACTAGACGTAATGCTGTTTTTTTACCTATTCCTGGTAAGGAAGAAAGTTGGTTTACTGCTGTTTCAACAAGTTTAGATGGAAAATTCATAAATGCAAATATAGGCGTATTCTTAAATATTCTGATAGATTTGTAAAAACAAAAGTTATATGTCATCAACACTTATATTAACAGTAATTGCTATTTATTTTAGTTTACTCTTTCTTATTTCCTACTATACAGGCAAGAATGATAGTAATTCAACTTTTTTCTTGGGAGACAGAAATTCTCCTTGGTATATTGTAGCTTATGGTATGATTGGAACTACACTATCAGGGATCACATTCATATCTGTCCCTGGATGGGTTGATAGTAGTCAGTTTAGTTATATGCAAATGGTTTTTGGTTTCTTTGTTGGGTATTTTATTATATCTAGAATCTTACTTCCTTTATATTATAAACTTGAATTAATATCTATCTATACCTACTTGAAAAACCGATTTGGTAATAACACATACAAGACAGGTTCAGCATTCTTTCTGTTATCTCGAACTATTGGAGCCTCATTTAGACTGTATTTAATAGCCTCAGTACTTCAATTTGCCATCTTTGAATCTTGGAACATTCCATTTTATGTAACAGTAATCATAACAATTGCTTTAATATGGTTATATACGTATAGAGGAGGTATTAGAACTATTATATGGACGGATACTTTGCAAACAACATTTATGTTAGGAACTGTCTTTATGATAGCTTATACAGTTACAGGAAAAATGAATCTTGATTTTACATCTACTATCCAGCTTATAAGAGAATCAGATTACTCAAAAATTTTCTTTTTCGAAGATTGGAAAGATAGCAAGTACTTCTTTAAACAATTCTTTTCTGGAGTATTTATGGCAATTGTAATGACAGGATTAGATCAAGATCAGATGCAAAAAAATTTAAGTTGTAAAAACTTAAAGGATGCACAAAAAAATATGATGGTTTTCAGTTCTATTCTAATATTTGTAGATCTGTTATTTTTATCACTTGGGGCACTTCTTTATATATATTCGAATGAATTTGGAATCCTTATACCACTAGATGCAGATATGCTATTCCCAAATGTAGCCTTGAATAGTGGTCTTCCATCTTATGTAGGTATACTTTTTATTATTGGTATTATTGCTGCAGCATATTCCAGTGCTGATTCGGCTCTAACTTCACTAACAACTTCATTTTGTGTTGATATATTAGAGTTTGATAAACAAGATCCAGAACAACAAATTAAGACTAGAAAATATTCTCACCTACTGATTTCATTTGTTCTTTTAGGTGTTATATTATTGTTTAGAGCTATTAATGATCAAAGTGTCATAAAATCATTATTTATAGTCGCTGGTTATACTTATGGTCCATTATTAGGGATGTTCTCATTTGGATTATTTACTAAATGGAAGATAAGAGATAAATGGGTACCATTAGTTGCTATTATTTCTCCTATAATATGCTATATTATTAAACTTTATATACCTTTTGGATTTGAATTATTGATAATAAATGGATTACTTACTTTTATTGGACTATATATCATTAAAAGAAAGTATTAGGATTTATAATTTCATCTTTTATCAAGTTTTTTATCCCATTAATTTTAAACTCTTTATAAACAGGACTGTATTCCAAAATATAACTAAAGTAACAAAAGTGATTTCAGCAATTCCGTATGATGGAAAAGGTAAAATTAATATTGAGGAGAATAACATTGAGCAACCAATAAGCACCGAAAACAATCCTCTTCTTACATAAGTTAATGAACGAATCAATCCAAATATAAAAACAAAGAAATTATAAACAAGAAAAAATAAAATTGCAAATAGATGATGCCAATAGTTATATTTCAAAGTAAAGATAGCTGTCAGGAACAAACAACCACAAGCAATAAGTAATAAAGTCTTAATAGGGATATGATATTTCTTTCTTTTTATCAATTCATTAATACAACTATTTCCATTTACATAAAGACCTATTGAAGTTAAGATTAAACTAATCTGCCAGAATAAACTTGTCCTTTCTACAATTCCAAAATAGGACAAAGGATGTTCTTTTATATTAAATTCTGGTAATAAAGAATAACAAACAATAGGTGAAATTATACCAATAACTAGACAATTAAAGATATATATTCTTCTTATTAATTTTATTATTGCAGAAGCCATACATAGTTAAACGAGAAAGATGCTTAAAAGGTCTAGTATATTAGATCCTTTTTTGTTTACTATTTCGATAAATAAAAAGAACACCTAAAGAACCAAAAATAACTAAACAAGATGAAATTATCTCTGCTTGGGTGATACCTCCTAATATATTGTACTCGGTATTTACTCTAATTTTCTCGATAAAAAAGCGCTCCACACCATTAATAGCCAAATAAGTAAAAAATAAAATACCATCTAATTTAATTCGTTTTCGTATGCTCCACAAAAAAACAAAAATAAAACCAGCCATAACTACCTCATAAAAAGGAGTAGGCCATACAGGATTGGCTAACTCCATACAATATTTTCCTGTACATCCCTCAATAGGAATCCCTTCATTTATTACATTATGTGGATAAGTAAAACTCCACATCCAATCTGGCAAAAATGTCAACCAATCTGGCTTGCTAGCAACGTTAATAATACCCCAATCGCCATCCCCAGAGAGTTGGCAGCCAATACGCCCAATACCATAGGCAATCATAAGTCCTGGAGCAGCAGCATCTGAAAGAACAAGGGCTTTTATTTTATATTTTTTCCCATACCAAATTACAGCAATTGCTCCAGCAATCAATCCACCATAAAAAGTAAGTCCACTAAAAGCCATAAGTTGTCCAATTGGATCAGCTATAAATTCTCCAATGTTTTCCAAATTATGAAAAATCTTAGCTCCAATTATTCCAGAAACAGCTGCAATCATAGTCATATTTCCAACCAGCTCATAAGGATGAATCTCTTTCTCAATCCATTTTGGCATATCTAATTTTGTAGCTTTATTTTCTTTCCATTTTAAATACAAAGAAATAAAAGCGACAATTATTCCTCCTAACAAATGTCCTTGGCTTGAAAGTATAAATTTTTGTGGGTTCGCCACCAGGTCAGAGTAAGAAAAAATTGCCTCAACCCCTTTAAACCCTATAAGAAAACCAAAGAAAAGTGCTGAAAAAATATCAAAAGAAGTAAGTCTTTTGCCTAAAAGTACTTTCACTTTACTGCTTTTAATAATTCCTTCCTTTTCTTTTCGTTTTAGTTCCAAGGATAAAGTCCAACTTGCTACTAAAAACGCAATAGCTACAAAAAAACCAAAGGTTTGAATAGGAAGCGGAATTTGTATTCCAAACAAATCGAATATTAGGTGGCTGATTGTTGGGTACATGTTCTTGGTTTATATTACTTTTGAAAGTATGTTTCTATTTTCATCAAACGAAAGTAATTTTATTTTTAACTTTTGCTGCAAAAATCCCTCATAAAATGGAATCTTCACTCTAATATAATTGTCAGTAAATCCATATAAGAATCCATTTTTATTTCCTTTTTCAAACAGAGCAGTTTGTTCAGTACCTAAATAAATCTGATAAAATTTTCTTTGTAATTTATCAGATAAGATTCTTAGTCTTTTGCTTCTTTCTGCTCTTTTTTGTTTGCTAACAACACCTCCAAAATGAATAGCCTCTGTATTTTCCCTTTCTGAATAACTAAAAACATGCAGATAGGAAATAGATAGCTCTTTTATAAAAAGCAGTGTTTCTTTAAATTCTTTTTCTGTTTCTTCAGGGAAACCAACAATTACATCTGCTCCAATACACACATTCGGTATAACTCTTATTATTGTATTAATTTTTTCTCTGTAGAGTTTTGTATTATATCTTCTTTTCATTTTTCCTAATATAGCATCCGAACCTGACTGCATTGGAATATGGAAGTGTGGCATAAATTTCTTTGATTGTTTTACGAAAGAAATAATCTCAGGTGTAATTAGATTAGGTTCAATTGAAGAAATCCTATATCGTTCGATTCCTTCTACTTTTTCTAATTCATTTAAAAGTGTTGCAAAATTTCTATCATCAATCTTGTCTTTAAATTCACCAATATTTACACCTGTTAATACAATCTCTTTAATGCCATTCTTAGCAATTTCTTTAGCATTCTTAATTATGTTTTCAATGCTGTCACATCTGCTTTTCCCTCTTGCAAGTGGAATAGTACAATAAGTACAAGGATAGTCACATCCATCCTGAATCTTCATAAAAGAACGTGCTCTATCATTTAAGGAAAATGAATCGTGATAATCCAAATTCTCTATTTCACATCCATAAACTTTTTCTTCTTTAATATCACTATTTAATAGTTTTGGGATATTAAATTTTTCATTTGCCCCCAAAACCATATCTACCCCATCCATTTCTGCAATAGATTCTGGTTTTAATTGCGCATAACAGCCCGTTATAATTACTTTTGAATTGGGTGAAATTCTTTTTGCTTTACGAATAATCCTTCTACATTCTCTATTAGCATTTTCTGTTACAGAACAAGTATTAATTACATACAAATCAGCTTTTTTATTAAAATTAGTTTTTTCAAACCCAACCATACTTAACTGCCGTCCAATAGTTGAGGTTTCTGAAAAGTTTAGTTTACAGCCTAAAGTATAAAATGCTACTTTCTTATTCATTCTGCAAAAGTAGAAAATCATTTTACCAATCTCACTTTTGTAACCTTTGTTTAAAATTATTCGTTTTAAAAAGTACAAGAACTAAAGATTCTCAAAGTTATGACTCTAATTTTACTAAGCATCCTTCAAAACTCAAAATTCAGATTAAAAAGAAAACAACTCTCTTACTGTTTCCTAATCCTCCTAGCCATACTAATTATATTTAGTGCATCCTCACAGGTTACGACTGATTTTACTAACTTGGACTCTACAATATCTTGTGATTCCTTAGTGGTTGAATTTCAAGATTTGTCAACAGGAAATCCTACTTTTTGGCTATGGGATTTAGGAAATGGTAAAATATTTTAAGTTAAAATAACTTCTTTTACTTAATACTATCTAATCTTCCTTATATAAATGGAGAAGTAAATTTGATGAGATAAGTAATAATTTTCTAATTTTAGCCAGATTAATTTTTCTTTATGAATTCTAAATTTGGCTTTTTTTTATGTTTTCTTTTTTTGCTCTCTTGTGCTGCCCCTACACAAGATGAAGATTTATCTATTTTTAGATATAATCAGGCTTCTGGAATTGGAAGTTTAGATCCTATATTTGCTAAAGATCAAGCAACAATTTGGGCTTGTAATCAGCTTTTTAATGGCTTAGTACAGCTTAATAAAGATTTAGAAGTTACCCCTTCCATTGCTAAAAGCTGGAAAATCTCAGAAGATGCAAAACTTTATACGTTTCATTTACGAAATGATGTTTATTTTCATAATCACGAACTTCTAAAAGTAAACAGAAAGGTAATAGCATCCGATTTTACTTATAGTTTTAATCGGCTAAAAAGCAAAAAGTTAGCTTCCCCTGGAGCTTGGGTTTTATCTAATACCGAAAGCTATCATGCAAAAAACGATTCTACTTTTGAGATTCAATTGAAGAATCCTTTTCCTCCATTTCTAGGGCTCCTAAGTATGCAGTATTGTTCGGTTGTTCCTAAAGAAATTGTAGAAAATATAAATTTCCGAGAACACCCAATCGGAACAGGACCATTTCATTTTCAATACTGGAAAGAAGGAGTGAAATTAGTTTTTAGAAAAAACGTAAATTATTTTGAAAAAGAAGATAGAGAACAATTACCATTCTTAGATGCAATTGCCATCAGTTTTATAAAAGATAAACAAGCAGCTTTTATGGAATTCTTGAAAGGAGATCTTGATTTTATTTCTGGAATAGATGCTTCTTACAAAGATGAAGTACTATGTAAAGATGGTACGCTAAACAAAAAATATAAAGATAAAGTAATACTTAATACGCAGCCTTATCTGAATACTGAATATTTGGGTTTTTTGATGGAAGATGCCTTACCGCTTAAAATTCGACAAGCTATCAATTATGGGTTTGATAGAAAAAAAATGCTTAAATATCTCAGAAACAATATAGGAACTCCTGCTTTGCAAGGTTTTATTCCAAAGGGATTACCCTCTTTTTCAGAAAACCTAAAAGGATATAATTATAATCCGAAAAAAGCAAAACAACTAGTTGCTAAAAGTAATTTTGATCTAAATACAGAGATTATTTTATCCACTACTTCTTCTTATCTAGATTTGTGTGAATACATACAGCATGCCTTAGCTGAAATTGGCCTAAAGCTAAGAATAGATGTCAATCCCCCATCTACACATAGACAAATGGTAGCTACATCGAAACTTACCTTTTTTAGAGGAAGTTGGATTGCAGACTATGCAGATGCAGAAAATTATCTAGCCCTTTTTTATTCTAAGAACTTTTGTCCTAACGGACCAAATTATACACATTTTAAAAATACAAAATTTGATAATTTGTATGAGAAAGCAAGCCAAGAAATAAATGATTCTATTCGACATGAATTTTATATAAAAATGGATGAACTAATTATTCAAGAAGCAGTTATCGTACCTCTGTATTATGATAGAATCTTGCGTTTTACCCAACCAAATATAAGTGGTTTTAATAGTAATGCCATGAATTTATTAGATCTGAAAAGAGTGAGGAAATGATGAGTTCTTTTGAGAATCTAATTAATTAAATAGCCCTAAATTAACTGATCCTGCTCCAGCCCATTCTTTCCCTAGCATAAGGTTTGTAAGCACGAGCAATATTTATATTCTCAATCTTTTCTAGATTTTCATCTTCTTTTAATAAAGCAACTGCTTCATTCCGGGCAAAGTCCAATATCTTTTCATCTTTTAAAATATCAGCAATTTTAAAATTTAGAATACCACTTTGTTTGGTTCCCATCATATCACCAGGACCTCTTAATTTTAAATCTACTTCTGCAATCTTAAAGCCATCATTAGTACTTGCCATGGTTTCCAACCGCAATCTACCTTCATTACTGATTTTATTCCCACTAAGCAATATACAATAAGATTGTTCTGCTCCTCTACCCACTCTCCCTCTTAATTGATGTAATTGTGACAAGCCAAAGCGCTCAGCACTTTCAATTAGCATTACGCTTGCATTAGGCACATCAACTCCAACTTCAATTACAGTTGTAGCAACCATTATGTTGGTAATGCCTTCAACAAATCTTTTCATCTCATACTCCTTATCTTCTGCCTTCATTTGCCCATGTACTACACTAACCTGAAAATCAGGCATAGGAAATTCTGCAGAAATAGCTTTAAATCCATCCATTAGATCTTTATAATCTAACTTCTCACTCTCCTGAATAAGTGGAAAAACAATATAAATTTGTCTGCCTAAGGAAATTTGTTCGTGCATAAATTTATTTACTCTCAATCGGCTACTATCTGAACGCCAAAGAGTTTTTATTTCTTTTCTTCCAGGAGGAAGTTCATCAATTATTGATATATCCAGATCACCATAAATCGTCATGGAAAGTGTTCTCGGAATTGGGGTTGCTGTCATTACTAAGATATGTGGAGGAGTTGTGTTTTTCTTCCATAATTTAGCCCTTTGCGCTACTCCAAATCTATGTTGTTCATCAATAACTACAAATCCTAAATTTTTAAACATTACTTTATCTTCTAAAAGTGCGTGTGTTCCAATAAGTATATCAATCTTTCCGTTTTCTAATTGCTCATGCAACTCTTTGCGTTCTTTCGCTTTACATGAACCAGTAAGAAGTGCTACCTTTATGTCTAATTTTTCTAACTCTTTAGAGATATTTTTAAAATGCTGATTAGCTAGAATCTCTGTTGGAGCCATCATACATGCCTGAAAGTTATTATTTACTGCCATCAGCATACTCAGTAGTGCAACCAATGTTTTTCCACTTCCTACATCTCCTTGAAGAAGCCGATTCATTTGGGCACCCATTCTTACATCAATTCTGATTTCTTTTAACACTCTTTTTTGTGCATTTGTAAGTTTAAATTGTAAATGATTCTTAAAATAATTATCAAAATGATTATCAACTTTTTCTAATATAAAGCCTTTACATCTCTTCATTCTTGTCAACTTCATTTTTAAAAGATGCAATTGTAAGAAGAAAAGTTCTTCAAATTTTAATCTTTTTTGAGCTCTTTCTAGTCTATTTGTATCTGTTGGTAGATGAATATCAATAAATGCTTTTTCTCTTTTAGGAAGATTTAGCCTACTAAGTAAAGAGTTAGATAAGTTCTCTTGAATTTTACTTTCTATCTGCTGAAGTAATACTTTAATTAAATTTCGTATACCTCTGCTATTTATTCCTTTACTTTTTAATAGTTCTGTTGTTGAATATACTGATTGCAAAGAGGACGAAATAAATTGTTGTTTCTTAAAAATATCTATTTCAGGATGCACAATATTTATTTTACTTTGATAAGCGGATGGCTTACCAAAAACTAAATACTCCACATTGATTTTTATACCCTTTTTAATCCATCGAATTCCTTTAAACCAAATAAGTTCTATAATTCCAGTTTCATCTTGAAAATAAGCAATCAATCGTTTTGCTCTTTTTTGTCCTTTTTCCTCAAATCGAATAATCTTACCTTGTAGCTGAATATAAGGCATACCTGTATTTAGCTCAGCAACTTTATGAATAACACTTCTGTCTATATAACGAAAAGGATAGTAACACAATAAATCAGAAAAATTAAAGATTTTTAATTCTTTTTTCAAAAGCTCGGCCCTCATTGGGCCAACCCCTTTTAAATATTCTATGGGTGTTTCTAAAAAATGCATAAAGCAAAGATATTATTTTAGATATTAGATAAATTAGTATAACAAGAGAATTATATGCTTCTTGTCTATTCCTTTATCAATAAAAACTCCACTCTACTTGGTTTAATTTTTACAATATCTACAAAGGATGGCTGCTTACTTAAAATAACATCTAATCTTTTCTTTTGCGTTAGATTGGAAGCGTCTACCTGAGCAACAAATAAGTTTGTGTTTAATTTATTATAATCATCAAAAGCAATAGTAGTTACAATGTCTATTCTTGCTGGATAACATTTTATTTTGTACCCTTTAGGTACATTTATTATACTTAGAGGAAGTTCAATTATTTTTTCTGTAAATTTTTCCACCTCAAATTGTATTTGTACCTTTTCTTTAGAAAAAGAAATTCCTTCTATTTCAGTTAATCTGAGGTCTTGTTTTATAGCTTTCTCTATATTCTCAAAATCTACATCTTCACTTTCAACAAAATTAATCTTAGATATCTTTTCCTTAGAACCAAAAATAAAAATACTATCAGGAGAAAGGTGTATTCTATTTTTCATTCTGTATTGTGAAGAAAAATTAAGATCTCCATTAAAAACTATTTTAACCTTTTTACTTTCTTTCTTTTGAAAACGAAAAATTAATGTGTCAGGATTTGCGCTTAAAATTTTGATATCAGCAGAAATAAGTTTATAAATTTTCTTCAAATTTTTATTTACAACCCACTGCTTCTGATTGTACTTTCTCTCTTTACTTTCTTCTAAATTATTTACAGATATTTGGAGTGTTTTAGTTTGAAAAAGATTATTGCTAAGCAAATAAAATCCATGTGATTTTACCTTTAACTCCATTTGACTTTCTAAATTACTAATAAGTTGCTGGCTTTCAGGAAAATTGCTATACGAAATAGGAATAAAAATAGTGGTTTCGTACTCTTTACTCATGATAGTTAAAAACCAAAAAGAAAAAGAAACTAATAAAAAAATAAAGTATTTACTTAATCTTTTATTCAAATGCAAGAATGTTGTTATTTGCCTAAATAACGCTTGCAATTTTTTATACATTTAACTCTGAATTTCGGTTTGAGCCATCATGGAGATAGCAGATTTTTCTACTTTTAATTTACCAGAATTATGTACATCAAGTACTACTGTAGATTTTCCAATTTCTGAAATTCTCCCATGGATTCCTCCAATACTTACTACCTTATCACCCACTTTTAGGGAAGATCTAAATGCTACTTCTTTTTTCTGTTTTTTTATTTGTGGTCTAATCATAAAAAAGTACATGACTGCAAAAATTAACATAAAAAATATAAGCGATGTTCCACCTGCTCCTGTTTGTAATAAAATCATAATTATTGTTTTTCTTTTGTTTGTTCGATTAATATCTCTGCGCTAACAGTTAGCACAATAGTATTTGGAATAGCATTGGTTACTAAAGTAATTGTTTTGCTTTGTTTCCCAGATTTTCCAGCACTATTGAAAGTAACTTTAATCCCTTCTGATTCTCCTGGTAAAATTGGTTCTCTTGGCCATTTCGGTACAGTGCAACCACAACTACCTTTTGCATTGGCAATAATGAGTTCAGCTTGGCCAGTATTGGTAAAAATAAACTGATAAGAAACAGACTCTCCCTGATTTATTTTACCAAAATTGTACCGTAATTTATCAAAGGATATTTCAGGAAGCAAGCCTGTTTTTCCCCCCTTCTCTGCAGTAATAGGATTATTTACCAATTTTGCAGAAATTCGATCTTCTTTTTGATCTTCCACTTTTTTTACTAAATGATTACAAGAGAAACTAATAATGACAAAAAAGCATAATATAATCTTAAGAGTTTTCATTTTCTTAATTTGCAAATCTATAAATTATTCTAATAGTCCTCGCCCCACTTTTTTAATTTTTCCTGATTTTTTATATTCAGATATTACCTTATCTAAAATACCATTTATGAATCCTTTACTTTTACTTGTACTATAATATTTTGCTATCTCAATGTATTCATTTAAAGATACTTTAATAGGAATCTCAGTAAAATACATTAATTCACATAAAGCCATCATTAGTAAAATTTGATCCATTGTTGCAATTCTTTCCAGGTCCCAATTTTTTGCTTTTTCCCTAATAACTTCTTTAAACTCTTTATGATTTAATATGGTTTTTCTAAATAGTTTTACAGCAAACTCTTTATCCTCTTTATTTTTGAAAGCAGTAGAAAATACAAACTTACTTTCTTTATCTTTAGTTGACTTTATTTGACTATAAATAATGTTTCCTATAAAAGGCAAATCATCCATCCAAAAGATACTCTCCTCTTCTAAAATGTGATGCAAAAGTTCATCATCAATAATATTTTTATCAAAAATGCTAAGTAAAAATTGTTTATCTTTCTCAAAAGTAGTTTCACTTGTATTACAATAATCCTTATAAAAATCTGATTTCCAAATCTTTACAAATAATTTTTTAATTAAATCATGATCACTATTTTCCCAAATACTAGAAACTTTATCCATTTCTTTTAATAAAATTTTGTCTTCTAAGATCAATTTTACTATTTGATTATTTTCAAATCTTTCACTAGGATTTTCGTCAAAATTGGTAGCAAAATACTTATTCTTTTGTTTCTCTAAGAATACTTTAGAGAACTTTGATAAAATGTATGGCAAGGATAAAAGTATAAGATAAAGAGTTACAATATTCTCACATTCTTTAAGCATTTGCTTTTGCGCCTTTTCTAAATCTTTTTTATTGTAAGTAAAATAAGCATACAAAGATTGCATGACCTTCAAACGAATGTGCCTTCTATTTATCATTTTAAGAACTTAAGTTTTATCTTTTACTATAATTTTCTAACCTTTGTTCAGCAATACTTATTGCTGCCTGATTTGTGGTTATTCCATCTTCTTCAGATTTGTTCAAAATTTCTAAAGTAATATTGTAAATATTCTTAGTTTTTTCCAAAGCCTTTTCTCTAGAAAAACCTTTTATTTCAGAATATACATTAATCAATCCTCCAGCATTTATTAGAAAATCAGGAGCATAAATTATCCCTTTTTCTTTGATTTGATTGGCATGATTATTTTCATCTTCTAATTGATTATTGGCAGCACCAGCAATTATTTTACATTTTAATCTTTGAATGCTTTTAGAATTAAGTGTTGCCCCTAAAGCACATGGAGAATAAACATCCATATTCAAATCAAAAATAGAGTCACAATCAATTATTTTTGTGTTATATTTCTTAGACACAAAATCTAATCTCTCTTGATTTATATCATTAATATAAATATTTGCTTTTTCTGCTGTCAGATGATTTACTAAAGACTCTCCAACATGTCCAATACCTTGAATTAGGATTGTTTTACCTTGCAAATTATTACTACCCCAACGATACATTGCAGCTGCTTTCATTCCCATATACACTCCATAAGCAGTAACAGGAGAAGGATCCCCGCTTCCGCCTAATTCTTCTACTGTTCCTGTAACGTGATTGGTTTCCATTTTAATATACTCCATGTCTTTTGGCTCCATCCCAACATCTTTTGCTGTAATATATTTTCCACCCAAACTTTCCACAAACTGACCAAACCTACGCAAAAGAGCTTCTGATTTATGAATGGATGAATCTCCCAAAATAACTGCTTTTCCTCCTCCTAATTCTAATCCAGAGATAGCTGCTTTATAAGTCATTCCCCTTGAAAGTCTCAATACATCTTCAAGTGCTTCTATTTCATTTCTGTAATTCCACATTCTGACTCCTCCAAGTGATGGTCCCATTATAGTATTGTGAATTGCTATTATTGCTTTTAGCCCGGTTTCCTTATCCCTAAGAAACACGACTTGTTCGTGTCCCATTTTATCCATTTTATCTAAAATGATGCTTTTCTGTCTTTCACTTACATTCAATCCACTTAATTCAATCATTTTTTATGGTTTTAAAATTTATTTTACCGATTTGTTTTAGATATAATACCTACTTTTGTGCAGAAGAAAAACGGCTTGCGAAATTACAAATCTTATTCCGCATAGCAAAATAAAAACGACTAAAACATTGCAGCATTTAGCATACTTAAATAAGCACCTTTGGAAATACAGATATAGATTTTCACTGGGATTTTTATTTGTTTTAATTTCTAATATTTTTGCCCTCTATCCTGCTGAATTTGTTCGAAAATCATTCGATAGTATCAAAGATTTGTTAACAAAAAACGAGATTCCTAGTGGAGATTACACGGATATCTTATTAAAATTTGGAGGATTGATCATACTCTTTGCTATTCTAAAAGGTGTCTTTATGTTTTTTATGCGACAAACTATAATTGTAATGAGTAGGAAAATAGAATTTGACTTAAAAAACGAAATATACAATCATTATCAGCAGTTGAATATTACATTCTACAAGAAAAATAATACTGGAGATATGATGAATAGAATTACAGAAGATGTAAGTAGGGTAAGAATGTATTTAGGTCCAGCTCTAATGTACGCTATCAATATTATTACGCTTTTTTGCCTAGTAATCACTACTATGTTTCGTATAAGCCCTACCCTTTCTTTTTATGTATTACTCCCATTACCTCTACTCGCTATTTCCGTTTATTATGTAAGCAATATCATGAACAAAAGAAGCGAGAAAGTACAACAGCAACTTTCTGTTCTTACCACTTTTTCACAAGAAACTTTCTCAGGAATTAACATCTTAAAATCCTTTAGAAACGAAGCGAACTCAGCACAAAAATTTAATGAATTATGTAAAGAGTATACCAGTAAAAATTTGAGATTAGTAAAAGTAGACGCTTTGTTTTTTCCATTGATTATTTTTATGATTGGACTTAGTACAATTCTAACTGTTTATTTTGGAGGAAAACAAGCAATTATAGGTAATATCACAACAGGAAATATTGCTGAATTTATCATTTATGTTAATATGCTTTCTTGGCCAGTAGCTTCTGTGGGATGGGTTACGTCTTTAATACAAAGAGCTGCTGCATCCCAGAAAAGGATTAATGAATTTTTAAACACCAAATCAGAGATTGTAAATCATACCAATGATAAAACTCCCATATATGGCGATATAGAATTTAGAAATGTAAGCTTTACCTATCCAGATACTCAAATTATGGCTTTAAAAAATATAAGTTTTAAAGCAAAGGAAGGAACTACTTTAGCAATATTTGGAAAAACAGGAAGTGGAAAATCAACAATTGCAAATTTAATCTGCAGAATTTATGATGCAGAAGATGGAAAAATTTATTTAGGAAAGAACGAATTAGAAAAGCTTAATCTAAGGTTATTGAGAAAAGAAATTGGCTATGTACCGCAAGATGGGTATCTTTTTTCAGGAACTATAGAAGAAAATATCTCTTTTGGAAATAATGAAATAAGTGAAAAGAGAATAAAAAAAGCAGCAAAAATTGCCGAGATTACCTCTGATATTTCAACTTTCCCTGAAAAATATAAAACCATAGTTGGTGAAAGAGGCGTACAACTATCAGGTGGACAAAGACAAAGAATTGCTATTGCAAGGGCAATTTACAAAAGCCCATCTATTTTCATTTTTGATGATTGCCTTTCAGCAGTAGATTCAAGTAAAGAACAAAAAATACTTTCGAACCTAAGAAACGAAACAAAAAAAAGAACAACAATAATAATAAGCCATAGAATCTCTGCTATACGAAATGCAGATTTAATTCTTGTATTACAAAATGGAAAACTCACAGAAAAAGGTACACATCAGATGCTAATAAATAATAAAAAGTTCTATTATAATATATCTCAAAAACAAAACAAAAAAAAGAACTAAAAAGTATTTAAAAATAATTTTATAGCTTTGTGATCTATTTACAAACTAAAAAATAGAAACATGGGAGAAAAAAGAGAGATAGAAGAAATATTTTCGAAGGCGATAAGAGCTGGAAGAAGGACTTATTTCTTTGATGTTCGATCAACAAGAGCAGGAGATTATTACTTGACAATTACAGAGAGTAAAAGGGATTTTAATGAAGATGGGACTCCTTTTTACAAAAAACATAAAATTTATCTTTATAAAGAAGATTTTGTTAATTTCAAAGAAGCTTTAGCTGAACTCACCGATTATATTATTAAAGAAAAAGGGGAAGAAATTATTTCATTAAAGAAATCAGAAGAAAAAAAAGAAGTAGCTGAGAAAGAAGAAGAAAACACAGAAGTAGCTGAGAAAGAAGAAGAA
>CAYZIA010000012.1:0-24067 GCA_964478325.1 uncultured Weeksellaceae bacterium
AATATCAAAAATTATATGAAAACAAGGCACAATATTGCTATTGGAGACACTACTGCCGAAAGAATTAAATTAAATGTAGGAGCAGCACTTTCTGAATTAGATGAACCGCCAGCTAATTATCCTGTTCATGGTAGAGATTTAATGACTGGGATTCCAAAAGAAATTGTAGTAACTTACAAAGAAATTGCTGGAGCAATGAATAATTCTATTGAGCAAATTGAGGAAGCAATAATGAGCGCGCTTTTTCAAACCCCACCTGAACTCTCTGCTGATATTTACAATACTGGGCTTTATTTGACTGGAGGCGGATCTATGCTAAGAGGACTTGACAAAAGGATCTCTCAAAAAACAAAATTACCTGTATATGTAGCAGAAGATCCTCTTAGGGCAGTTGCTAGAGGTACTGGAATTGCTCTGAAAAATATTGAGAAATTTCCATTTTTAATAAAATAATATTGGTTGATGTATGCACAACCTAATTCAGTTTGTAAAAAAATACCATTTTATTCTTTTATTCCTTCTCATTGAAGGATTCTCAATCTTTCTACTTGCTAATAATAATCAGTATCAAGGCAATAAAATAAATGCTTTTAGTCAAAAATATATTGGGAGTTTGCATAAGAATCTTTCTAATATTTCTGACTTTTTAAAACTTAAACAAACTAATATTTTCTTAGCAGAAGAGAATGCAAAATTATATTCGTTATTAAAAAAACAACATACTTTTTATGAGGATTCTTTAATTTTTGAGACACCCCTTTTCAAATATCAATCGGCAAGAGTTATCAATAATTCTGTACATAAAAGTAATAACTATTTAACACTAAATAAGGGTAAAAAACATGGAATAGTGGAGGGGATGGGAGTAATTACGACAAGTGGAGTTATTGGGATTGTACATTCAGTTTCTGAAAAATTTTCTTTGATAATCTCTATATTACATCAAAAATCAAGTATAAGTGTCCGACTAAAAAAAGAAATGTTTTTAGGCAGAATGCTTTGGAACGGATTCAATTATCGAGAAGCATTAATTGAAGACATACCAAATCATGCAAATATTAATATAGGGGACACAATAATTAGCAGTGGGAATTCTGCTATTTTTCCAGTTGGAATTATAATCGGAAGAGTTATTTCTTTTCAAAGAATACCTGGGGATAATTTTTATAAAATTAAAATTCTTTTTTTTGAGGATTTAAATCAATTACATTATGTCTATGTTGCAGAATCTCTAATAAAAAAAGATAAAGAATTATTAGAACTAAAAGTAATAGATGATTAAACAACTTCATAAATATCTTTGGCTTACACCTGTTTTTGTTTTTATTCAAATTTATATTTTGAATCAAGTATTATTTAGCGGATATATAAATCCTTATTTTTATATTATGCTGATAATTTGTCTGCCACAAATTACGCCCAAGTGGTTTCTGCTTTTATTTGCATTCTTCTTAGGATTTTTACTTGATATTTTTTCTGGGAGCATTGGGTTTCATTCAACTGCTTGTGTTTTAATGGCGTTCTTGAAACCCAACCTAGAAAAGATTGTAATTCCTAAAAATACAATAAGTGGAGAGCAAGATCTTTTCTTACAGAAGTTAGGATTCAAAATGTTTTCGATTCTTGCATTTATAATGATTTTTATTCATCATGCTATTTTATTCTTATTAGCTCATTTTAAACTCGCTTCATTCGCTGATATTCTTGGTAAGGTTTCTATGAGTAGTTTCATAACATTTGTAATTATTCTTGTTTGTCAATTCTTTTTCTTTAAGTCAGAAAAGCGATAATGAAAGTCCACAACAACAGGCATATTGTTGTAAAAGGCATCTTTATATTTATTGCTTTTATTTTTATGTGCAAACTTTTCTACATACAAGTTATAAACGATAAATATAAGTTTTCTGCAAAGAATAATGTATTACGATATGATGTAAAATATCCTGGAAGAGGGCTTTTGTATGATAGAAAAAATCAACTCTTAGCTTATAATGAGGCCTCTTACGATTTGATGATTATACCAAGAGAAGTGAAAAAGGATATCGATTCTACTCTATTATGTAATTTGCTTAATATAACCAATGTAGAATATGATGAAAGGATAAAAAAAGCAAAAAAATATTCAAAGTACAAGGAAAGTGTATTTGCAAAAAAAATTGATGGAAAAACATTTGCCGTTCTTGGCGAAATGCTTTATAAATTTAAAGGGTTCTTTGTTCGAACAAGAAGCACTAGAAAATATCCAATAAATACGGCGTCGAATGTAATGGGCTATTTAGGAGAAGTGAATGATAAAAAAATAAAAGAGGACAATTATTATACAAGTGGTGATTTAATTGGGATAAGCGGAGTGGAGGTAGCTTATGAAAATTTATTGAGGGGAGAGAAGGGAATGGAATTGGTATTAGTGGACGTCCATAATAGTAGAAAAGGAAAGTTTAACTCCGGAAGATATGATACAAATGCAGTTTCTGGAGCTAATATTACAACTACCATAGATGCAGATTTACAAAAATATGGGGAGCAGTTAATGCAAAATAAAATTGGAAGTATTGTTGCGATTGAACCCTCAACTGGCGAAATCCTAACCTTAATCTCCTCACCTACTTTTAATCCAAATACTTTAACAGGAAGAAAGCGATCAAAAAATTTTAATGTCCTATTGAAAGATGAGAACAAGCCACTCTTTAATAGAGCTCTTCTAGGACAATACGCCCCTGGCTCTACTTTTAAACTGATAAATAGCCTGATTGCACTGCAAGAAAAATCGTTAAGCACCTATTCCAAGTACAATTGTGTTGGGGAATTTGAATATGCAAAAGATAAAATTGTTAGATGTCATGAGCATAATTCTCCATTAAGTTTGAAAAAAGCAATTGCGATTTCTTGCAATTCTTACTTCTGTAATATTTTTCAAGTTTTGTTTGATAAATTTCAGAATACAGAAATTGCATTCAATACATGGAAAAGTCATATTGAAAGTTTTGGGGTAGGACAATGGATGAATAATGACTTTACATCTGGGAAGAAAGGACTATTACCAAATACCGATACTTATGATAACATTTATGGGAAAAACCATTGGAATGCTAGTACTATTCTATCGCTTTCCATTGGGCAAGGAGAGCTTTTACTCACTCCTATTCAGATGGCCAACATTACAGCCATTATTGCAAACAGAGGGTTCTATTTTACACCGCATATTGTAAAGAAAATAGGATATGAAAATATTTCGAATGAGCAATTTGTTAAAAAGAAATATACTACCATTGATCCTGCTTATTTTGCTCCAATAATTGATGGAATGCAAATGGTATTGGAAGATGAAGATGGAACGGCAAAGAATTGTAGAATAGACTATTTAACTATTTGTGGAAAAACAGGAACAGCCGAAAACACATCTAGAAATAGGGAAGATCATTCTATCTTTATTGCGTTCTCACCTAAAGAAGATCCTCAAATTGCAATTGCTGTATATGTTGAGAATGGTGGCTGGGGTTCTACTTGGGCTGCTCCAATTGGCACTTTCATGATTGAGAAATACCTGAAAAATAAAATAAGTAACAAACATTTGGAAGAATTTATAATAACTGGAAATTTGATCTCAAACAAATGAGAAGAGCAAAAAAAATATTTGGAAATGTCGATTGGATAAGTGTCTGCTTGTTTGTTTTGCTTATCCTTTTTGGCTGGATAAATATTTATGCATCACAATACAATGACGACCAATCTTTAATTCTTGATTTTACGCAAAGACACGGCAAGCAATTGCTGTTTATTGGATTCTCCTTTTTCGTTGCCTTTATCATTCTAATTATTGATTGGAAATTCTTTGAAGCATTTCCCTATTTTTTATACGGAGGGATTATTCTATTACTAATTGGTTTATTTATTTGGGGAACAACAAAAGGAGGTGCTACTTCGTGGTTTGAGATAGGAAATTATAAACTTCAACCATCTGAATTTGCAAAATTTACTACTATTTTAGCTCTTGCAAAATACCTAAATACTCACAATATAAAAATGACAGCATTCTCAACAAAGCTGGGAAGTTTCATTATTATTTTACTACCTATGACACTTATTATTTTGCAAAATGATTTAGGAACAGCACTCGTTTTCCTTTCATTAATTCTGTTACTTTTCAGAGAAGGGCTTTCTGGAGGCATTCTGTTGTTAGGTCTTTTTATAGGAATACTTTTTATTGTTACTCTTTTAATAAACAAATTTGTTTTTAGTAGCATCTTGGTGGCAATCTCCTTTTTATTATTTCTATTCTCTAGAAGAAAGAAGAAAGAACTCCTTGTCATTATGGTAGGGCTTTCGATGGCAATCTCTTTTGTATTCTCAGTAAGTTATATTTTCAGCAACATACTAGCCCCTCATCATGTCGAAAGGATAAATATTCTTTTAGGAAGGGAAATTGATCCACATGGTGCAGGCTATAATCTTATTCAATCAAAAATTGCAATTGGCTCTGGTGGCTTTTTTGGAAAGGGCTTTTTGGAAGGAACACAAACAAGATTTGATTTTGTCCCTGAACAAAGTACTGATTTTATCTTTTGTACTATTGGGGAAGAGTGGGGCTTTTTTGGTTGCTTCATTTTTATTATGCTTTTTGTGTCTCTCCTAGTTAGAATAGTTAATTTAGCAGAAAGACAGAGATCTTCATTCTGTAGGATGTATGGTTATGGAGTCGCTTCTGTTTTATTCATTCATTTTGCTATAAATATTGGAATGACAATTGGTTTAAGTCCAGTTATTGGCATCCCACTACCTTTTATAAGTTATGGAGGTTCTTCTCTTATTGGTTTTACAATCTTGCTATTTATTTTTCTGAATTTGGACTCTTACCGACTTCAAATTTTGAGATAAAAAAAAGCCCGCAAGCGGGCTTTTATTTTTTTGCTTTCTTTTACCTAATAAAAATCATTTCTGTTATCTATAATTACAGCATTTCCCTTAATAGCATTATAGACAGAAGTAGATACATTTTGTTTTAATTCATTAGTAATTTGTATTTTTTGCTGAGAAAAATCTCCACTAGTTCTCGGCTCATTTCTGCTTATAATTCTAGAAACAAAAACTGCATTATTTCCAATAATTGGTTTTATAATAACATCATTCGTAGAAGCACAAATAAGTCCAACTAATTCTGGTTCATTTCCTAGATTCTGAACTTGACTACTTAAAAAACTTAAATTGTTCGCTAGTTTAACTTGACTACTCATTGCAGTTGCTAATTCTGATAGTGTTGTGTATGTCATTGAATTAATCTCATCAACAATCATTTTCCCTTTTTGTTTTTGTCTAACTTTTGATTCTATTTCAACTTTTACATCTTCTAAAGGAATGTCACCTTCCAAATTTATTTTAGTAAGAGTTGCAACTACATAATTATTCCCAAACTCAAATACATCAGAAATTTCACCTTTCTTTGCGTCTTTCATCCATCTTATCATTTGTCTAGAATTTTCTAAACCAGAAATATTTTGCTTGCTTGGGATGACTTTTTCTTCACTTCTTTTTGCCAAATTATCACTAGTTACTAAATCATCAAAATTAGTAGTATCTGTATTAAGAAGCGAACCTGCAAATTGCGCAGCTTGAGTATAGTAATGATGATAAGTCTCTGAGCTTGGCTCAACAATTCTGTCAACAAAAGCAATCTTCACTTTTTTAACATTTCCGCTTTTTTTGGTTACCTCAATAAGATGTATGCCAAATTGTGATTGTACAATAGTTAGATCACCTTTATCAGCCGTAAAGCATACTTCATTAAACTCAGTCACCATTACTCCTTCTTTGAACCACCCTAAATCCCCTCCTTTTATAGCAGAAGTTTTATCAACAGAATGTATTTGGGCTAAATCAGCAAAATCTTTTCCTAACTCAATTTCTTCTTTTATAGACTCAATTAATGTATTTGTAGAGTCCAAATCTTTATCTTCATCAGGAGTAATTAGTATGTGTCTTGCTTCTACGGAATCAGGCCTATATTGCACATCTACTAGTTTTGCAAGACGATAATTTCCTTCTTCAAATAAATAAGGGCCAAAAACTGTTCCTTTTTCATCATTAAATAATGATGTGACATTTGTATCTAGAATACCATCTTCTTTTACAAAATTGATAGCATTTATATTATCAGAATTTCTTTTTACAAATACTTCAAAATCAGAATAAGCTTCAAATGATTCCTTTATTGCATCTAAATTATTCTTAGTGTCCTCATCATCTTTTTCAGAAGGAATAACTGTGAAAACTACATAATCTACATTTCTAGATTCCTCTTGTTGATATTTATTAATATGATCATTATAATAATTCTCAATCTCAGATTCAGATACATTTACTAAGCTATCAGCAATATGCACAAAGGAAATAGGAACATATTCAAAATTAATATTTTGATTTCCTTGATTAAAAGACAATTGAGCTTCAGCAGAACTTACATACATACCTTTTTCCACAAGCGTATTGTATTTCTTATTTTTTCTAAGATTACTAATATAGTCTTCAAATCCTAACCACTGCTCTCTTGCTTCTCCATTTTGATCATTTTCCAAACCTTTCATGTACTCAAGCATTCTTGCCCTATCAAATTGTTTAGTTTTAGGATCTTGAAAAATTTCTATTTTACTTATTTCTGAATGTACATTATTACCTTGGAAAAGCTCAAATAATTCTTCAGAATCCACATCAATTCCCAACTCTTCAAATTCTGCATCCATTAAAAGCTCCTTAATATATTCATCCCAAATAGAATTTCTAATTTGGGCTAATGTTGTTTGATTTATTATGGCATCAGGATTAGAATTCTTATAATTCTCAGTGCCCTTTTGTACTCTTTCTTCAAACATTTGTATGGAGAGTTCCTCTCCTGCAACTTCCCCAACAAAAAATCCACCTCCACCACCACTTCTTGTAGATTGCATAAAATCGCCTAAAATAAATGCCAACATTGCTACACCAATTACCAATAATAGCAAGGTTGATCTTTTTCTAATGCTTCCTAGTGTTGCCATACCTTATTTTTTTGAGTGGCGAATATACAACTTATTCAAGATATAAGATTATTTGGAGCAAGTGATTTTTTCTAAATTATATGAATCTGAATAAGTTGAATTCTTCTATCATTTACCTCTTTTACTATAAATTTGAATTTTTCAATATAAACCTCTGTTCCTATTATCGGAATATCTTCATTAAAATGGAGTAAAAGCCCAGCTAAAGTTTCATATTCCTCAGAAGTAGGTAAATTTAATTCATACTTCTTGTTGATAGCGTCTATCTCCATTCTAGCAGAAAAAAGGAAAGTTTTATTATCTATTTTTTTATCAATTAGCATTTCTTTATCGTGTTCATCTTCTATTTCACCAACAATTTCTTCTGTGACATCTTCAACCGTTACCATTCCAGAAGTACCCCCATATTCATCTACCACTACAGCTACTGCTCTCTGTTGATTGATAAATAGTTGAAGTAAATCGGTTGCTACCATGGTTTCAGTTACAATTGGAATTGGCATCAAAATAGATCTGATAGTTTTGGGTTTTCTGAACAAATCTAAAGAATGAACATATCCAATTATATTATCAATGTCATTTTTGTATACCAAAATCTTTGAAAGTTTAGAAGCTATAAATAGTTCTGTTAGATCTAATATACTTGTTTTAATCTCTACCCCTACAATCTCAGTTCTAGGGATCATACATTCTCTTGCTTTTATAGTTTGGAGTTCAAGAGCATTTTGAAGCATTTCTACTTCTATATTCTCATCTTGATTGCTTTTTAGCATCTTTAAATAATCATCTAAATCTACCCTATCGAATAACCTTTGATTCTCATCTATTTCTACTTTGAAAGTTTTCAATATCCACTTGGAGAGTGTAATCATTAAAAGATTAAAAGGGTATAAAATAAAAAAACTAATTAAAAGTGGGATAGAAAAAAATTTCAGCACACTATTGGAATTAATTCGGAAAATTGCTTTTGGAATAAACTCTGCTATTACCAATATAATAAATGTGGAAATAATGGTTTGCACAATAATTAAAAGGAAAGCAGAAGGTATAATTTCATTTAGATTAAATTCTAAGATTTGTGCCATAAGCATTCCATATACTACCAAAGCAATATTGTTTCCAATAAGCATACTTACAATAAAATTCGATTCTTGTTTTGTAAAAATGGAAATTATCTTTGAGGTAAAACTATTGGATTTCTTATCCAGTTCTAACTTTAATTTGTTAGCTGATACAAAAGCAATCTCCATGCCAGAAAAAAAAGCAGACAACAAAAGGGTAATCATAATAAGGAGAACTACTTCCATAAGATTGGTAAAATTAGAAAAAAATTCATTTATTTCAAACTATCCTTAATCTCACCTATCTTAATACTTCCTCTCACATTTGTAATTCTATAGTAGGAAAAATCAGGAGTAGACTCAAATCCTTCGCCAAAAATTATTTCCTCTTTACTAGTAATTCTCACTGTCTTTTCTGTAAAAATAAGATTCGATCTTTCATTCCAAATTAGTTGTTCGGTATTAAGTTTCTCCTGTTTTTGATTTGTCAATTCCACATTCATTTGCGCCATCATTTCTTCTTTCTTTTCATCAATAATAGCTTGTTCTGCTGTGAGAATAGAAGTAACCATTGAGGAGTCATTATAAAAATAAACTACAATTCCCTCTGAAAAGTTAATAGTCGGATTTGGTTTTGTAAATGTTTCAATCTTTTGCGCTAATATCTTAACCTTTACTTTCCCTTTTTCTGTGTAAAGCAACTCTGCTTGCTTGATGGTTTCTAAAGGTAATTCTTCACTTCTTACAAAAGTTTCTACAATCTTAGGATCATTACTGCAAGAAGAAAGAAGAATACAGAAGCACAACACAAAATATTCTAAAAAAACTATTCTGTTTAGATTTTTCAATCTCTTGTTCTTACTTTAGTACTTTCATTTATCCAACATTCAACCTTATAGATCTGTCCAGATTGAACTCCATTAAAAAAACAATCTTCTGTATTTGGAAAATATTTGGAATAAGTGGCAATAGCTTTATTTGCTTTTTCAACAAGTGTTTTATCTATCGATTTTGCCTTAATGAATTTGTCCACTGCAACCCAGTACACAGTTTCTTTTTCAAAATCGGAAGAAGCACATTTTTTAGCAGAAGAAATATAAATGTTAGCAATACTAATATATGGTTCTCCCCATTCTGGACGTAATTCTGCGGATTTTAGAGCCATCATTCTTGCTCTAGAATATGAGCCAGAAATTCGATAAGCATCAGCTAACTCCAAATAGTATCTTGCTTTTGTGTTTTCGTCTTCTTCTAATTCTACTGCTTGTTTAAAATAATCAACTGCAACAGAATATTTCATTTTCGTAATATTTAGTTTTCCCATCTTACTCGCAGAAAGTGCAGAAGGTACAAGCGCATGTAATCTTGTTGTTACATCAAAAAATAACTGACTATTAGTACATTCTTTACTATCTAAAAGTTTAGTTATTCTTTTCAGAAAATCAAAATCCTCAGTAGAAGCATCAAACTTTTCAGAATATATTTCAATCAAATCATCACAATTGGCATATGGCGAAAAAAGGGACTCAATTATCTCAACCGCTTGGATATAAAATTTCTCTTTTTTTGGATTATTTACTAAATTATAATCTATGATTTCCGTTACTTTTACATAAGAATCCAGAACCGATTGTTTGTCTATTTTTCCATTCTTTTCCATCAAAGTAGTAGCTTTAAAATAGGCCAATAAGCATCCGGCATCTGATTCGTTTTCTTGTAAATGGATAGATTGTGTCAAAATATTAAAAGCCTGCTCAAAAGAGAAAGGAGAATATTTTATCAAATCTGCTCCTTTTTTCCCAAGCACATATCCTTCCTTTTTAAAATATTGAATTCTATTATCGTAAACCATCATAAGAGTATCAATATATGACTGTTTATTTTCAGGGTTTTTCTTCATCAAATGCTTAATAAGTGTAGGCCCATTTTTGAAAATATTACCACTTGAAGCAGGGCAATTATTATAAACCCATCTCCAAGATTTTATCGCATCATCATAATTTTTTTGCTTATAATATTCTCTGTAAAGGGAAAGATTCATTACGCATTTGACACTATCCTCTCCATATTTGCTTTGTGATTTTACAGTTAGTGTTAATAACAATGCAAAGAATAATATTCCAAGATATCTTATCATCTTTTATCTTTTTTAATCATATTTTCTTTTTACAAACCAAATATCTTTTAAATTCAGTCCTAGTTGAAAACGAAAAAATTGTTCTTTTATTAAATTATTATTTGTTGTGCCTCTCTCACCCATTTCTACTGCAAGATTTATTTCTGATTTTGTTTTTCTAAGGGGAAGTCCAAATCCAAATGTTACACTTCTTTCGTTTAGCTGTGTATTGTGTAATTGTAAATAGGATTTTTGCAATTTGGCACCAAAACGAAATTTGATGAGTTTCCAATATTTATTTACTGACATCTTATCTGGAATAAATTGTAATCCACCTGAAAGTTTCATGCTATTTGCTAAAGAATCAGACTCTCCAAGCATTCGATATTCTGACCAATCTTGCATACTAAGGTCCGCCATAAAAAGCCATTTATTATCCATATCTAAAGAGAATCCTATGCCTATATTTTTTGGCAAAACCATGTTATTTGTAAAGCCAGTAGAAGTGTTCTCTATGGTGTCTTTTACTATCTCATAAATAGAAGAAACAAATTCATAGGTTTCCGTAAGCACAGATCTTTTGGCTGAAATCTCGGCATTGTTATTGGCTGTAAAACCTAATGTAAAACTTGTTTTATCATTGATATCTCCATAATATTGTAGCCCCAATTGATAGAAAAATCCTTTTGCTGAAATACTGGATGTTTTTCTTGTATTATAAGTTTCTCCATCTGAGAAAATAACTTTCTTATTTCTATTTAGCCCTCCAAAAAGATAATTGGCATTTGCACCAAAAGATAAGTTCTCAGCCAAATGATAAGCCGCGCCCACATATAAAATATTTAGTCCTCCATCTCCATTATAAGAATAATTGATATTACCCAAATCCGGATGAATTTCAGAATCTTCAATATGATAACCGATATTGCTAAAAGGCAACAAACCTGCACTCATTCCAATCTTTTTATTAATTGGGAACCCTAAAATAAGATGAGAAAAAGATGAATTATTGGTCGTTTGTTCCAGATCTATAGTTTTCATTTTAGTAGTTTGGTGTGCTCCTCCTGTTGAGAAAATAAAAGAATTTGCCTTAAAAGAAGAATAAGAGGCCGGATTGTAAGGGTTCACAATATTCGGATTATAGCTTCCAATAGAACTGCCCCCCATTGCTGTATATTCTGACAATATGTTAGATTGTAAATCGCCAATACCAAATCGAGAATAAGGAGAATTTATTTGGTTTTGAGCAAATAAACTGCCACAAAAACAGAGAAATATTAAAGTAAAATAAGGTTTATTCTTTTGCATTGAATTCAAGAATTATATTTAGTCCTTTTAGAACGATAAAAGGGTCTGCAAATATGCTATTTTTTAAGTGTTTATCAAAAAATTTATGGTCTCCTCCGCACAATATAACGATAGAATCCTTATTTTCTTTTCTAAAAGCATCTATTATTGTATCCATTTCGTCTATTGCCCCTTGCTGAACACCAGAAATAATTGAAGAAATTGTATCCTCCCCAAATGTAGAATGAATATCAGAAACACTAACTTGAGGCAACTGATTGGTAAAAGTATGTAAAGCATTATAGCGCATCTGAAGTCCTGGACTGATTCTGCCACCACAATATTTTCCTTCTAGAAAAGAATCGAAAGTAATACAACTTCCAGCATCAATAAGTAAAATATTTTTATTTGGAAATGAAGCATTTGCTCCCACAATTCCAGCAAGCCGATCTTTACCTAATGTTTCGGCTGTTTTGTAGTCATTTAAAATAGGAATGGTAGTTTTATGCGTTAGAAATAGAGAATTGAAATGGGAGATGATTGCTTGAACATTATTGTCTATTTTTTTAACCGAAGAAATAATAGAGCCAGAAATAGTAAAACCACTACAGAAAGATAAAACCTGAGATAAAGTAAGATCTAAAACAACTTGCTGTTTTATAATATCTGACTTATCAAAAATAGCAACTTTACTGCTAGTATTTCCAATATCAATTATAAGATTCATTGAAATAATTTGCAGACAAAATTAAACATTTCAAAAGTGGGGAGTATGAAAACAAAAAAATATTTCGATAAAAGGAAAAAACAATTAAATTTGCAGCCTCAATTATGTTGGTGCCTTAGCTCAGTTGGTAGAGCAATGGACTGAAAATCCATGTGTCCCTGGTTCGATTCCTGGAGGCACCACAACATAAATAAAAAACCCACTAAAAGTGGGTTTTTTATTTGTTATTTTAATTATGGTTTTAAATAAAGCTGTTGAGCATTAATAGATATCAAAACTCCTAACCCATTCTCAACATTTGAATAAACAGGAATCACCTCACCTCCAAAGATTCCTAATTCTCCTTTCTCAGAATGATCGCCTAATGAATTATAATAACTATAAGTATCATCACTAAAAGTTGAGAATTCAATAATAATAGTATCGCAATCAGTGTATTTAAATTTTGCATCTACATCTAGTGTGATTGTTTTAGACTGACCATTAAATAAGTCATCTGTAAAAATTACTTCATCTCCAATAAAAGTATATCCGTCCCAAGGAATGTCTCCTGGAAATGATGGGTCATTTGACATCATCACAAGATAACCCCTATCCCATTCATCATCTTTTTCATATTTTTTTTCACAACTTCCATAAAGCTTTAATCGATAATAGTTCTGTTTATTAGCATTATCATCAAAGCTAAAGGTAAAGCCAATCTTTTCTTCATTTGAAGTTGTGTCTACATCAATATTGTATAAAGTAATGTCGTCGGGAATATATGTTTCTGCTGATATTGAAGTATAGTCTGAATACTTAACCTCAACTCTATAAGTCGCATCTTTATCAGGAATATGGCCACTTGTATAATAATACATTGGTAATGAATCTATATTATAATCATCATCATAATGAACATAAACCAAGTTTGTCATATCCGGTAACAAAGAATCTATAAACTGATTATCCTTATAAAGAAAAACATTGGCATTATTAATAAAAGAGGGGACTCCATTGGAAAAAGCTCCTACTGAATGAGAAACAATTACGCGAGCATTAGTATCAGTATCTAACAACCCATTTAAAACTAAAACAGATTCATGTGGTGGAATATCTAAATCAATTACTGTTTCCATATCACAAGAAATTATCAAGAAACTGCCAAATAATATAAGAAATATAATGTTTTTCATAATTAAAATTGTATTCGATAAGAGATTGAGGGGATTATAGGGAAAAGAGAAACCTGTTTTGCAACCCTTTGATCATCTTGATAAGCAAGGTAAGCAAAGAACGGGTTCTTTCTGTTATATAAATTATACGCTCCTAATGTCCATGTGCTTTTCCAATTTTCTTTTCTTCTATGCTTATTAATTGCAAAATCTAACCTATGGTATGAAGGTAACCGAGTAGAGTTTCTGCTTCCATAAGATTCTACAAGTTCAGCAGTTAATTTATCTCTAAACTCTTGCGTCATGCCTAAATAAACTCCTTGAGGGAAGGTAATAGCATTTCCTGTACCATATACCAAAGTAGCTCCAATATCCCATTCTTCATTAAACTTATGCGATATAACCAAAGAGAAATCATGTCTTCTGTCGTATTTATAAGGATACCACTCACCAAAATTAATATTATCAAACCTTCTATTAGACCAAGAAAGGGTATATCCAATCCAACCAGTTGTTTTGCCTTTCTTCTTCTGTAAAAAGAGTTCTGCTCCATAAGACTTTCCTTCACCTCCTGTTTCTACAGCATTTTCCCAAGCTTCAGTACTTTCTAAATTAGAGTAGCCCGCTTTGTAAGTAATTAGATCATTCATAGTCTTATAATAGCCCTCTAAACTTAATTCATATTCTCCATTATATAATTGTGTAGCAACACTACCTGCCCACTGCTGAGATGTTTGGGATGGAACACTATCAATAGCTGGCACCCAAATATCACTAGGGAAACCAACTGATGAGTTGGATAATAAATGAATATTTTGTTGCATCTTGGCATATGATGCTTTTATGGACCAATCCTCATTTAACAAATATCTAGCGGACACTCTAGGCTGAAAACTGAAATTATTCTTATCTCCAATCTTGTCCATTAACTCTGTATTGTCAGTTGATGTATTATTTGCTATTGAATAATAACCAATATGTAAGCCAAGATTTGCTTTCAATCTATTGGTAATCTTTACATTATCTTCCAAGTAAAAAAACATCTCATGCACATTGGTATTGCCAGAAAAATTAAGAACTGTATCAAGATTAACATCTTGATTTAGAGTGTCAAGTGTCGGATAATCAATTGAAAAGTTTAGATTTGATTCTCCAGGAAAGAAGTAATGGTGGGTATAAGATGTCCCAAACTTTATATCATGATTTGGGCTAGGCGCATAATCAAAATCTATTCTTCCTCCTAAGTCTTCAATTCCAGACAAATATCTATAATCAATATTAAAGTTCTCATCACCAATACTTGTATTCTTCTGTTCTGAAACCCCAAAATCTGTATGGAAAGAATATTTGCTATATGTAAATGTAGTATTACTAAAAAGTTTATCTGAAAATAAATGATTCCATCTTAATGTAGAAGTAATATTACCATAACCTAAACCGAAATTTAAAGTGCCTTCCTCTGAGGATCTTTCACTTCCTTTCCCTCCCTCTTGACTACCATCATAATCTACACCAAAAACATCATTACCCATATAAGCGCTTAAATAAATTCTATCCCTTTTAGATATTTTATGATTAATCTTAGTATTTAAATCATAAAAATACAAACTCAAGTCTGTACTTGCTGGCATAAATGGTTTTACAACTAAATCAACATAAGTTCTTCTTCCAGAAACTATAAAAGATGTTTTGTTTTTAATTATTGGCCCTTCAAGAGTTAATTTAGAAGAAATTAAACCAACTGTTGCATCTGCTTTAAACTCCTTCATATTTCCTTCTTTCATATCAATTTGTAAAACAGAAGATAATCTTCCCCCAAATCTTGCAGGAAAACCTCCCTTTGTAAGACGAACTGTTTTAATTGCATCTGCATTAAAAACAGAAAACAAACCTCCTACATGAGATGCATTATAAACAGGGACACCATCTAAAAGTATTAAATTTTGATCAGGACCACCACCTCTAACATAAAAACCAGAAGAGCCTTCACTGGACTGGACTCCAGGTAATAATTGTATTGCTTTTAGAACATCTACTTCACCTAAAAGAGCAGGGATTGTTTTTATCTGTTCAATTGGTATCTCAATAACTGATGTCTGTGTTTTCTCAATAATATTCTTGTCCCCAATAACAACCACTTCCTTAATATTTATAGACGAAAGTTGAAACTCAACATCATACTTTATACTATTATTAAGTTTAAAATTTTTGTTCTCAGTTTTATACCCTATAAAGGAATACGAAATATCGTATGTTCCTGCTGGTAAGGTTAAGCTATAAAATCCATAAGTATTTGATGTAACACCAAGATTCAATTCTTTACAATAGATGTTTGCGCCAACAATACTTTCTCCATTATTTACATCTGTTATATAACCACTAATTGTGTGTTTATTTTGAGCAAAAGCACTTGTAAAAATAAAAACTAAAAGAAAAATTGATTTTATTAGATAGCGTCTCATGGATTACAAATAACGAATAATTTATTTAATTCTTATGCTTTATTAAAAACTTATATTTGCTCGTTTCTCAACTGTGCCATCATCGTAAATATATAACAAGATCTTGTTAACCTGAACTTTTGTTTTCCTTCCTAATAAATCAGTAATATATAGGAGTTTTCTTTCCGTATTTATGAACTCTGTTATTGATGTATTCATCTCGCAATTGGAAGGTAAAGGATTTAACTCCAGTGGAATTCCAGCTACTAAATTTTGCCCTAGTAAACCAGGATAATCTGGTGAATATCTTGTGCACCTAAAAGTAGAATTTACCCAGCCATTTTGGGAAGTAGCAATTGGATCTCCTTGTGATAAAGGGCCTGTATTTATAACAGGATTTACATATTCCCAAACCTTGCTTTTTGTGTCATCAACTTCAAAAAAGGTTCCATGAGCACCATCACAAATTAGGGTATTACCACCAATTAATCTTTGTGCTCCTGAAATATAAGAAGCATAGAAATTATTTGGAGTAGGATCGGTATAATACCATTCTACACTATCAGGATCAAATGTATTATTCGCATTTAAAAAATAATCTCCAGTTGCATCTTTCGGAGGATTTACAATATCGATAGAGCTATATCCTCTCCCCTGGCCGTTATTAAAGATCATTATTTTACCTCCATCTTGCAGGCTATCTGGGATCCAATGAACATTATGTTGCCCAAAAAGTTTTTGATCATTTATTGTTCCTTTATCATAACTCTGAGGATTTCCCCATCTATATAAAAAATCTCCTCCTTTTCCAGCATTTCCACCAGTATGAGTAGCTGCTTCTACTGTAGTTGTACTATGGTCAATTATATAAAATTCGGAAAGGTTTCGGCTACTTATTACTATTTCATCTGTTTGTGCATTATAATCAATAGAATTTACGTGTAACCAATCTTTTTTCCCATTGCCCGAATAAAAATTAATATCCAAAAGTTCGGGGTGATTTGAAATAACTCCATAATTAGCTTTTGAAGTGTCAAAGTCCTGGACCAAATGATCCCACAAATGCCACTCCCAAACAATATTGATTCCATTATTCCCTTGAGGCTCAACTTCCAGAATATAAGTAGGCCAAAGTTCATTGTTGGCTAATGCAGAAGGATCTCTTCCAGAGATTATAGCATCTATTGACGATTTATATTCCCAACACAAAACCAAAAGATTTCCATTTGGCATTGGTGCAATATCATGATGTTGATGGTAATTACTATCAGAAAAATCATACGACCATAATAGGGTATTATTCCAATTTCTTTTTTCTACTCTCCCACCACTTCCTCCTCCACCAAATACCGTATTTTGAATTCTACACGTTCTTAATAAACTCCCATCTTCTAATAAATAAACAGACAATCCTGATTTATAATTGCTTTGCCAAGAATGAACTAATTTTCCGCAATTATCAATTAAATACGTTCCTTCATCAGGAGAAAAAAGGGTGTAACCATCAAAGGAACCAATATCATATTGAAATAAACCAACTGTTTGATTCTGAGGAAATGAAATAAATGGCAGAAAGATGAAAAATAATAAAATCTTCTTTCTCATTTCTTAATGTTTCTTATTCCACAACAATCTTTTGCAAAAATGTCCCTTTACTATTTTTAACTTCTAAACAATAAATACCTTTTGCAAAAGCAGTAATGTCAATCACTTCTTTTGTGTTAATAGGAACTAATTTTTGTCTGACAAAAATTTCTTGTCCTAAAACATTCTTAAGAGAGATAGTAATCTTTTCAGTTTTACTATTATTTAGATCAATCGTCACCTGATCTGAAGTAGGATTAGGATAAACGGTAATCTTCTTAGCAAAAGAATCATCCGATACTCCAGTTGTCCAAACATTACCAAAATTCATTCTAATCATTGGGATTTTACTTATCCAATACCAATCTCCAAATCCTTGGCTACCGATATTACAACCATTATCTTGAATATAACAAGTAGTCGGCCAGGCATCACCAGAAACCCCAATTGCAGAAGTGTCTAAAGGATGAGCATAACCACCAATTGCAGCCATGTAAGTTGTGCCAGCTAAAAGATTAATCCCTCCAGGAATTTCAAATGTTACCCAATTGTCCAAATCTGCAGATTGAATCGTGTGATCATCTGATTGAGTGAGCCAAATCTTTGTTCCACCTGCTGCGTCAATTTCAAAAACTACTGCATAAACATGAGCTCCAGGAACTGAGATTGGAGATATATAAGCCGAAACAGAAGTTAAATCATCTGTATCATATATATCGTAATAAGCACCAAGAACCATTCCTCCACAACTTCTACCTACTCTCCAATAAGATTGGTAATCGTTAAAATCACGACCCATAATACTATCGGTTACAATGGATGAGGTTGAAATAGTATCTGTTCCTGTTGAATCCGAGGTTGACCAAGTATAGAAATCAAACATTCCAGTATTTGTAGGAGTAAAAGTATTGTTCGTGACAAAAATATTAGTGTCCATTGTAAAAAGCATTGTGTCATTACTTGTAGAAGAAAAAACAGAAGTACCAATATCATCAAAAGCTTCTACATTTAATCTAGTATTTTGAGAAAGTGCGCCTAAATTTGCTACAACTCCTTCAAATTTATAAGGGTTTGCTATTGCTTGATTCATAGGATAAAATTTATACCCCATTGCAAATCCTTGTGTAGTTGGGGTAGTATGCCATCCTCCATGATTTGCTTCTAATAATTCTAATCTGTTTGCTGGCGTTTCAATAATTTGCATATCATCAATCATCCAATAATATACCCTTGCTTCCCAGCCAATTCTTACATAAACAGTAGAGGAATTGCCAGCAACAGATGAAATATTCAAACTTACATATTGAGGATCGGGAGATTGTGTGTTATTAGTTGCATTACCTTGCACACTGTAGTCGGTCCACATCATGCTATCGGTACTAATAGAAACTTTCAGATTCAGATTATTATTAAACCTGAATGTTTGCTGAAACTCCAAACTTACATTTGAATAACCAGATAAATCAATAGCATTTGTTGTGAAATAAGATTCAATATACTCATAAGTAGTTCCTGATGGCTGTCCATAATTCCAATGATTAGAAGAGTCTGGATCAGAAATTAAAAATCCATTTGATGCAGTAGTTGAATTCATAGGAGATGATGCAGACGCTCCTTGATTAGAATTCCAATACCCCCAAGAACCAACAAAAGAATGTTTCCATGGACAAGTAGCTATTCCTCCTGACGCATTATTCGTATAAGTACTCCATCCGGAAGGAAATCCGTTTCCAAAATCTTCTGACCAAATTGGAGTTTGGCTTTTAACAGAGGTTTGAATTTGTTTTTTTACTTTTCCTGTAAAAATTGCATCTGGAGAATTTTGCTGTGCCATTAGGGAAACTGAAAATATAATAGCTAAGAATAGTAGTGTTTTTTTCATAATTTATTATTTTGAGTTGAATCGCAAACTTAAAGCAAATTTTTGACATAAAAAAACCCTACCAAACTTGGTAGGGTTTCATTATAAAAAACAATGCTTTTTTTACTCCACAATAATCCTTTCAGTAATTGTAGTAGTTGAGTTTTTAATTTGGATTAGATATACGCCTTTTTGGAAAGTAGATAAATCAATATTTTCTTTATAGACGCCATTAACTGACTGAGAAATTCTAAATATCTTTTGTCCCAATACATTGGTAATTTTTATAGTATAAACATCTTTTTCTACATCATTCATCTCAATTGTAAAGATACCACTTGTTGGGTTTGGATAAATGCTCAAATTTCCATTAAAAGTAGTCTCATTAATTGATGATGGAGTCCAAAGTGTACCAAAATTCATTCTAATCATTGGTGTATTATTAATCCAATACCAATAACCAAATCCTTGAGTGCCTAAATTACATCCATTATCTTGTATTCTAGACATTGTAACCTCAGCTTCTCCTGAAACACTAATACCAAAAGTATCAATAGGGTGCGCATATCCACCAATAGTAATCATGTATTGTTGACCAAATTGAGGATCGATAGAAATAGCGGAATTGAAAGGAATAGTTACCCAATTATCTAAATCGCCAGCTTGAATGGTATAATCATCCGTTTGCTCCAAAAGAATAAAGCTAATTGGACTAGAAGTAGTATCTACCTCATACAATACGCCAAACATTTTTGCTCCTGCAACTGAATAATCAGCAACATGAGCAGAAACAGAAGTTAAATCATCAGCAGCATAAACATCAAAAATATTTCCTAATTGTAGGCCTCCACACATTCTGCCAACTCTCCATCCTCCACCAGCAACATCCTCATCTCTTCCATAAATCGTGTCAGTAATAATAGATGTTAAAGCAGTAATTGGTGTTGTAGGAAAACTATCAGCACTACCCCAAATATTTATATTGTAGACACCTAGAGCTGCAGGATCAAATGTTTGAAGAGCAGAAAAAACAACCGTGTCAAATGGAGCCATATTAATCGTGTCACTAACATCAGAATGGATCAGAACTCCAATATCATTAAACACCTCAACATTTAGTCTGGCTCCATTCAGTGTTTGAGCTCCTTGATTTGCTGCGACTAGTTCAAACTTATAAGGATTTGCAGCAGATTGAACTAGTGGCTTAAACATATATTGCATACTAAACCCTTGAGATACTGGTGTGTTATACCATCCACCATGATTAGCGTCAATAGCTTGCATAACATAATTACCTGTAGATGTTAAGTTAATATCATCAATCATCCAACCATATGTAATCCATACATTAGGATTTGAAGACTGTGTTGGATAATTTGTTGTCCAACTAAAACGAATCCAAACTTGTGAAGCATTTCCTGCAATATAAGGATACAAATTAATGGTTCTTAAAGTTGGATTTGGATAAGCTGAACCTCCAGCTTGTGATAAAACACTATAAGCTAAATTATCAGCAACTGTCATAAAAGTTACACCATCTGTACTTATCTGAACTTCTTGAAGGTCGTTAAAACGTGCTCCATATTCTTCAAATGTTAATGTTACATTATCTGTTCCTGCTAATTGTAAAACATCAATCGCATTAGCAATAGTCATTGTATAAGTTACATTCGAAACTTGTGTTCCAGATCCACTGGTAGGATCCCCATTATAAAGTTCTGCAAAATTGCCTCCAGATGTAGAAGAAATAGGAGCATTAAAATACCAACTATCTTTAACTGCATCTATAGTCCATCCATAAGGAGATGTTTGTCCCCCATTATCCAATACCCAATCGGATGGATTAGAAAAATCATTAGACCAAAAAGGAGCTGCCATTACTGGTGAAGAAGGCAAAATTCCTTGAGTCTGATTAGCTTTTCTCGCTTTTAACTCTTGCTGCTCGGAACTCAGATATTGAGGAAGAGCCACTTGACTAAATGAAAGTAGAGTAGCTAACATTAGGGTAGTAATACTTGAAAATCGTTTCATTTCTTTGAGTTTTTTTAAGTTATTAAATTTGTTTTTATTCAACTACAATTCGCTCTGTTACTGAGGAATTAGAATTAATAATATTAAGTAGATAAACTCCTTTGGCAAAAGAAGATAAATCTAAATCTTTCTTGAAGGTTCCATTTAAGAATGCTCGATAAGAATAAACTTCTTCTCCTAAGGCATTACTAAGAGAAATAGAATAATCATCTGAAGTTGTATTACTTAAATCAATAGTAATATTGTTATTTGTAGGATTAGGATAAACCTCTAATCTTCCATCAAAAGTAGTTTCACTTATGCTTGAAGTAATCCAAGGCATTCCCATATTCATTCTTATCATAGGGACGCTAGATATCCAGTACCAATCTCCAAAGCCACCAGAACCCAATCCGCAACCATTATCTTGAATATGATTTGTAGCACCTTGACCAGTTCCCGAAGTAGAAATAGCAAAAGTATCTAAAGGATGGGCGTAACCACCTATAGCAATCATATATGCAGTACCTGCAGTAAGAGTTTGGCCTCCATTGAAAGGAATAGTTACCCAATTCCCAAGATCAGTTGTTTGGATTATATGATCATCCGTTTGAGCAAGCCATATAGGATCGCCTTGAGGATCTACCTCATAAAGTGCACCAAACATTACTGCATTTGCAACAGATATATCATTTACATATGCAGAAACAGAAGTCAAATCATCCGTAACATAAATATCAAAATCAACACCCAAAACCATTCCTCCACACGATCTTCCAACTCGCCAATAACCATCTTCTTGACCCCAGTCTCTACCAAAAACTGTATCTGTAACTATGGATGCCATATAAGTAGTATCCGTAATTGCAGAGTCTCCTTCTCCCCACATTTGCATATAATAAATGCCCATATTTGCTGGTGTAAATGAATTACTTACTTCTAATGTGTCTTGCATTGACATTGTTAAAGTTAAATTAGTAGATGAATCTCTAAAAACCTGCGTATTCAGATCATCTAAAACTTCAACATGTAATTTACTGTTTTGAGTGGCAATTCCTTGATTCTTTAACACTGCTTCAAAATGATAAGGATTTGCTGTTACTTGATTCATAGGGTTAAAAGTATAATCTAATCCCATACCTCCAGCAGTTAGGTAGCCAATCCACCAACCACCAATAGTTTCGTCACTTATTGTTAATTTGTTGTTAGGAGTTTCTGTAAAAGAAACATCATCTAACATCCATGCATAATCCCACTCTCCTTCATAATGAAAACGAAAATAAACCACTGGTTGATTTCCAGCTGTTGCAGAAATATTTACCGATACAAACTCAGGGTTTGCTGATTGATCAGTAACTCCTAAATCAGCATGAACTTCATATCTATCCCAAGTTATGGAATCGGTACTCACTTCTACAAATACAGAATCGTGAAATTTTCTGTGATAAGATTCAAAATTGATATTTACATACGCATAGTTTGAACAATCTACTGGGTAATTGTATATCAAAAGTGCATCCTGATTGGTATAAGCGGTATTCAAAAAATCAGAATCATATAATGCGAATCCATTTGAAGCTGAAGTAGATGCAATTGCCCCCATTGGCTGAGAATATGATCCTTGAGGGCCATTAGTAGTGATAATCCAATTCTGTAATCCACCCCAATCCAAATCAATCAAAGTCCAATTAGAAGGATTAGAAAAATCATCTGTAAAAAATGGTGGCGCCTTACTTAATGATTGGGCTGTAATTTGGGACTGATAATAAAATTTATTAAGATTATTAATTATAACATTGTTTTTCTCATTTTCTATTTGTGCAAAAACACTAGTGCTAAGAATAGCTGCAAAAATACTTAGGTAAACTTTTTTCATTTGATATTTTATTAGGGTTTATAAAGTTCAGAGTGCAAATATAATACATATATCTTGTTCTTTTTCAATGAATAGAATAAAATCTCATGTCTTCAAGATCTATTATTTTAGCTTTCTAATTTTTATTCCAAAATACCCATAAACAATAGTTATTAAAGGAGAAATGATATTAAAGAAACAAAAAGGTAAGTAGGTAAAAGTAGCCACACCTAAAACAGCTGATTGTGTTGCTCCGCAAGTATTCCAAGGTATCAAAACTGATGTTACTGTCCCGCTATCTTCAAGTGTTCTGCTTAGGTTCTCTGGAGCTAATCCTTTTTCTCTGTAAGTGTCGGCAAACATGCGACCAGGGACAACTATGCTTAAATATTGGTCAGATGCAGAAATATTGAAAAACACACAAGTTCCCACAGTTGTTGCAATCAAACTTCCAGTACTTTCCGCATATTGAATAATTGGCTCCGCAACTCTTCTAAGAAGTCCTGCTGCTTCCATTGCTCCACTAAAAACCATTGCACAAATAATAAGCCAAATAGTATTAAGCATCCCAGCCATACCACTAGTAGAAAGTAGATTATTTATCATCTCATTATCAGTAGTAATTGAAATATCACTTGTCATGGCATTGATAACTGCTATATACGCTGAATTAAAATTTAGTGTTTCAGCATTTGTAATTGACATAACTACCTCTGGTTGAAAAATCACTGCAAATATTCCTCCTAAGATTGTTCCTGCTAAAAGTACTGGAATTGCAGGTGTTTTTTTGATGATGAGTACTATAACTAAAATAGGAACTAAAAATAACCAACCACTTATCCTATAGGAATCTGAGATTGCTGAAAGAAGCACATTAATGTCTTGAACTTCCGTAATTGTATAAGAAAATCCAATAATTAAAAAAATAATAAGTGTTATTGTA
>CAYZIA010000013.1:0-23734 GCA_964478325.1 uncultured Weeksellaceae bacterium
CTAAAGGAATGTATTTCTTAGAAATAAAAACAGAGAAAGATAAATGGATTAAAAGGCTAGTTATAAATTAATTTATCGAGTACCAAAAATTGCCGAACCAATCCTAATCATAGTACTACCATTCTCAATTGCAATTTTGTAATCTCCACTCATTCCAATACTTAAGGTATTTATTTGAGGTGTTTTTATTTGATTAAATACTATTTCTAGGTTGGAAAATTCTTTTCTGATTTGTGTCCTATCATTTGTAAATGTAGCCATTCCCATCAATCCTTTTATATTGATGTTTTTGAATTTCTGGACTGCTATTAAAACGTCTTTAATTTCATTAATTCCAAAACCAAATTTACTACTCTCTGTTGCAATATGTATTTGTAAAAGACAATCAATAATTCTTTTGTTTTGTTCTGCTCTTTTATTTATTTCTTCGAGTAACTTTAAGGAATCTACTCCATGAATTAAATTTATAAAAGGTGCTATATATTTTACCTTATTTGATTGCAAATGCCCAATCATATGCCATTGAATATCTTTTGGTAATTCCTCTTTTTTTTGTATTAATTCTTGCACTTTATTTTCACCAAAGATTCTGTGCCCACTATTATAAGCCTGCAAAATATCAGCATTGCTTTTTGTTTTAGAAACAGCAACTAATACAACTTCATTTTTTAAGTTTTTTCGAATTGTTTTTAATTTCTCAGTAATACCCATTAGTCAATAGGGTATATGGTAAGCCCTGAGCGTAATTTGGGCTCAATATAAGTACTTTTTGGAGGCATTATTTTACCTTTATCTGCCACCTCTTTTAATGCTTCTATAGGAATTGGTTTCAATATAAATGCAACTGCGAATTCTCCACTATCTACACGCTTTTTAATTTTATGTATTGGAATATTACCTGCTATAAAAGAAATGTTTTTGTCTATTCTTTCATCCTTAATTCCTAAAATTGGTGATAGAATATTTCTGGATAAGATATCAGGATCTAATCGGGTTACACAGTCATCTTTGTAGCTTTCTCCTTTTGCTTTGAGTATATAGAATTTGCCATCTAAATACATACCAATTTCATCTTTCTCTTTTCCTTCAACAGAAGACGACTCTATTACTATATAAGCGTTTCTAATTCTATTAATAAATTCAGTAACTGATAGGCCATTTATATTCTTGAGTAATCGATTGAAGTTAATGATATTCAATTGGTCTTCGGCAATTAAGAGGCTCATGAAATAATTTGAGTTTGCATCTTTCTTAGCATTACGTTTTTTTGCCAAAAGGGCGGAGGAAGCAGCTCTGTGATGTCCATCAGAAATATATAGCTTTTCAATATTCTCAAATGCTTTACAAATAAGATTAATATCTTCTTGAGTGTCAATAAGCCATAATTGATGTTGTACTTTATTAGTAGTTGTAAAGTTATATTCTGCTTCAGTTCTACTTACTGATTTTATCAGATTATTAATCTCATTCTCTTCTTTGTAAGATAGTAAAACCGGATCTGCATTAAAGCAAGTAGTGTTTAAATAATTGGTAAACATCTGCTCCCTTTTAGTAATAGTATGTTCATGTATTTTTATTCTGCCATTTATATAATCATCAACACTACAAGCAGCAATAATACCTTCAAATATATGTGATCGAGATTGCTGTCTGTATAAATAAAAGATCTTTTTTTCTTCTTTCTTCAGAACGCCAGTTTTTTCAAACTCCTTAAGTTTTTGTTTGACTAATTTGAATTTTTCAACACCCTCTTTTTGATCTTTCTTTTTATACTCAGGATTAATAATGTGCAAAAAAGTATATGGATTGTGCTCTAATTTTTCTTTTAAAGTTTCTTCCGAATAGGTTAAATAAGAGCGTGTTGTAAAAAGATGTGCCTTATCTCTTGTGGGACGGATTGCTTTAAAAGGGCGAACTTTTATCATAATTATTTTCCAAAATGAGTTGCAATTTGATCAGCTAGTTCAGTTCCAATTCTACTTTGAGCTTCAAGTGTGGCTCCACCAATATGAGGTGTTAAACTAATAGCATTATGCATACAGATATGTATGCTAGGATTTGGCTCATTATCAAATACATCAAGTCCAGCATAAGCTAATTTTTCTTTGTCTAATGCAAACATTAATGCAGATTCATCAACTACACCACCTCTTGCAGTATTTACAATCCCAGCACCAGTCTTCATCATTCCAATTTCTTCAGCACCAATTACAGCTTTATCTTCAGTTTTAGGAATATGAAGTGTAATAAAATCAGAATTTCTAAGGACTTCTTCCATGCTCTCAGTTTGAATAGTAAATGATTTTTTATCACTATTAAAGAATTTTAAAGTTATGTTTACTTCATCAATAAACTTATCATGAGCTTTTACTTCCATTCCAAGTCCAATTGCTCTTTTAGCAACTTCTTGTCCTATTCTTCCAAAACCAATTATTCCAAGAGTTTTTCCTGCTAATTCTCTTCCACTAGAGTATGATTTCTTTAATCCTTTAAAATCAGAATCTCCCGATAGAGGCATTTGTTTATTACTATCAAATAAGAAACGCACCATACCAAATAAATGAGCAAATACAAGTTCAGCTACAGAAGCTGAAGATGCAGTAGGAGTGTTGATTACATTTATTCCTTTCTTCCTGGCATATTCCACATCAATATTATCCATACCAACACCACCTCTCCCAATAATTTTAAGGTTTGGACAAGCATCAATCATATCTTTACGCACATTAGTAGCACTCCTTACTAATAATACTTCATAGTTTTCAGCATTGATTGTTTTAATCAAATCCTCTTGATTTACTTTTTTTGTTATAACGTCAAATCCTTTTGTAGTTAATGCATCAATCCCAGATTGGGAGATTCCATCATTTGCTAATACTTTTATCATTTTACTTTTCTTCTAATTTTTTCATCACATTAACTAATAGCTCTACACTTTTAATTGGTAGCGCATTATACATTGATGCTCTGTACCCACCCACTGATCTATGCCCTTTTAATCCATTAATTCCAGCTTCATTCCACATCTTATTGAATTGTTCTTTTTTTCTTGTATCAATTAGAAAGAAAGTAACATTCATATTTGAACGATCCTCTTTATTGGCAGTACCCTCAAATAATGGATTTCTATCAATCTCATTATATAGCAAGTTAGCTTTTTGTTGATTAATGTTTTCAATCCAATCAACTCCGCCATTGTCCTTTAACCATTGTAAAGTTAACATACATACATAAATAGGGAATACGGGTGGCGTATTAAACATGCTATTTTTACTAATATGTGTATTGTAATCCAGCATTCTAGGTATCTGTCTTCCAGTTTTAGCTAGAATTTTATTTTTAACAATAACAAGAGTTGTACCAGCAGGTCCCATATTTTTTTGAGCCCCAGCATAGATTAAATCAAATTTTCTGACATCAATTTTTCTACTAAAAATATCAGAACTCATATCACAAATCATTAAGGTAGGAACATTAGGGAATTCTTTCATTTGAGTCCCATATATTGTATTGTTTGATGTACAGTGGAAATAATCTACATCAGCAGGAATTTTATATTCTTTTGGGATGTAATTATAATTCTTATCAGATGAATCTCCAACAATTATGACATCACCTAAGCTTTCTGCTTCAGTAATTGCTTTTTTAGCCCAAGTACCGGTATTAATATAAGCCGCTTTTCCATTTTCTTTCATTAAATTAAAAGGAATCATAAGAAATTCTAAGCTCGCACCTCCTTGTAAGAAAAGTACTGAATAACCTTCTGGAACTTCTAAAAGTTCTTCTACTAATCTTTGAGCTTTTGTTATTACATCAACAAAAGCCTGACTTCTATGTGAGATCTCAATTAATGATAAGTTGTCATCATTAAAATTAATAATAGCCTCAGAGGCTTTTTTTAGAACCTCTTGAGGTAAAATAGATGGTCCAGCTGAAAAATTATGTTTCTTCACTTTTACTATTTTACTCTTTCTAAATATACACCTTTTACTGTATCAATTTTTATTTTATCTCCTTCATTGATAAAAAGAGGAACTTGAATTTCAGCATTAGTTTCTGTAGTAGCTGGTTTAAAAGTATTGGTGGCAGTATTGCCTTTTACTCCAGGTTCAGTTTTTGTGATCTCAAGTGAAACATGAGTGGGTAATTCTGCAGAAAGAGGTATTCCTTTATCTGCATGAAAAAGCACATTTATATTTTCCCCTTCTTTTAAAAACTCAACATTCTCAATAAATTCTTTCTGCAACATTATTTGTTCGTAATCATCATTATTCATTAGATGATAATCCTTCCCTTCTGCATAAAGGAATTGATATGTTCTATTCTCAATTCTTATGATGTTTATTTTTACTCCAGCAGTAAAGGTGTTCTCCAATAATCTTCCAGTATTTAAGTTCCTGATTTTTGTACGAACAAATGCTGGGCCTTTTCCTGGCTTTACATGTTGGAATGACACAATTTTCCAGGGGTCTCCATTATGTTCAATACATAGTCCATTTCTAAATTCTGATGTTGTTGCCATTTTCCTATCTTTAATTTTGCATATATCCTTTCATAATTCCTCTTCCAGAATTTTGTATAAAAGAAATAATCTCATCTCTTTCTGGCGATACTGAAAGTTCTCCTTCTATTTTTGCAATTGCTTGGGTATTATTATTGTTAGATTGAAATAAAATTCTATAAACATTCTGAATTTCTTGAATCTTTTTGTCTTTAAAACCTCTTCTTCTAAGACCTATAGAATTGATACCTACAAAAGAGAGTGGCTCACGAGCTGCTTTTACATAAGGAGGTACATCTTTACGTACTAAAGCTCCTCCCGAAATCATGGCGTGAGAACCAATATGTACAAATTGATGTACAGCTGAAAGGCCTCCAATTATTACCCAATCACCAATAGTAATGTGACCCCCAAGCGCTACTCCATTTACAATTACGCAGTTATTACCAATGACACAATCGTGTGCTACATGGCAGTAAGCCATCAGCAGACAATCATTTCCAATAATGGTTCTTCCTGTTGCTTTTGTTCCTCTATTTATAGTTACACATTCTCTAATAGTTGTGTTATCTCCAATTATTACTTGTGATTTTTCTCCACCAAACTTTAGATCTTGTGGAATAGCGGAAATAACGGCTCCCGGAAATATTCTACAATCTTTTCCAATAGTCGCTCCCTCCATTATAGTTACATTATTTCCAATCCAAGTCCCACTTCCAATACTTACATTTTTTTCAATGGTTACAAAGGGCTCAATCACCACATTTCTTGCAATGTTTGCTCCAGAATCTACATATGATAATGGCTGATGCATATCTATTTCTTTGGTGCTATTTGTGCTAATAAATCTCCTTCTACTACAATTCTTTCATTTACAAAACCTTTACCATGCATATGGCAAATCCCTCTTCTAATTGGTGAGATTAGGTTTAGTCGAAATATTATTGTATCACCTGGCACCACTTTTCTTTTGAATTTTGCATTCTCAATTTTCATAAAGAAGGTAAGAAAATCCTCTGGGTTTTTCACAGTACTAAGTATAAGAATACCACCAACTTGCGCCATAGTTTCAATTTGTAATACTCCTGGCATAACTGGTTCTTCTGGGAAATGTCCTCTAAAATAATCTTCTTCTTTATTTACAAATTTTACACCTACAATATAGTCTTCTCCTATTTCTCTTACTTCATCAATAAAAAGGAAAGGATTTCTATGTGGTAGAATTGTTTTTATTTTTTTTCTATCATAAAGAGGCTCTTTATTGAAATCAATTTGAGGTGCAGTGTTTTTTATTTCTTCATTCATTATTTTTTTAATTTTTTTAGCAAAAGCAACATTACTTGTGTGCCCTGGTTTTTTTGCAATTATGTGTCCTTTTATATTTCTTCCAATCAAGGTTAAATCTCCAATTACATCTAGCAATTTGTGTCTTGCTGGTTCATTATGATGCCTTAGCTTCAGATTATTGAGAATTCCTTTTTCTTGAACTGCAATATTATCTTTATTAAAAGTAGTAGCTAATTGAGCAAGGTCGTTTTCTTTAATATCTCTATCAACTATTACAATGGCATTATTTAGATCACCACCTTTTATCAAATTATTACCTAGTAAATCTTCTAATTCATGCAAGAAACAAAATGTTCTAGAGGAAGAAAATTTATTCTCAAAATCATTAATATCTTCCAAAATACAATTTTGCTTTTGCAGAATATTAGAATCATAATCAATTTCTACTTCTATTTTTAATCTTTCAGCAGGTTTGATTGTAATTTCACTTCCTGATTCTTCATCTTTGTAAGAGATCTTTCTTTTTACTTTAAAATAGCTTTTATCTTTAGTTTGGGTTTTAATTCCAGCTTTTTTAAGGGCATTAGTAAATCCAATTGAACTACCATCTAGAATGGGTGTTTCGGGCGCATTAATTTCAATCAGTAAATTATCGATTTGAGCACCTGTTATAGCTGCTAAAACATGTTCTGTAGTATTAATACTTATACCTTTCTTTTTTATTGTTGTTCCTCTGTTAGTGCTAGACACCAAATTAGCATCTGCTTCAATAACGGGTTGATCTTCCAAATCAATCCTTTGGAATTTAATACCAAAATCCTCTTCTGCTGGAACAAAAGTCATAATGCAGTTAATCCCAGTATGCAAGCCAACTCCATTTACAGAAACCCTTTTTTTTATGGTTGTTTGTTTTCTACTCATTTTTTATTTTTTTTCGTCCAATAAAAATGATTTCTTGATTTCTGAGATTGTTTTATAGATTTCAGGTAATTTCTTGAAAATAATATAACTTCTTTGAAAATCCTTAATATCAAAAGCTAAAGGTCCTTGTACAATTTTTCCTTTTTTTGTTATACTTGATGCCACTCCAGTTTGCCCTGCAATCTTTACATTATCTGCTATTGTAACATGCCCAACAATTGCAGATTGGCCACCAATCATACAATTTCTTCCAATCTTTGTTGAGCCAGCAATTCCAACTTGTGATGCAATTACAGTATTTTCTCCAATCTCTACATTATGAGCAATTTGTATTAAATTATCCAATTTTACTCCTTTTTTAATAAGTGTAGAACCCATTGTTGCCCTATCAATTGTTGTGTTTGCACCAATCTCAACATTATCTTTTAATACGACATTTCCAATTTGAGAGATTTTATTAAACTGGTTATTTTTATCAGAAGAAAAGCCAAAACCATCAGCTCCAATTATTACCCCAGCATGCAGAATATTATTTTCTCCAATTTTACAATCACGATATATCTTGACTCCGGCATATAAGATGCTATTATCAGCAATTGTTACATTCTGACCAACAAAACAATTTGGATAGATTTTGACATTATCTCCAATAGTTACATTTTTCCCAATATATGTAAAAGCTCCTACAAAAACATCTTTTCCTATTTTGGCAGAATTTTCAATTTTTGATAGTTTATCAATGCCTTTTTTATTATTATTCATTTTACTATAAATTTCTAACAATTTACTGAAACTATGATAGGCATCTTCAACAAAAATAAGTGTAGAGGAGATCTTTTTTTCTGCTTTAAAATCTTTATTTACAATTATAATTGATGCTTTTGTTTTGTAAATAAAAGAGGTATACGTTTTATTTGCTAAGAAGCATAAGTCTCCATTCTTTCCTTCCTCAATTTTAGCCAAGGATTGAACTTCTGTTTTAGGATCTCCTACAATCTTTCCTGATAGAATCTCTGCTATTTTTTTAGCGGTAAGCTTCATGGATGCAAAGTTAGTAATTCTTATTGTTTTCCTTAACTAAAATCAGCAAAGAAAATTTAATAAATCAGAGGAGTTATAATTATTTTATATTGAGATAACAGAGGGAAAATTTATTTACTCTTTTACTAAACATCTGATTCAAAGTTTGATCAGAAGCATCTTTTAACTCTTTTATGCTCCCATCTTTTAACAAAATATTGATTTTTGCTTTTTCATAACTATATGCTTTATTACTTATTTTGCCTGAAAAAACAAAATAATCTGTAAGATTTTTATGTAGATTTAGTTTCTTCATTACAGTTGTTCTTTTATTTTTTATTTCTTTTTGCGAAAAAGGTTTTCTTTGAATCTTCACTTTCAATAATTTTCTATTAATTATCATATTTGATAATCTAGAAAGCACAATATCTTCATGATTCATCCATTCTTTTAAGCAAGTATAAATATCATGATCGTCTAATTTTGCGAATTGTTGTAAAAGATATTTATTATTTCCAAAATCTTTTTTTGTGAAGTTATTTTTTAAAAAGAAAAGCAGGGGAGGAGTTGTAAAAACATCTTTTCTTTCTTTAATCAGTTCTTTTGCTCTTTTTAAAGTTTTTATTAGAGTGTTTTCCGCTGAAAGAACAGTCTTGTGTAAATAAACTTGCCAATACATCAGCCGCCTTGCAATCAAGAATTTTTCAATAGAATAAATGCCTTTCTCCTCAATTACCAGATTGTCATCTACTACATTTAGCATATTTATAATTCTTTCGGTTCCAATCACTCCTTCTTGTACTCCTGAATAAAAACTATCTCTTTTTAAATAATCTAAACGATCCATATCTAATTGACTGGAGACTAATTGATGCAAAAATCTTTTTTTGTATTTATTTTTGAAGATTTGAATCGCTAAAGATAGTTTTCCTTTAAATTGCCTATTTAATTCCTCCATAAAAAGTAATGAAAGCATTTCATGATTGATATACTTTACTATGCTTTTCTCTAAAGTATGTGAAAAAGGGCCATGTCCGATATCATGCAACAAAATAGCAATACAGACAGCTTCTGCCTCTTTTTCCGTTATTTTATGTCCCTTTTTCCGAATTTGATCAATGGCTTTTTTCATTAAAAAGAAACAGCCAATTGCATGATGAAAACGAGTGTGATAAGCACCCGGATAAACTAAATACGATAATCCTAATTGTGCAATTCTTCTTAATCTTTGAAAAAAGGGATGCTCAATAAGATCAAAAAAGATTCCCTCTTCTATTTGTACGAAACCATAAATTGGATCGTTTATAATTTTATCTTTTTTTCTTGAAAGCATATAGGCAAATAACGGATTTTTTTTAATTTTTGTAAAACATTAAATAATAAAATATGATAAGTATACTTTGGGCGGATGATGAGATTGATATTTTAAAACCACATATCATTTTTTTAGAGCAAAAGGGTTATAATGTTGTAACAGCTAAAAGTGGAGACGAGGCATTAGATCGCTTTAATGAGAGTATTTTTGATTTGGTTTTTCTAGATGAGAATATGCCAGGATATACAGGATTGGAAACTCTTGTAAGGATGAAATCGATAAGGCCAACTATTCCCATTGTTATGATTACAAAAAGTGAAGAAGAAAGTATAATGGAGGAGGCTATTGGCTCAAAGATTTCTGATTATTTAATCAAGCCAGTAAATCCGAATCAGATATTATTATCTATAAAAAAGAATATTGATAGCAAACGTTTAGTTGGAGAACGTACTACCATCAACTACCAACAAGAATTCAGAGATATTGGTATGCGGCTATCAGAAAGTTTAAATAAAGAAGAGTGGATAGAAGTATTTAAGAAACTCACATTTTGGGAATTAGAGATTGAAAAATCAGGAGAAGAAAGTGTAGAAGAAATTCTTTATATGCAAAAACAAGAGGCAAATACTCAATTTTTTCGTTTTGTAAAAGAAAATTATAAAGATTGGATAAATGGAGTGGATGCCCCACTACTATCGCATAATTTAATACGAAGAAATGTTAGTCCATTATTAGATGAAGGACCGCTCTATTTTATTTTGATTGATAATTTGAGATACGACCAATGGAAAATCATTGAACCAATGATTCAAAATGATTTTAGAGTGAAAAAGGAAGAAATTTATTTTAGTATCTTACCTACTGCCACTCAATATTCTAGAAATGCAATTTTCTCTGGTTTGCTTCCTCTAGAAATGGAAAAACACTTTCCTGGAAAATGGAAAAATGATGAGGATGAAGGAGGGAAAAACATGTTTGAGGAAGATTTCTTACTTGATCAACTACAAAGATTGTCACATTCAGATTGTAAATTGAGTTATTCTAAGATTACCAATATAGATTATGGTAAAAAAGTAGTAAATCAAATTGCAAATATGAAACACAATAACTTAAATGTGATTGTATATAATTTTGTAGATATGCTCTCTCATGCCCGAACAGATATGAAGGTGATCAAAGAACTAGCAGAAGATGATTCTGCTTATCGCTCACTTACTGCTTCTTGGTTTGAACATTCGCCACTAAGGGATATTATGAAGCAAATTGCAAAACAAGGAGCTAAAATGATTATTACAACCGATCATGGAACGATAAATGTGAAAAGACCATCTAAAGTAATTGGGGATAGGAACGTAAACTCCAATTTGCGATATAAACAAGGTAAAAATCTGAATTATATAAAATCAGATGTTTTGGAAGTAGAGAACCCTTCTGAATTTTATTTGCCTCAGCAAAATGTAAGTACAAGATATATTTTTGCCAAAGAGGATATGTATTTTGTTTATCAGAACAACTACAATAAGTTTGCACAATATTTTAAGGATACTTTTCAACATGGTGGAATCTCATTGGAAGAAATGTTAATTCCAATTATCACATTGGAATCCAAGTAGAAATGAGTAAAATATTTTACGCGAAAAAAGTGCAAGAATTAAATGAAATTGCAAAATCAATTGTAGAAGTTTTTGAAAATGAGAAAAAATTTGTATTTTTCGGAGAAATGGGAGTAGGAAAAACTACTCTGATAAAGTATATTTGTAAGGTCTTGAATGTGCAAGATGTTGTTACAAGTCCAACTTTTTCAGTAGTAAATCAATATCGAAATAAGAATGGAAATGCATTATATCATTTTGATCTCTATAGAATAGAGAATCAAGAAGAGTTGTTTGATTTAGGATTGGAAGAATATATCTATTCTGACAATTATTGTTTTATTGAATGGCCCGAAAAAGCAGAAGGACTATTAAGTGATAATTTTGTGCAAGTTCAAATGATCAAAAACAAAGAATGTAGAATTATTAAAGTAATTACGTCATGAAAAAAAGTAAAAACATAGCAACATTCACGACCCTTCTGCCACAAGAAGAAATGTTGGAAATAAAAAAGAACTTCAAATCCCTTTATATTGGAATTCCAAAAGAGATTTCCTATCAAGAAAATAGGGTTAGTTTATCTCCAGATGCTGTTGCTTTATTAGTAAGTAATGGGCATAAAATCGTAATAGAAAAAGGATCAGGTGTTAATGCCAATTTTTCAGATGAGGATTATTCTGATTCTGGAGCAACTATTGTCTATAATATTAAGGATGTTTATAAGGCAAATATTATCTTAAAAATAGAACCACCAACAACTTCTGAGATTAAAATGATGCAAAAAGGACAAATCCTTATTTCTGCTTTACAACTTACTACTATTGATAAGAAATATATTAACCTGCTTTTAAAAAGTGAAATTACCGCTTTGGCTTACGAATATATAAAAGATGAAAATGGAATTCTTTCTCTTATTAGAAGTATTAGCGAAATTGCTGGAAATACAGCAATACTTATTGCAGCTGAATATCTGAGTAATGTTAATTCCGGTAAAGGATTGATGCTTGGAGGAGTGAGTGGTATTTCTCCAACAGAGGTAGTGGTACTTGGAGCTGGAACAGTTGGCGAATTTGCAACAAGAACGGCATTAGGTTTAGGTGCTGCTGTTCGAGTTTTTGATAGTTCAATTACAAAATTAAGAAGATTACAAGAAATGATAAGCCAGAGAGTAAGTACATCTATTTTACAGCCAAAAGCATTGCAAAAAGCCCTTATGCGAGCAGATGTTGTGATTGGCGCACTCAGAGCTGATGACGGAAGAACACCTTGTGTAGTAAGTGAAGATATGGTAAAAAAGATGAAATCAGGGGCTGTGATTGTGGATGTAAGTATAGATCAAGGTGGTTGTTTTGAGTCTTCAGAAGTCACCAATCATAAAAAGCCAACATATCGAAAATTTGATGTGGTGCATTATTGTGTCCCAAATATTTCTTCAAGAGTTTCCAGAACCGCTAGTTTTGCTATTAGTAATATTTTGACTCCTACTTTACTGCAAATTGGTATAGCAGGAGGTGTTGATAATTTTTTAAAACAAAATACTGGATTACGTTCTGGTGTTTATGCACACAAAGGTATGCTGACTAGTGCAATGCTGGGAAGTATGTTTGGTATGCCTTACAAGAACCTAAATCTAATCATGTAAATAGATGGCAAGGCGATTTTTATTTTTTGGAATAGGAGTCTTAATTAGTGTAATCTTTCTTTCAATAGGTCCTCAAAATAGATTGAAAAAAGCTTTTTATGATTATATTGATTATTTCAATATGGACAAAAGAGTGATTTACCATTTAGATAATGACAGTACTACTTTTTCAACAAAGGCAGCATGTCAATTGGTATATTATAGTTTGTCAGAAGTAGAACTACTTCGAGTATTAGAAAATGGAAAAGTGAATTTTGATTTAAGTGAGAAAGATAATAAGCCGTGTAAATATTTTGTAGTGGAGAATAAGATAAAAGAAATAGACTTATTGGTTACTTTCGAATTTTGCGATAAAGCAAATACTGTTAAAGTAATGAAATTTAAAACAAAAACAGAAGAAGAAGTTTGTGACTTTTAGCTCTTTTTTCTCCTTTTTTTCTCCTTAATTATATTAGTAAGTTCCCTGCTCATTTGTCCAGCAATTGAGGTGTTCTCTTCTGCTCGTCTAATTAAGTAAGGTATCATATCTTTTACTGGACCATAAGGAACATATTTAGCAATAAAGTAACCTTTATTTGCTAAATTGTAAGTGATATGATCACTCATTCCAAGTAGTTGTGAAAACAGAATTCGTTTGTCATCTTTTTCTAAATTTTTCTGGCTAATAAGATCAGTAAGATATGCGGCACTTTCTTCATTATGGGTTGCACTACAAAATGAGATCCTGTCAATATTTTCTATACACATCTTTTGCGCCAAATTAAAATCTTTATCAGTACCTTCTTTCTTTCTGTGTACAGGGCAAGGATAATCTAAGCGATCTGCTCTTTCTATTTCTTGCTTATGATACGCGCCTCTTACTAGTTTAAGGCCTATAAAATAGTTTTTGTTTTTTGCATCACTCAAGATCTCTTTTAAATAAGAAATCCTATCTTTTCTGTATAATTGAAGCGTGTTGAAGATCCATGTTTTTTCTCCATTAAATTTTCGCATCATTTCCATTACAATTCCATCAATAGCACCTTGTATCCAGCTTTCTTCCGCATCAATAAATAGAGGAACTTTGAGTTCAAATGCTATTTTACAAATTTCATTAACTCTACTTTCAAACTCTTTCTTTCCTTCTAGTTCTTGCTTATTTAGATTCTCCTTCTTAGTTATTTTCTCTAATAAACTAAATGAGGTAATAGCGGTTGGTTTAAATACGGCAAAAGGAATATTCTCTGATTGGTTTGCTTTTTGAATGGTTGCTATTATTTCTTCTTTTGTTCTAGTAAAGTCTTCTAAATTTTCTTTTCCTTCTGCCGAGAAATTCAAAATAGTTCCAATACCTGATTTCCATAAATTATCTACTGTTGATTGACTTGCCTGGATGGAAGTTCCACCACAAAATTGTTTGTAAATAATTGCTTTAATAATTCCTTTAATTGGGAAGTGAAGCTTAATAGCTAATTGTAAAATAGACGTGAGAATTTTAGTAAAAAATGGCCTGCTTATTATTCTAAATAAGAAATAAGCTCTATTTAGATCCTTATCCGATTTATCATCATAAGTCACCTTAATATCATCAAATAATTCCATTGATTGTATTTTTATAAACCTAAAGATTATGTTGTAAAGTTATACTTAATTACTTATTTTTCTGCAAATCATAAGACCATCTCTTATCGGCATAAGGATGTTCTCTACTCTTTTGTCCCGATGAATATTTTTGTTATATGATACAAGTGCAATAGTTTCTTTATCCTTATTTTCTTGCAACACTTTTCCACTCCAAAGTACATTATCTGCAATGATATATCCACCTACAGATAGTTTCTTAAAAACCAAGTCGAAATAATTAGAATAATTTTCTTTATCGGCATCAATAAATACCAATTGAAATTCAGTATCTAATTTTGGAATTATTTCTAAAGCATTCCCAGTATGTTGGATGATATTTTCATTATACTCTGATTGTTCAAAATATCTTCTTGCGAATTCGAAAACCTCTTCATTTGATTCAATGGTGTGAAGTTTGCCATTTTTTGTAATTCCTTCCGCCATGCAAAGTGCAGAATAACCAGTATAAGTTCCAATTTCCAATATATTTTCTGGCGAAATCATTTTGCTAAACATACTTAGTATTCTTCCCTGCAAATGTCCAGAAAGCATTCGGGGAGTCATTACTTTTGCCCAAGTTTCTCGGTTTAATTTTTTAAGTAGAACAGATTCGCTTTGCGTATAGCTTAAAGCATAATCTGCTATTTCTTTTGGTAAAAAATCCATATTTTTTGGTATAAAAAAAAAGCCACATAATTGTGGCTTTTTTTATTTTAAAATATTCTTTTATTCATCTGAGTTTTCATCACCCTCTTCTATTGCCTCTTCCTCTTTAGCACAACATGCTTTTGCACACTCATCTCCACATTTCTTAGCTTTTGAGCAACTACTTTTCTTGTTGAAATTGAAGCCAGAATTTCCTCCGCTAGAGTAGTTATTAGACGCTTTATTGTATTTTCCGGATTTTCCAGAACACCCTTTCTTTTTGCCTTTACAACATGTACCTTTTGACTTATTAGCGCATGTTTCACTACATATTTTTCCAGTTTTTGTACATATTAATTTGCCATCTGCATTTTTTGTCCACGGACATTCTTTTTTTACTTCCTCTGTTTTTGTTTCTGTTGTAGCTTCTGTTTGTGCTACTACATTGCCTAATCCTATAAAAAGGAAAGCAAGCATTACAATGGTTAATTTTTTCATTTTATTTAGTTTTTTTGATTAATGATGCGCAAATATAGTAAAATAGTTGAAAGTTTAAGAAAATTAGGAAATCAAGTCAAATGCCCTAATATCAAAAACTAATAAGTAGCAATAACTGTTATACCGCCTTCTACTTTTTGGTTTAGTTTAGCAGTTATTTTTGTTCTAATAGGTAAAAGAAGATCCACTCTTGATCCAAATTTAATAAACCCAAATTCATCAGAAGTTGTTGCCGAATCACCAACATTAGAATAACTTATAATTCTTCTAGCAATAGCTCCAGCAATCTGCCTAAAAAGAACAGATATTTTGTCATTCTCTACAACTATAGTATTTCTTTCATTATCAGTTGATGCTTTAGGGTGCCAACCTACTAAAAATTTTCCAGGATGGTATTTAGTATATATTACTTTTCCGCTAATTGGGTATAGATTATTATGTACATTTAGTGGAGACATAAAAATAGAGATTTGCAAACGTTTGTCTTTGTAAACTTCTGATTCCTTAGTTTCTTCAATTACCACAATCTTTCCATCACAAGGGGCGTAGATGTTTCCTTCTTTTCTTTCAAAATTTCTTTTTGGTACTCTGAAAAAATACATCGACATTACAAATAAGAAAAACGAGATAGGTAAAGTGAGATACCAAAATAAAATCTCAGAATAGCAATAAGTAATGTAATTACCTATCAGAGAAATAAGAATCTCATTTCGTAATATTTTATATCCTTCTCTGTGTAGTATCATTATAAAAAATTAACAATTATATAAATAGCCGGTATCGTAATTGTGAATGCATCCATTCTATCAAGTAGACCACCATGTCCTGGAATAAAATCTCCTGAATCTTTGACACCTGCCTCTCTTTTATAATATGACGCAATAAGATCTCCTAAAGTTGCGGTAAAGGGCAAAATGATACTTACAAATAATATATCTCTTAATCCGATATGAATAAAATTTTTTTGTGACAGATAAGCAGCTATAATTGTTAAAAGAAAACCTCCTATAAATCCTTCCCAAGATTTCTTTGGCGAAACAGAAGGTATAATTTTATGTTTTCCATATTGTATTCCTACTAGATATGCAAAAGTATCAAATGTCCAAGTAAGTATAAACATAAGCAGTATAATACTTGGGTCAAAAGGACTTCCTGGATAATTGGAGTCTGTCATGCTAAAAAACTGAATTAACAGAAAGGGAACAAGAACATATGTATATGCTAGAATCTTTTTTTTCCCTTTCCTTAACTTATACATTTCATACAAACAAACTAGAAGAATAATTCCAAATAGTAAATTAAATGAAAGTTTGGAATAGGAAGTCCCAAACCACATAATAGCTACGTATATTGCTCCTGAAAGAGTCCTTTTAATGATGTTCTCAAGGTTCATCTTTCTTGTTTTATTATCAAGGTTTTCGCTTTCATTACATCTTTTTCATTCACTAGAAGTTCAATTTCTCCAAAAGATAAATAAGAGGAATCTTTTTTATTGATTGACATTGCGATTATATTATTTTCATTTAGGAATCCTTTCAATAGTTCAATTTTAAAAGGATCAGTGGAGGTGTAAATTTTTATCCAATTATAATCCACTTAAGATTTTTTACTTTAGCTTTTTTCTTGTTTCATATCCATCTCATTTAACTTTTCTTCTTCAAAAGAAGTCCATTTTCTTTTACCAAAGATTTTTTCTAGATTTTCTTTGTAAATAACTTCTTTCTCAAGTAAAAGTTCAGCCAATTCTTTTAGTTGTTTCCTATGTTTTTTTAAAATAGATTTTGCCCTTGTATATGCTGTTTCAATTAGTTTAGAGACCTCTTCATCTATCACTTTTGCAGTTGCTTCACTATATGGTTTGGTGAAAGAATAATCTTGCCCCGAAGAATCATAATAGCTTCTATTTCCTACTTTGTTGTTCATGCCATAAACACTTACCATGGCATATGCCATTTTAGTCACTTTTTCTAAATCGCTCAATGCACCAGTCGAAATTTTATCAAAAAAGACATCCTCGGCAGCCCTTCCTCCTAATGCTGCGCAAAGTTCGTCTTGCAATTGATCAGTAGTTGTAAGTTGCCTTTCTTCTGGAAGATACCATGCTGCACCCAATGATCTTCCTCTTGGAACAATAGTAACTTTAATAAGGGGAGAAGCAAATTCTAGCATCCAACTTACTGTGGCATGCCCTGCCTCATGGTAAGCAATTGTTTTCTTTTCAATAGGAGAGATTATTTTAGATTTTTTCTCTAAGCCACCAATAACTCTATCTACCGCATCTAAGAAATCTTGTTTTTCAATTTTCTTTTTTGATTGTCGGGCCGCAATAAGCGCGGCTTCATTGCATACATTAGCAATGTCAGCACCAGAAAAACCAGGAGTTTGTCGAGCCAAGAAATTTACATCAATATTCTTTTCTAAAACAAGTGGCTGCAAATGGACTTTAAAAATTGATTTCCTGGCAACTAAATCTGGAAGATCAATATAAATTTGTCTATCAAATCTTCCTGGACGAACAAGGGCTTTATCTAGTACATCTGCCCTGTTTGTTGCCGCCAATACAATTACACCAGTATTTGTGCCGAAACCATCCATTTCCGTTAATAGCTGATTTAGAGTATTTTCTCTTTCATCATTACTTCCCGTCATGGCATTTTTCCCCCTTGCACGTCCAATTGCATCTATCTCATCAATAAAAATAATAGAGGGTGCTTTTTCTTTTGCTTGTTTAAACAAGTCCCTAACTCTGGAAGCTCCAACTCCTACAAACATTTCTACAAAATCAGAGCCAGATAAAGAGAAGAAAGGCACTTTTGCCTCCCCGGCAACTGCTTTTGCTAACAGGGTTTTTCCTGTTCCTGGAAGACCAATAAGCATAGCACCTCTTGGAATTTTTCCTCCTAATTTTGTGTATCTTCTAGGATTTTTTAAGAAATCTACAATTTCTTCTACTTCTTCTTTTGCTTCTTCTAAGCCAGCTACATGCTCAAAAGTTACTTCTACTTTTTCTTTATCAAAAAGAGTTGCTTTTGATTTTCCAATATTAAAAATTTGACCTCCACCAGCGCCTCCACCACTCATTCTTTTCATGATAAAGAACCAAATTGCAATAAAAAATACTAATGGAAGAATCCATCCTAGAATATCACCAAAAAAATCTTTTTTGGTTTTATAAGTTACATTTATCTTGTCATAATTATCAAAGTCTGCTTGTGCATCATTTAGCTGCTGATTGAAAGTTTCAACAGAACCAATCTCAAAATAAAAGTGAGGACCATTATTAGTAGAATTTCCAAGAGGTTTTTTATTTGTATTTCTAAACTTTTCCTCTCCTAGATATTCTTTTTTGATAAAGATTTGTGCAACTTCCTTATTTACAATTACAACTTTTTCTACTTTTTTCTGCTGTAACATATCTCTGTTAAATTCTTGCCAAGAAGTTTGTTTTGTTGCATCGAAATTTAGCATTTGTAAGCCAAAGAAAATAATAGCAATAGCGGCATAAACCCAAATAATATTAAACTTAAAGCTATTTTTAGGCCTTTTCTGTAGATGTTTCTTTTGTTTTTTCATTTCTATTTTCTTATGCCGATTGTTCGACATATTTTATGTTAGCATCAGCCCACAAATTTTCTAATTTATAAAAATCTCTTTTTTCTTTATTAAATATATGTACTACAACATTAAAATAATCCATCAAAATCCACTCCTTATTAAACTCTCCTTCAGTCTGCCAGGGTTTTTCTCTCATTTGTTTTGAGATATCTTTTCTAACATTTTCATTAATAGATGCAATATGCGTACTGGATGTGCCATGACAAATAATAAAAAAATCGCAAACTGCTGTCTTAATTTTCCTTAGATCTAAACTTACCACTTCTTTTCCTTTGTGTTGTTTTATCGATTCAATGATTATTTTTACTAAAACATCACTTTTTTTCTCCACTGTTTTTTTACCCATATAAAATTTTAAGTTTGCATTTGCAAAAGTAATCAATTTAAATCGGATAAAAAAGCAATTTTAATGGCTTCATCTTTTTATACTAAACTTATAAAATTAGAGGAAACTTCATCTACAAATGATATTGCTTATGAGTTACTAAAAAAAGGAAAAATAAAAGAGGGAGCAGTATTAGTCTCCCAATTTCAAAAAGAAGGGAAAGGGCAGAGAGGCTCAAAGTGGGAAAGTGAATGCGGAAAAAACATTTTAATGAGCATTGTATTATCTCCTGATATTTTAGTAGCAAATCAGTTTCAGATAAATATTTGCATATCACTTGCTTTGCATGATTTTTCTAAAACATATTTTTCAGAGAGAATAAAAATTAAATGGCCAAATGATTTGCTTATAGAGAATAAAAAATTAGCTGGTATTTTAATTAAAAATATTGTAAAAAGAGACAAAATAAAATATACGATTGTTGGCATAGGAATAAATGTAAATCAGATTAATTTTACGGGATTCCACTTAAAAGCAACATCTTTTAAGAAACTAATAGAAAAAGAATTTGATTTATTGAAATTGCAAAAAGAAATTCTAAGTTGTATAAAAAAAAGATATTTACAGTTAAAACAAAAAGATTTTGATGTATTGAAGTTGCAAAAAGAATATTTAAAGCATTTATTTGCTTTAAATGATTGGAAAAATTACAAAATATCAAATAAAGAAATAAAAGCTAAAATTGTTGGTGTTGATGAAGCTGGAAGGATTTTGTTGGAATTTAAGAATAATAATATTAAAGCATTTTCTTTGAAAGAAATAGCATTTTTATAGTTTCTTTAATCCTTCAGAAGCAAGATTTAAAAAATTAGTGAGCGGTTTCTCCAGCATCATTTTCATCATCATATTTAGCTCTGCATTTATTTCTAATGTAGCTTTTGCCGTATTTCCATTTTCAGAAATATTACATTCCAAAGTGAACGGGACTTGACTATCTTTTGCTCGCAATGCTATTTTTGAGTTAGGGATCTTTTTTTCAATTTTTAAATGTATAGTTGGCATACCGCCTATTTTAAAACAGCAACTATCTTCAGTTGATTTAAATTCAGACACTTGTGGAGGTAAAATATTTCTTAAATTATTCACATTACTTAGTTTATTATAAAGCACTTTTGCACTTACATTTACTTCTACTTCTGGACTTTTAAGATTTGTCATATTATTTCTTCCATTTTGAAGGGTTTTCTCTCCATTTCTCCAGAATCTCTAAATCTAATTCATTAATATATTCTTGTTTTACAGCTTCTTGTAAAAGGATAGGATAATTACAAAGAGAGATGAATCTACAATCCGATTTTTTAAAATTTTCTGTAGCCGCATCAAAGCCATAAGTAAAAATTGAAATTAATCCTTTTACATTTAGTCCTTTCTCTCGTAAAGCTTCAACAGCTTCTAAACTACTTTTCCCGCTACTAATCAAATCTTCAATTACAATTACTGATTGTCCTAAAGTATAAGTACCTTCAATCATATTTTGCTTACCATGGTCTTTCTTTTTCGAACGAACATAAATAAAAGGTAAGCCCATTTCTTCAGCTACCAAAGCACCATGAGCAATGGCACCAGTAGCAACTCCAGCAATAAGGTTAGAACCTCCATATTGCTTTTGAATTATATTGACTAATGATTGTCTGATAAAAGTTCTGCTTTCTGGAAAAGAGAGAATCTTCCGATTATCACAATAGATTGGAGATTTCCAGCCAGAAGCCCACGTAAAAGGATTTTCAGCTTGTAAAATAATTGCGTTTATTTGCAGAAGAGTTTTGGCAACTTGTTTGCCAATTTCAATATCAGAAATCATGTCACAAAAATATAAAGTTTTCATTAACAACAAAGTAAAAGTTATAACAGATAGTTGGGAAGAATTTTGTTCAAAACATACCTTAATAAAAGCGGCTGGTGGATTAGTTTATAATCAGGAGGATAAGCTTTTAATGATTTTTAGGAATGGTAAATGGGATTTACCAAAAGGAAAACTGGAGCAGGGGGAAAGTATTGAAAATTGTGCTATTCGGGAGGTTGAAGAAGAATGCGGAATAAGTAATTTGCAAATCACAGAAAAACTTATAGACACCTATCATATTTACAAGTATAAGGGTAAGAAAATATTAAAAAGAACCTTTTGGTTTAAAATGAAAAGTAATTTTGATGGCAATTTAATTCCGCAAACAGAGGAGGGAATAATGAAAGTAGTTTGGATAGAAAGGCATCAGATTCAGGAAAAATTAAAGAATTCCTATGCGAATATAAAAGCATTATTATCCCACTAAGTCTCTAACTAATTTTGGCACTGCAATAGTAGCTTTTCTTTTTATCACTTCAATACCTTTTTTTTGTTCTGCTTTCAGATCTATTAAAATAATTCTTTTTGCATTATCGGTATAATTTAGTAGCGATGCAGCTGGATAAACATTTAAGGAAGTACCAATTACAATAAAAATATCTGCTTTCTTTGTAATAGAGATTGCATCTATCATCTTTGGAACCGGCTCTCCAAACCATACTACATTTGGGCGTAACTGACTACCATTTTTGCATAAATCACCTAGTTTTAAGTCAACTCCTTTAATTGGATAAATTAAAGAATCATCAATACTACTTTTAGATTCCATCAGTTTTCCGTGTAAATGCAGAATATTTTTACTTCCACTTCTTTCGTGCAGATCATCTATGTTTTGCGTAATAATGTGAAGATTGTACTTTTCTGAGAGTTTATTTAAAGAAATATGTGCTGCATTTGGCTCACTTTCCAAAAGTTGTCTTCTTCTCAGATTGTAAAAATTAAGTACTAATTCAGGATTCCTTTCAAATGCCTCTAGGGTGGCTACATCTTCAATTTTAAATTGCTCCCAAAGTCCACCACTATCACGAAAAGTGCCTAAACCACTTTCAGCAGAAATTCCGGCACCCGTAAAAACAACTATGTTTTGCAAAATTATAGATTATGTAATTCACCTAGATTAGCATTTAACAATCCTCTAATCTCATCAGACGAAGGTCTTGGTGCATCAGTTGAAATTACATTTCCATCAGAAGAAAAAAGCATAAATCTTGGAATACCAAAAATAGCATATGATTTTGTGATCTCACTCCAACCATCTGCCCACAATTGCGTTCCACCTAATTCTTTTTCTTTTACCATTTTCAGCCAAGCATCTTTATCGGTATCTACTGAGACTGAAAGGAATGTAATATTATCTCCATGATATTCTACCTCTAATTCTTGTAAATATGGGATCTCTGCCCTACATGGCCCGCACCAAGTTGCCCATACATCGACATAAATCAAAGTGCCTTTAAAACTAGCAAGCGAAAATTTATTTCCATCCTTATCTGGATAAACAAAGTCAATGGCTGGCTCGCCTTTTTTTGGCATCTTATCTGTAGCAGTCTTTCTTTCTAACCAACTATCAGTTGTTTTTTTGATTTTTTCTTTGGCCTCTACTATAAATTCTGTATCTGTTACTTTGTTTAGTAATGATTGGAACTCAGCAGTATATTGCTTTGTCATTTCATGAAAGTCTATACTATTTAGTGAATCAATAGCAGCATAGAAATTAAACTGCCTACCTATTTCTCTTGTTTTCCACATATAAGTTCTGACATTTTCTGAGTAGTTAGATAATTTTTCTTGTCTTTCAATAAAATAGTCGATATTTTTATTTAATTCGGTAATCTGATCTTTAATAAAAGTGCTATCTGTAATTGCTCCAAATTCCTCAAAAATATCATTTTTAAAAGTATTCAAGATTGCTTTATATTCTTTTACATTACTCAAATACAATACTTCTCCAAGAAAATCATTTTCTTCTGCCAGTAAATATACTTTTGCTAAAAAAGAGGACTCCTCACTTCCCTCATATTTTATAGTCTCATCAAACTCTTCTGTATCAATACTGAGTTTTATTTTGTCTCCAGGCTTTACATACATTGCAGTTCGTTCCACTCCATGCTCAAAGTTTAAATAAGTTGCGGAATCTAAGTTAAAAGAAATAGTAAAAGCTCCATCTTCATTTGCAGTCGTGGAGTAAGAAGAGTCTGGATTGCTAAAAATTACAGATTCTCCTTTTGGATTGGTAATTTCTCCTGCTATTGTAACTTGATTAGGGTCTGTTTTTGTGCAAGCAAGAATTAGGATTGCAAGTAAAATAGTTATTATTTTTTTCAGGTTCATTTTAATTATTTTTTGATTATTAAATAGTAATTTCTTTTGGAATAAATGTACTAATATCTCCTCCATTTTTAATGATATCTCTTAATATAGTAGAAGAAATATGTGATAGTTCAGGAGGGGTGATTATAAAGATTGTTTCAATTTTTGCATTTAATTCTTTGTTCATTTGCGCAATGTTCCTCTCGAATCTAAAATCGTGAGAATTTCTTAGTCCTCTTACAATAAAGTTAGCGTTTACTGTTTTACAAAAATCAACTGTAAGCCCTTCATATTGCTCTACACTTATATTGGGCATATCTTTGTAAATATCATTTATCCATTTTTGCCTTTTCTCAATAGAAAAGTAGTGATTTTTCTCTGGATTATTCCCAATAGCAATAATTATTTTATCAAATAGTTTCAAAGCACTATCCACTACAGCTTTATGCCCCAAACTAAATGGGGAGAATGAACCAGGAAAGACTGCAATCTTATTCATGAATCTGAGGTTTTAATTGGCGAAAATACTAAAATGAACGCTACCATATTTTCTGAGCT
>CAYZIA010000014.1:0-3559 GCA_964478325.1 uncultured Weeksellaceae bacterium
ATTGTCCAATCTTAAAATGTGCTAAAGAACTCGCAACCAAATACTTAATAGGAATGCAATTACTATCAGATAAATTAATAAGTATATCGTATTCTTTTTTTACAAAATTCTCAATGATATAGTTTTGAGGCTTGTAATACCAGTTAAGGTCTTTCAAATAAAAAAAATCATAATTAAGTTTTGGTATATGACAATTATCTAACTTCTTTTTATTTACATAACCCAATGCCTTTACATCCTTTTTTAATTCAAAAAAATATTTAACAAATGGTTCAATCTTTTTAATCTGTTCAGGATTAGTTGCTTCATATAGTATCCCAATAGATTTTGATTTCTCTAAATTGCTTACCTCTTTTAGTCGTTTGTTTGTTCTCAAATCTCTATGAAAAACCCAACGCCCTATTTTATGTTTAAAATCTTCTAAGAATTGCATTAATTAATTTTTAATAAAAATTCTTCTTCAGACAATAAAGGAATTCTCAAATCCTTAGCTTTTTGTTTTTTACTAGGACCCATATTATCCCCAGCCAATACAAAAGTAGTATTTTTTGAGATGTTACTTACATTCTTTCCACCGTGGTCTTCAATCATTTGTTTTAACTCTACTCTGCTATATCCACTAAAAATTCCTGAGACAACTATTCTAACGCCAAATAATTTATTTGACTTTTTAATTTCATTATTAATAGAAACAAATTGCAAGCCACTTGCTTTTAAGCTATTTATCAAATCAATATTTTTTTGACAAGAAAAGTAATCAACTAAGCTTTCTGCAATCTTATCTCCTATTTCATCTACTGTAACTAAGGTTTCAAAATCTGCAATAATTAAAGCATCAATAGTTTTAAAATTCTTACTCAATATTTTTGCAACTGTTTCACCAACAAATCTAATACCTAAAGCGTATAATACTCTTTCAAAAGGTATATCTTTCGATCTTTCAATCGCTAATAAAAGATTATCAGTAGATTTCTCCACTTTTTTCCCTAGAGTAAGCAAGTCTTCTCTTTTTAGATTATACAAATCATTAAGCTTAAAGATTAAACCTTTATTTATTAATAACTCTATTTTTTCTCCACCAAGCCCATCAATATCCATAGCTTTTCTACTAATGAAATGCTCAAATTTTCCTCTTATTTTCGGAGAACAATCTTCTTCATTTAAACAATAATGCTTTGCATCTCCTTCTTTTCGTTCTAATTTATAATTACATGATGGACAGTGAGTAATATATACTGTTGGTTGAGAGAATAAATCTCTAGATTTTAATTCTACTCCCACTACTTTTGGAATAATTTCTCCTCCTTTTTCTATAAATACTCTATCCCCATTACGTATATCCAATTTTGCAATTTGGTCAGCATTATGTAATGACGCCCGTTTTACAGTCGTTCCTGCCAATTGTACTGGCTCTAAATTAGCAAGAGGAGTAATTGCACCAGTCCTTCCAACTTGATATGTAATTTCTTTTAAAATTGTTGAAACTTGCTCTGCTTTAAATTTATACGAGATTGCCCATCTTGGAGATTTAGCAGTAAAACCCATTTCTTCTTGCAAATTAACATCATTAACTTTGATAACAATTCCATCAATCTCATAAGGTAAATTATGCCGTTCTCTATCCCATTTATTTATAAAAGCTAAGACTTCATTTATATTCTTATATTTCTCTATCTCTGAGGGAATCTTAAAGCCCCATTCTTTTGCTTTTTGAAGATTTGTATAATGACTATTACTTGGCAAATCTTCACCTAATAGATAATATAAGAAACAATCTAATGGCCGCCTAGCAACTTCCTTTGTATCTAGTAACTTTAAACTTCCTGAAGCGGTATTTCTTGGATTTGCATATTTCACTAAGCCTTCTTTCTCTCTTTGTTCATTCATTTGTTCGAAACTAGCAATTGGCAAGAAAATCTCACCTCTAATCTCAAAGCTAGCAGGATAATCACCACTCAATCTTAGAGGTATACTTTTAATAGTCTTTACATTTTCTGTTACATCATCTCCTTTTTCGCCATCTCCTCTTGTTAAAGCGTGTAACAATGTTCCATTCTCATAGGTTAAACTAATAGAAACTCCATCGTATTTAAGTTCGCATACATATTCAAAATCATCGTTCGTTAGTTTGTGTAATCTTATATCAAAGTCATACAGATCATCAGAAGAATACGTATTTCCTAATGAGAGCACTTTGTATTTATGATTAATGGTTTTAAACTCTTTTAATACAGTACCTCCTACCCTTTGTGTTGGGGAATTAGCATCAAACAAATCTGGGTTTCTATCTTCTAATTGCTGAAGTTCAACCGATAACTTATCAAACTCAAAATCAGAAATTAAAGAAGTATCCAGAACAAAATACGCATGATTGTGCTTGGTTAACTCTTTTCGTAAGAACAATATACGTTCTTTATCAGTCATTTATTTTATAGGGCAAACATTCATAAGTGCTAATCCTAAATCCTCATTAAACTCTCTGTGAATCTCATGATCAATTATTTGCATTACTCCTTCAAAAGTTGCTGAAATAGTCGCCTCATTTAAATGCCCTCCAAAAGCTTTACATTCATTATTAGCCACACTAATATGAATATGAGGGAATGGCTCTCCATCTTTCAAAGTTATATTCCCAGTAGCTTGAAGAATCTCTAGATTTCCTTCAAAAGTTTTAAAGACATATTCTTTTATACTTAAATCAATATACCCCATCTCAATTTTACTACAGGCTCCAATTCCATTTATAGATGCTAGCTTTACATTTTCAGCAGTTGCAATCCTTTGAGTAGACTCCATTAATCCTTCACCCATCTCTAATCGGAAAACTATCTTATTTTCTATTTTTTTATATTCCATTGTTTATAATTTTAATAATTAATCAAAAATAACTATTTCCAAATGGCTTTTATCATTCTATCCTTATCATTTATATCTTTTTTTAACGCTATATCAACAAAGCCAATCTCACTTAGCATTTTCAAAATTTCATTCCCATATCGCTCATTAATCTCAAAAAATAATTTACCTCCACAATTTAAAGATTTTGCTGCTAAACTCCCAATCTTTTTATAAAATAATAAAGGGTCTTTATCAGGTGTAAAAAGTGCCAAATGTGGCTCATATTGTAATACATTAGCTTTCATATTCTGTTTCTCAGATTCTAAAATATAAGGAGGATTACTTACTACTACATCCAAACTTAATAAATCAGTACTTTGCAAAATATCTTGCGTACAAAACTTAATATTTACTTTATTCAATTTTGCATTCTCTTTAGCTACCTCTAGTGCCTTCTCACAGTTATCAATTGCAACAATTTCTGCAGAAGAGTATTTAGCTAATGAAATAGCAATACAGCCACTACCAGTTCCAATATCAAGTACTGAATTAAAATCTTCCTTTAAAATCCAAATTAATTGACTTTTGCTCTAACGATTATTTTGGGTTTGCAAACTCCAACCGACTTAAAGAAATCACCAATAAAATACTTGAAGAATTTAATTCTTCCAATGGAAGTACTGGTTCCAGATTAATTTCTGGAAATAATCCCTTAATTGAT
>CAYZIA010000014.1:3569-23135 GCA_964478325.1 uncultured Weeksellaceae bacterium
GGGGATTAAGGTATTTTGATTTACTTTAAATCTCAAACCATGAAATTCTGCTTCACCTAAAATATATTGTATTGGTTTGTTTTCTTTTAACTCATGAATTATCTGTTGTATATGGTCAAAGTTTTTGATTGAAATATCTTTATTCGAATAAACAATAGTTTCAGCTCTATTTAAGCCCAAAAGATGCTGAATAACAAGATATGCCCAAACCGTAATTTCTCTTGGATCAGCAATACCGTCTAATTCTTCTTTAAAATATGATATAATATTGCTAATTTTCATAAGGCAAATGTAATAATTTGGCTATTTTTGAGCCATGCAAAACAGGGAGATTTTTATGAAAAAATGTTTAGAATTAGCCAAAAAAGGAATGGGTTATGTTTCTCCTAATCCAATGGTTGGATGTGTCATAGTTTTTAATGATGAAATAATTGGCGAAGGATATCATCAAGAATATGGTAAAGATCATGCAGAAGTCAATGCTATAGAAAATGTAAAAGATAAATCTTTACTTAAAAAGTCAACTCTTTATGTAAATTTAGAACCATGTGTGCATTTTGGAAAAACACCGCCTTGTACCAATTTAATCATTGAGAGTAAAATACCAAAAGTTGTCATTGGATGTGCAGATTCTTATTCAGAAGTATCAGGAAAAGGGATTAAGAAAATGCAAAATAGAGGAATTGAAATAATTGTAGGAGTATTGGGAAAAGAAAGTAGAGAGTTAAATAAAAGATTTTTCACTTTTCATGAGAAAAAAAGACCCTATATTATCTTAAAATGGGCAGAAAGTAAAGATGGTTTTATGGCGCCTCTTAATCAAAATAAACCTTTTTGGATGACTTCTAGTGAATCAAAGAAATTAGTACATAAATGGAGAGCAGAAGAAGAAGCAATTTTAATTGGTAGAATTACTGCTAAAAAAGACAATCCATCTTTAACTGTAAGAGAAGTTGCTGGAAGCAATCCAATTAGAATCATAATTGACAAGAATTTAACACTTTCTGGTGATTTAAATCTATTTAATTCTGATGCAAAAACAATAATTTTTAATAGCCTAAAATCAGAAGAAAATGGTACTAATCAGTTTATAAAAATTGACTTTAACTATTTGATAGAAAAGATATTAAAAGAATTACATAAACAAAATATTCAATCTGTTAAAATTGAAGGGGGCAGCATAACTTTACAGTCCTTTATTGATTCTAATATATGGGATGAGGCTAGAATTTTTACAGCAAATAAATTATTTTCTCAAGGATTAAAAACTCCAATTATTGAAGGAAAAATAATATTGGAAAGAAAAATTGGAACCGATACATTAGAAATTATTACTAATAGATGATAGCGTTATCTCTAACTATTATTTTAACTACTATCTTGTTCCTAGTATTTAAGGAATTTTTAAAAAGAGATATCAATACACATCAAGCTATAACTTTCAATTATTTAACAGCAGCACTTATAGCCCTTTTCATCGGAGATGTAAATTATAATATTTACAACTTAATAAATACAGATTGGTTTTATTCAACCATTGCTTTAGGCATATTCTTTATTGTTATGTTTAATATTATGGCTATTACAACTCAAAAATTAGGCATATCAATTAGTTCTATGGCTTCAAAAATGTCATTGATAATACCTGTAATTGGCGCTGTTATTTTTCAAAATGCTAGTATAGGAGTGTATAAAATTCTAGGAATAATAATTGCTATTATTTCTGTTTATCTAACTTTTAAAAAAAGTGGACAAACTGCTAAACCTACATTAGCAATTATCTTATTTCTTGGAGCAGGAATACTAGATATGTGGCTTGATTCTATTCGGAATAATTTTCTTTCATCTACAGTTGATTTTAATCTCTTTATTGTAACTGTTTTTTTTATTGCTTTTAGCGTAGGACTAATTAAAGTAATTTGGGATAGAAAAAAAATTATTAAAAAAAATATAGTTGCTGGCATAGTACTTGGAGTACCTAATTATTTTAGTATTTACTTTGTATTGCTCGCATTAGAAAATCTAGGGGGTATTTATGTTTTTCCTATTCTTAATATTGGAGTAGTATTATTTTCTACAATAATCTCATGGCTATTCTACCAAGAGCAAATGAGTAAGATTAATTGGATGGGTATAGTTTTAGCCTGTTTATCCATCCTTATCATTTTGTGGAATTAATACTGTCTTCAGATAAAAATAACTAATAAAATACAACTTCTAATGCATTCCCATTAACATCAATAGATTCAACAAACACACCTGTCCAAGCTTCATATTTTAAAACTTTTCCACTTTGATTTGCATCATTAGTATACAAATATTCAACTTTTGTACTATCATTTATTTGCTCAGTATTTATAGTTATAAAACTAGCGTCTACTGAGGGGATATGTAAAGTAGGGTAAATAGTTAGATCCGTCATGTAAATTCCATCTGTTGAGGAAAAAAACATTCTAGACTTAGATTTATTTATAGCTAAATTATCAGCATTATAAATATCTGTTAAACTTTTATCATCATCAATTACATTACTCCAAGGCGCAATCTTATACATGCTTGATTCTGTATTGTTGGATGGATCTTGCGTATTATAGACTCCTTTACAAAGCACCCATAGATTATTCGTGCTAAAAGCAGCACTACTAGGGTTATAGCCAACATTCAGCTTCCCAGAGAAATCATTTATTGCTACTCCCGATTGAAAATAATCAATAGCAACTATTGAACTATCTCTATTAATAAAGTCATCTCCCCCTCCATTCATCACAAAAGCCCTATACCAACTTCCTACAATATTAATTGGCGTACTAGTATCTCCTGTTTCAATATGACCTAACACCTCTTGGGTGTTTAAATTAACAATCTTGACTGTTGCATCACCTTTATCTACTACATAAAGTCTATCTTCATCTACTTTTTTACAACTTATAGGATCAGAAAAATCATCAACTATTCCTTCGTTACCGAAAGTTTCCATATTTGCTATATAGAGTTTATCACCAATAATATATGCATGTTTACCACTTATATGCAAACTTCTTGGCTGAATAATATCTATATTATTTACTTTTTTGAAAATATCTTCTGTTAGCATTCTAAGTGTATCCGCCTCTAAATAGTTGTAAAACGAGATCCCATGATCAGTCAGTATATACATACCACTATCATAATTCTTTGGAAGATTTACTACCGGTTCTTCTTGTTCATCCTTTTTACAAGCAGAAATAACTAATAATAAGAGAAGAAAATATTTAAGAAATCTCATGATCAAAAAAATTTTGACAAAGCTAACGAAAGTGATAAGATTAAATACTAATAGAACCTAAAAGATTATTTGTTGATATAAAATTTCTTGCCATTCTTAATATATATACCATCTGTAAGATTTAATTCATGAGTTATCATTCTTCCAGAAAGATCATATAATATCTCATTATTTTTATGATTTCCTAATAATATATCATGAATTCCAGTTGCATTTCTTATATCAAATGCAATTGTTCCAGGAGATACTCCACATTGAAAAGAATGAATTAAATAATTGTTTTGATTATAAATATTAATATCACCATAAGTTGAATAATCTGTTGAACTTGCATATAGTAAATTGTTAATCTTATCATAGGACAAATCATAAAAGTTTTTATTTAATCCCAATGATGTACCTGTAATAGGCAATGTAAGTATATCCCATTCATAAAGTAATGTGTCACCTGAGATCTGATAATTTATTTTCCCATCTCTGAGACATGATGTGCCGCAACCTGTAGAAGTTGAAGCTAAATTAATAGTTATGGAACTATAAGTAAGTAAACTGACTTGTGATATTGATGAACTAGACCAATCTTTATTATTTATTGTATAAATATAATCGTCTTCTAAAACCATATTATCTGGATTTTTTCCATTAATACCTAAATCAATTTCATTTAAATAAGAAAAAGTATTAAGATCCACAATTCCAATAATCCCTTTCTCATTACCCCATTCATACGCGTTATTAATTACAACATAAGCATTATCCCCATCTACAATTAAATTTTGTGTAGCCCATTTAGGTCCTATTGCAGTGTCTAATTCTAAATATAAACTTAAATCTGATTTATTAAAAACTTGTAAGTAAGCATTAAAAAGTATAGGTAAGAAAGTAGTGTTATCATAATCCCCTCTGGTAACTATTATTTTATCATTCCAAATAGCCAAATTACGTATTCCATCAATTTGTGTAGAGGCAAGTAAATCATATGTATTCTTATCATATTTATGTAGCATATTGTCGGCTGCAACATAAAAATGATAATCATCAATTATTAAGTCTGATGCAAACCTTGCCCCCTGTATAGTATCAATAATAATATATTGTTGAGATATTGGATTATAACTTCCTATTGTTACTGGTTCAATAGATTGATTTAAAGTATAGTCAAAATAACCTTCATTTAAAACTAAAACTTGATAAACATAATTTTGTGCTGCACATACTTGAACTATTATAACAGATAAAAAAAATAATAAACTTTTCATGATTAAATTAATAAATTTGATTTCTAATTACCTAAGTAAGCAGACAAAAATATAATAAGGATAGAAGAATGATTAATCTAATCTAAAAATATGTTGACATGTTATTAACAATCCTCTCAAAAACTACGTTATCTAAACTAAGATCTATTCCTTTAGCTTTAAAGAAGGAAATTAGATTCTCAGTTGGCATATTTCCTACCAAATCATCTTTTGCCATTGGACAGCCACCAAATCCTTTTACTGTAGAGTCAAATCTTTTACAGCCATTTTGGTAAGCAGCATCTATTTTCTCTTCCCATTTATCAGAGTACGTATGAAAATGAGCCCCAAACTCTATTGTAGGATATTCACTTATAAGAGTATTAAATAAAGCAGATATATTTACAGGATTAGAAACTCCTATTGTATCCGAAAGCGCAACAATACCTACTTCTAAGTTATTCAGTTCTTCTGTCAGTCCTGCAACTATATCTGGATGGTAATTTTCCTTATAAGGATTTCCAAAGGCCATAGATAAATATATCACTAATTCTTTATTGTTTTTAACCGACAAATTCTGAATCTCTTCAATAGAATTAAGTGCTTCATTTATACTTTTATTGGTATTTATTTTCTGGAACTCATTAGATACTGAAAGCGGAAATCCTAAATAGTCAATCTCCTTAAAATTACAAGCACTCTCTGCTCCTCTAATATTTGCAATTATAGAAAGTAACTTACTAGAAGTAGTGCTTAAATCTAATCCTGATAAAACTTCAGCAGTATCTCTTAATTGTGGAATTACTTTAGAAGAAACAAAAGAACCAAAATCAATGGTGTCAAATCCTACTCTTAATAGTTGATTTATGTATGCTATTTTATTTTCCGTAGGAATAAACTCAGGTATTCCTTGCATGGCATCCCTAGGACATTCTATTATTTTTATCATTTAGTTTTTTATGCTAATACTACTAACAACAAATTTATAGGTCAGATTTCTCTAAAATCTTTTTATTTATCCTTTTTATTAACCCAGGTCCTTCATAAATAAAGCCAGTGTATAATTGTATTAGTATTGCTCCTGCATCTAGTTTCTCTATCGCATCTTCCGCAGAATGTATACCTCCCACTCCAATAATTGGGAATGCTTTATTCGATTTATCTGTCAAATATCTTATTACCTCAGTTGAGCGATCTCTAACTGGTTTACCACTCAAACCTCCATTATCAATCATTTCTAACTTAGTTTTAAGACCATTTCTACTAATTGTTGTGTTAGTTGCTACCACCCCATCAATTTTAGTGTCAGCAACAATTGTTATGACATCATCTAATTGTTCTTGACTTAAATCAGGTGAAATCTTTAATAAAATTGGTTTTCTTTTTTCTTTCTGAATATTGAGTTTTTGCAATCTCTTCAACAACCTTGTTAATGGTACTTTTTCTTGTAAATCCCTCAATCCTGGAGTATTTGGGGAGCTTACATTCACCACAAAATAATCCACATATGGAAAAAGCTTTTCAAAACAGATCTCATAATCACTTACTGCTTTTGAATTTGGTGTTACTTTATTCTTTCCAATATTTCCTCCAATAATAATATTAGATCTTTTTCTTCTAAGCCTAGCAACAGCAGCCTCAATCCCCTCATTATTAAATCCCATACGATTAATAATTGCATCATCTTCCTTTAATCTAAATAGTCTTGGTTTAGGATTTCCATCTTGAGGCAATGGAGTAATCGTGCCTATCTCAATAAATCCAAAGCCAAAAGAAGCTAACTCATTAAATAGCTTAGCATCTTTATCAAAACCAGCAGCTAAACCAACAGGATTGTCAAATTTTAGTCCAAAAACCTCTCTATTTAGTCTAGTATTAGTAACTTTAAATAATAAACGCCAAGCCCACATTTTTCCAGGTATAATTGCTCCAAACTTGATTAATTTAAAGGAAATATGATGAATAAATTCAGGTTTGAAAAGAAATAAAAAGAAACGAACTATTTTATACATGTAAGATTTTTATGCAAAAATAGAAAATGAAGTCAGAATTTAAGAATTTACTTCCTCAAATGAAGCATCATTATAAAATACTACAACTTTCCCTATTTTCTTAGATACTTTAACTTCTTTAGTTTCTTTTTTGGTGTGCATATAGCCAATTCCTGTTATTAGCCAATTTGAATTTAAGTTGGGATATGTATTTAATAGTTTTTGAAAAAAATCAATACTTGGTTTATTGCGGCCTGAAAGTATATGAGAAATTGTAGCTCTATTTACACCAATATTATCCGCCAATGCTGAAGATTTTAATCCTTCTGATTCCATCCAATTTTTAAGTCTTGTATGCATTTCTTAATAAGTTACAATAGTAAACTCCAAAACTACAAAAAAGTTTTAATATAGCTACAAAACCTATCTTTTCTACAAATTATAACCGAAATAATAGCTTAATATTAAATCTATAAATACCTGATTTTAAGATTCTTATTCCTAGTTCTGTGAATATTGATTTCCATAATAAATATAATCTAATTAATTTCAATTAATTTGTTTACAAAAGTAAATTATATGCTAAATGAAACAGAAAAAAAACAGGCATAAAAAATCATTTAGAAAATAATTACAGCCATATTAGTTTTTAAACATATTATAATATAGTTTTGCGTGCTTCTTATAAAAAATTAATAATTAAAATGGAAAATTACGAAATCTACAAATGGTTTATTATTCAACCCCCTATTCTACAAGCACTATACGCAGGGATTTTTACTTGGGGATTAACTGCACTAGGAGCAGCATTAGTATTCTTATTTAATTCATCAAATCGTAAAATTCTAGATGCTGCGCTTGGGTTTACTGGAGGCGTAATGATTGCCGCAAGTTTTTGGTCTCTTCTTTCTCCTTCAATAGCTTATGTAGAAATGCAAAATGAAATGGGATTAAGCACCATGCCAGTATGGCTTCCACCAGCAATTGGGTTTTTCTTAGGAGCCTTATTTCTATATATACTAGATAAAATTATCCCACACTTACACATATTTTCAAAAAGAGAAGAAGCTGAAGGTATAGAAACCAACTGGCAAAAAACTGTATTATTAGTATTAGCAATTGCTTTACATAATATACCAGAAGGATTAGCTGTTGGTGTTGCATTTGGAGCGCTTGCAAATCCTGAACTATTAGGAATGGATGGTCATTCAGTATTCACAATAGGTGGCGCAATTGCTTTAGGTATTGGAATAGGTATTCAAAATTTCCCAGAAGGATTTGCAGTTTCTATGCCCTTAAGAAGAATGGGTGCAAGCAGATGGAAATCTTGGAAATGGGGGCAATTATCAGCTATTGTTGAGCCTATATTTGCAGTAATCGGAGCTCTAATAGTCATGACAGTTCTTCCAATTCTACCATATGCTTTAGCCTTTTCAGCAGGCGCTATGATATTTATTGTAGTAGAAGAAGTAATACCCGAAAGCCAAAGAGGTGGAAATACTGACCTTGCTACAATGGGATTAATAGCCGGATTTATTGTAATGATGTGCTTAGATGTAGCTTTAGGATAATTATCTGATATAATAATATATTAGTTTAGTAATTAATTGTCAAGTTAAGTTATCATCACATCAACACATTTTCTTTTACTACATTTGCAATCATGTCATCTAAGGTAAATATCAAAAACAGAAAAGCATCATTCGAATATCAATTTATTGATAAATATGTTGCTGGAATAATGCTGCTCGGCACTGAAATAAAGTCAATCCGTGATAATAAAGCTAGTATTTCGGATGCGCATTGTGTTTTTATTGATAATGAACTCTTTGTAAAAAACCTGCATATTGCGGAATATAGCAATGGCGGACAAAATAATCACGAGCCAAAAAGACAAAGAAAACTACTATTAAACAAGCAAGAGCTTAGTAAAATGATAGGTAAAGTAAAAGAAAAGGGAATGGCAATAATACCTATCCGTTTGTTTATTAATGAAAAAGGAATAGCAAAATTGGAAATTGCTTTAGCAAAGGGAAAAAAGATTTACGATAAAAGAGAAAGTATTAAAGAAAAAGACCAAAAAAGAGATATTGCTAGGGAGCAATCTAGCAGAAAATAAAAAGTGACTCTGGAGGGAGTCGAACCCCCAACCTCCTGATCCGTAGTCAGGTGCTCTATCCAGTTAAGCTACAGAGCCAAATTTTGAGGAACAAATATACTTTAACTAAAAATATTAGTAAAACTTTTAAATGATTTCTGCATCTAGATTGTAATGCTGAAGATCATTTTTAAAAGAAAGCAAATCCTTTGGGTTTCCATTTTTAATTTTACACTTTCCATTGAAATGTGTAATCACAGCACATTGTTCTGCTTGGATTGGATCGTGCTCACAAATAGCAATAAGACAATCGATTACATGATTAAAACTATTAAAATCATCATTAAACAACACTAAGCTTTTTTGATCAACTTCCTGCTTCTTTCCTTTTGGTGAGAAATGGGGATTCTGTTTCATAGTTTATTTTTTACCAAATTTAGCTTTATTTTCTTCTCGTCTTATTAGTCTTTCAATGTTTTTTTGATGAGTTATTAACGAGAGAATGGGTACAAATATAGAAAATATGATTAAAGAAGTATTGGTATTATTCATCCCTAAAATAAGAATTACGATAATAGGAAAAGCCAAAGATGCAATAATAGAGCTTAAAGAAACATATCTGCTAATAAGAAATATAATTGTAAAAACTAAGGCCGAAAGTAAAGCTGCTTGCCAATAAATTCCAATCATAAAGCCAAGCATTGTAGCTATACCTTTTCCTCCTCTAAAACCAGTATATAAAGGAAACAAATGACCAATAACTGCTGCAATACCAAACGCTAATTTAAGTTCAAAAGAACTTTCTTCAGGTATTAGCTGATTATCCGTAATAAAATAAAAAAGATTAACAGATATCCATCCTTTTAAAATGTCCAGTAGCAAAACAGGTGTGCCTGCTTTCGCGCCTAAAACCCTGAAAGTATTTGTCGCTCCTGCATTTCCACTTCCGTATTCTCTTACATCTGTACTATAAAAAGTTCGACCCAACCAAACAGCAGAGGGAAATGCCCCAATCATATAGGCAAGTAATAAGAATAATATGTTTTCGATAGTTAACATTTAAAGGGTCACAATATAGTAATTATTGCCTTTTTTCCATTTCTTTTATAAAGCGATCAACTGATTGCTCTGGAGCTATTTGATATCGAAATGCTGGAATTCCTCCTTTATGAGGTGCTTTGCGCTTTCCTTCTCCCAACTCCTGGATAGATTCATTAAAAGCTGGATTAGAAGATCTTGCTCGCATCACACCTGATTTATAATTAAAATAATAATACTCATAAGATTCTGTTACTAGAAAAATTGTCAGGATATCATTATTTCTTCCTTTTTTAATTTTGATATAACTATCATTCAAATAACTATTAAGTTGATATTCACCCATACTTCCTAAGCCGATACTTCCTTCAGAAATAAAAGATTTCTCCTTTTTGTCCCATTTCAATTGTAAATCGGTAAAACTAAAAGTATGATTTAAGTCATCTGGAAATTCTACAAATTCTCCCCTTGTTTCCATATCTAGAAGCAACATCTCGGTCTCTTCTTTCCCTACAATTCTTCCTAAAGTTTTGCCATAAAATTCACTTTCAAAATCAAAATTCTCAATTCCTGGAGATAAAAAGATATCTTCAGCCATTATTTCAAGCGCTTTCTCTGAAAAGAAAAAGTCTAATAAAAAAAATAGACGTAATTCCTCTTTATCAGATAAAATATTATGCTCCACAAAACCTGCCGTTTCTATATCAATTCTTCCCAAGCTTATCCCTAAATCCATTAAACCATTCCCTTTTGTTTTACACTTCTTATCATAAAGCCGAAAAACATTGGAAAGTGTGTCGTATCCACTGACTACAAATGCTAATTCATCTTTATCGTAATACAAAAAGTAAGAAGCAGAAATTAATTCAACATCCATATTTCTTTTTTTACGATTCAAAAATGTAGAGTAAATATTAGTAGAATCTGTAGCCATTATAAGTCCTGCCGTTAAACGTTCATCATCATCATTTACAACTACTGAATCCAATTCAAGAATAATATTATCTGGCGCAATCTCAGATGTAAATCTGACCCATTCAATTGGCATAAAAGAACATTCATGATCTATTTTAAAATAGCCATCAAAAGTCAAGTATTTGTCTTCAGAGATTAAGTTAACATTCCCTTTAAAGCTAAATTTAGCTCCTAATTTGAATGAATTCTCTACATCAACATTTCCTTTAGCAGTTGTTATTATATTTTCATTTACTTTTATTTCATTTAAAAAGATCTTTTGTTCCTTATTTAATTCATCTTTATAAGTGTATTCTCCAGAACCCTGATATTGATTTTTAGATAAAATAGTAATACTTGCATTTTTAAAAATATGATATTCAGTTAAGTTGTTAGCCTTTACTGTTACATTCTCTAAAGTACGTATCTTTGCTTTTTTCTCCACAACTACTTTTCCAGAATCTGGGAATATTGTTGCGTCAGCCACTTCAATTTTGGCTACCCCCCCAGCATGAATTATATAATCTTTTAAACTATAATATGCTGTCTTAGCAAAAAAACTTAGAGAATCTTGTAATGGATGAGAAGAAACAAATTCAGTGCCTTTTGCTGTTTCAGAAGTCTCCCCTAATTCTAGAAACTGCTTCTGCATATCCCATTTTAACTTATCAATATAGCAGATGTATTGGTTTTCCGGAAGCTGAACATAAGACTCTTCTCCATTAGAATAGAACCTACCTATTTTATCCTCTAAATCAATATATGTTCTAAGATTCTTTGATTCGAAAGCAATACCTCCAATATTATCAGCATTTACTACCAGATCAGCAGTATCTGCATTGAAGAATACTGCATTATATATAAAAAAATTGGAAATCACTTCTGCTTTTTCTAATTTCATAATTCCGCCACCTGTAAGTCCAGTAGGGCGCAATTCAATATTTCCGTCAAAAGTTGCTATACTATCATAAAAACTAAACTCATTTTGTTTTTTATAAATATTCATTACATCTTTATAAGGCTCAAAATGAACATAAGTACTAGTATTTTTTACTTCAGGAAATTCAATTCCTTCTTTTACAGCTAATAAGTTAAATTGCTTTGTATGTAAATTTATGGAATCAGGAAAAAATAAAATATTATCAGATATAGAATTAGAAGTAAGATACTCCAATTGTCCACTTCCTTTTATCCCTTTATGACTAACTTGAATTTCACTGAAATACTTGCTTTGACCACCATACACATCAAATCCATCCTTTGGAGTTTGCCTCTTAAATCCAAGCGAATAATCTTTTTGTAGTCGCAATGTGTCATTAAAAATAGGAAAAATTCCAGCCGATTCGAAAGTCCCTGCAAACCATAATCCTTTACCGGTAAAATTCTCTAAACTATCAATCTCAAATGGCTGTAAATGAAAGGAAACCCTATCTCTATTATACACCCCATCATAAATATTTTTCTTATCATAATATACATAAGAATCTTCATAACTTCTAAAAATAGGATAACCAGGGAAGCTATCCTTTCTTAAACCCGATTTATTATTAGGGTGATCAATTTGTAGATCACCAGTAACTGCCTCGATTATAGTCTTCACTTTTGTTAACATTTCGTCCCCATATATATCCCTTTGAATAGGTATTAATGGAACTGATAATTGAACTGAATCAATCTTATTTAAATCTACCCAAAAGCTATCATAATGAAAATAGAAATCTTTACCAAAAAGATTAAATCTTCCATTTCCAGCAACAATTTGTCCAGAGAAAACGAAATCTCGATTTTGTTTAATAATAATTCTTCCGCCAGTTGGAAACATATACACCTTTTGAGAATCGGATAAGATAATCTCAGGAACACCTAATACATTCAAATCTTTTGTCTTGAGGTTTAATGCAGAATTTATTTGCATTTTAGCATTATTATTTGCTAGAATCTGAGATTTAAAAGAGATTACATCATAGTCTCCTTTCCCAGATTTTGCTTGTAAGTAATTATGAAGCTTTGTTAATACTTTAATTCTTTGCTCTCCATAATCATAATATACAAATCCTTTACTAGAAAGATTGGTAAGATAAGACTTAATCTGGGAAAGAGGATATCCAGCATGTCTAGCAAAATCTTCTACAAAGAATAATTCTTCTCCCTTATCTTTTATGTAATTTCTAATCAAAATTAGTGGATGAATTCTATCTATACCTTGTAATTGCTGATATTTAGCTTCCAAATAATTATTAGTTGATTCAAAATATACATCAGAAAAGGCGGTTCCAGGTAATGACCCAAAGAAAATCATATCATTATCAATATTCCATTCTAAAAGTTCGCAATCCATAGCTAATTGATGATAGGTATTAATAAGCGGACTTTCAGAAACGCTATTTCTTTTTCTGTAAAGCTCCAATTTTCTTTGAGAGTTGGAATATGTAAATTTGAGAGATGAATGATATATAGAGTCTGTATCAAAAAATATTTTTACTGCTGCCAATGGAGAAGAAATCTTATTGTTTCCAATACTAAAACGATTAGCATTTGCAATAATAATAGGCTTACCATTTCTTTTTAATATTATTTTTGCCTCAGCATAATCACCACCATCTGCAATAAATTCTTTCCCTTTTAAAATATAACCTCCTTTGTAATCTACATCAGGGAAAATCTCAGCAATAACCACATCTTTACTTTTTGATTTAAAATACGGATAACTACTTTTCATATCATATCCTCCTACATCAATTTTATGTTTTAGATTCCCAATAATAGGTTTACTAAAAGTATATTTATTGTAGAATAAAACAGAGTCTGCATTTATCTGATCTTTTTTTAGATCAATCCTAAAATTAGCCAAAATAGCATAAACTGAATCTTCATCTAAAGCTACTTTTTGCCAATTGATTACACCTCCTTTACCTTCCCATTTATAAGTTAAAGGCCAATATCTTCCTTTTGTTTTATAAACATAGATAGTACTTCCTTTTGCTGAGCAACTTAGGTCAAATTCTTTATCAAAAGACAAAAAAGGATGTCCTAACTCTATATCAAAAATATAATCAGTTGAAGAACAATACCAACTTGCTCCCCTAGATTCTCTAAGCATTCCAGAAGAAATAAAATTATTAGTAAAGGTAAAGTATAATATTAATCTTTTTGTGGTAGACTCTTCTAGTAAATTGTCTACTACATTTAGCCAATTAGAAAATTTTGGAATTGCACTTTGCTGATAAGCAAACTGATTGATAGTTTTTAAAAAATTAGAAAAATGAGGAATTGCCCTTAATCGTTTTTCAAGCATCTTATTAGAGATTCTAATAATCTTCTTAATACTTTTAGAGTCAAATTTTTGGGTATTTATATTTTCTTCAAACTGAGAAAAAACCCTTGACAAATCTTTATTCTTTTTGGAACTGAGAAAATCATTTATTTCTTCTAAAAATAATGGTATTTCCTCTGAAAATTCAGCCAATCTTTTCTTTTTATCTTGACTAAAACTACTGCTAAAGTAAAGAAGAAAACTTAAAAAAAGTATTGATTTTCTCATTTTTGTAAATGCAATAATAACCAATTATCCTTTTGTGTCTTCATTTGAAAATTTAGATTTAGTGTTTCTATTTTCGATAAAATTAAAGATTCATCATCAGTATAAAAACCACTTAACAACATATCCCCTCCAGAATTTAACAAAGCAGAATAGATCTCTATCTCTTTTAGAATTATATTCCTATTTATATTCGCTAAAATAACATCAAACCTCTTATTTTCTATATTGGAAACATCACCGATCTCAAAACTTATTCTATTGCAATTATTAAGTTTCTTATTCTCTTTTGCATTCTCAAAAGCCCAATTATCAATATCAAGTCCTACTATATTCCTTGCTCCTAACTTTTCTGATAAAATCGAAAGCACACCAGTTCCACTTCCAATATCAAGAATATTCTTATTTACAAGATCTAAATTAAACATCTTATTCATCATTAAAAAAGTAGTAGCATGACACCCTGTTCCAAAAGACATTTTTGGTGTAATGATGATCTCGAATTCTATATCAATTGGTTGGTGAAAACTAGCGCGTACAATACACTTTTCATTGATGATTACAGGCTGAAAACTACTCTCCCATTTAAAATTCCAGTTTTGTTGCTTAATTTCTGTGATTTTAAAACTAAAATCTACTTTATTTTTTAAAATCGAGAAAGCATTATTCAGTAAATCTTCATTGAATGATTTTTTCTGAATATAAGCTTGTAAACCATATTCTGTTTCTTGATAACTTTCAAACTCAATTTCATTTAATTTTGCCGTGATAATATCAGTAAAAGGACTCTTCTCAGATAAAGAGATATCAATTTCTATATAATTCATTAAAATGAATTGATAATTGACAGAAAATCATCTGACTTTAAAGATGCTCCTCCAATTAATCCTCCATCAATGTCCGTTTGAGAGAATAACTCTTTCGCATTTGTTGGTTTGCAACTTCCTCCATATAAAATAGAAGTATTCTCAGCAATCTCACTTCCATATCTTTCGTTTAAAAAATTCCGAATAAATTGATGCATATCTTGGGCTTGTTCACTTGTTGCAGTAATCCCAGTTCCTATCGCCCAAATGGGTTCGTAAGCAATCACAATATTCGCAAATTCTTTTACTGATAAATGGAATAACCCTTCTGAGAGTTGCTTTTTTATCCACTCAAAATGTATCTCATCTTTTCTTTGTCTTAAACTTTCTCCACAACAAAAGATTACTTTTAAATTATTAGCTAATGCTCTATTTACTTTTTCAGCCAAATCTGCATTTGTTTCTGTAAAATATTCTCTTCTTTCCGAATGACCAATTATTACATAATCTCCATTTGATGAGCTAATCATTTGAGATGAAACTTCTCCAGTAAAAGCTCCTTTCTCTTCTTTACTACAATTTTGTGCTGCAACTTTTACATTTTCAAAATCACTACACATTTTTGCTATTTTAAATAAATACAAAAAAGAGGGAGCAAATACAACTTCAGTGTTAACATACTTTGACATTTGGCTTAAAATATCTGAAACCAAAACCAAAGCTTCCTCTTGTTTAAGATTCATTTTCCAATTTCCAGCTACAATATTTTTTCTCATAATATTATGTAATTCTAATTCTTGGATCTAAAATTCTGTAAATAATATCTACCACTATATTTATAACAACAAATATAGTAGCAATAAATAAAACAGCCCCCATCACAACTGGCAAATCTAAATTATTAAGAGCATCTACTATTTCCTTACCTATTCCATTCCATGCAAAAATATATTCTACAAATACTGCACCAGCAAGCATCGATGCAAACCAACCAGAAACTGCCGTTATCACAGGATTAAGAGCATTACGTAATCCATGCCTGAAAAGAACTATAAATTTACTCAAACCCTTAGCCGTCGCTGTTCTCATATAATCCATTCTCAGCACATCTAAAAGAGAGTTTCTGGTAAGTTGTACGATTACAGAAAGTGGTCTAATACCCAAAGTAATGGAAGGTAAAATCAAATTTCTCAAATTAATAAACTCCCCTCTTCCATAATTATCAACTTCATACAAACTACCCGTCATGGATAATCCTGTGATATCGGCAAGCAAGAAACCAAAGATCCAAGCAAACAAAATAGCTGAGAAAAAAGAAGGAACAGACATACCTAAAACAGAAAAGAACAAAACCAACCTGTCTAGTAAAGAATCCTTAAGAATAGCTGAAAGGACTCCTAATAATATCCCAATAAAAAGCGCTAGGCAAATGGAAGTGAAAGCCAAAACAAAAGTATTTGGAAAAGTATCTGTAATTACGGAAGTTACAGATTTCCCTCTTTTTACAAAGGATTCTCTAAGATAAGGATACTTAAGAACAATTGCTGAGTTTTGGGTTTCAAAAATAGAAGTATAATTGTATTTTTCTGATTCTATAAAATGAAAAGCATCTTTATTTTTGCTGTGAAAAGAAAATGGTGATAAATCATTTAAATACAAAAAATATTGCTCAACAATGGGTTTGTCAAATCCATATTTTTGTTTCAGCATTAAAAGTTGTTCGGAATCCTCTCTTTGATCAAGCATCATTCTAGCAGGGTCACCAGGTAAAACATTAAACAAAAAGAAAACCAAAGTAAGCACACCCCAAAGAACCAATAGACTATAAGTAATTTTCTTTATTATAAATTGAAACACAACTTAATTTGTAAGATCTGTTATAGATGGAAAATCATTAAAATGCCATTTATCTGTAATTGTTCCTTCTTCAACTTTTACTAATCCAGGATTGGATCGAATGATTGTTTTTAAAGTTGTTTCATCCGTAAAATGATAGGAAAACTTAATATTGTTTTCATAGCAAAATTCATCAATCAATTTATCAGAAGAAGCAGAAATCGCAACAAAAGTAATTCCCTTTTTTTTACAAGCGAAAAACAAATCACTGAGGCCTTTGCTAGCATCCTCATCTGATTTTTGAATATTGTAGGCAATTACTAAATATGCCTTTTTTACAGACAAAATAGAGTCCGTAATATCCACCCCATCTTTAGAAATAGAGAAATCATGAATAGGAGGCTCATATCCTTTTTGAACAAGTCTCGTTTCTCTATCCATATATTTTGCCCCTTCTATTTTCCATGGCTCTTGCTCGGTTAGAAATTTCTTCTTTTCTCCATTTATTTCATAGTACCAAATATCTTCGAATATATCTTGGGGTGCATCTTCTGGAATCAACATTCCTTCTAAAATATTTTCTCCAATTGCATAAGGTCTGAAATCTTTGCTGGGTAAATGCGAATAAGTATTCCAGACAAAAGAGATACATAATATTAACACAAAAATATTAATTATATTTTCTACTTTTTTAGTAAAATATACTTGTAATTTATTTTGGTTCTTAAATATTATTATGATAAGAAATAGTAAGACTACATCCTTGTAAAAAGATTCCCAAGGTGTCAATTTTAAGGCATCTCCAAAACAACCACAATCAGTTACTTTATTGAAATAAGCCGAATAAAAGGTAAGAAAAGTGAAAAATAGAATCATTAAAAGCAAACTCCAAGTAGTAAATTTTATTCGACTTCCAATAAGTAACATTACTCCTAGTAGTATCTCAGAAATACAAATACTTACTGCAAATATTAAAGCAAAAGAGGTAAGATATTCAATACCAAAAACTTCAAAATACTCTCCTAATTTGTAAGAAAAACCTATTGTGTCATTAGCTTTTATCAGCCCTGAAATAATAAATAAAAGACTAACTATTAATCTTGAGATATATATTAAAATTTTCATTTTATTTTGATTAAAGCAAAAACAGCATAATTTATCATATCCAAATAATTAGCATCAATTCCTTCAGAAATCAGTGTCTCCCCTTCATTATTCTCAATCTGTTTTACACGCAAAAGTTTTTGTAAAATAAGATCCGTTAGTGAGCTAATTCGCATCTCTTTCCATGCTTCTCCATAATCATGATTCTTATCAGACATTAATTTCTTTGCCTGATTAGAATACTGAGAAAACATACCCATTGCAGTGGAAAAAGAAAGTTCTTCTGCGTGTTCGGATACTCCTAATTCTATCTGAATTAAGCCAATAATAGAATAATTGATAATTCCAATATATTCATTGCTAATATCTTCTCTTACTTTTTGTCTTCCCTTTTCGTCAATGCTTCTTATCCTTTGCGCTTTGATAAAAATTTGGTCTGTTAGGGAACTAATTCTAAGAATTCTCCATGCCGTTCCATAATCTTTTAGTTTTTTTGCAAAAATGTCCTCACAATTTTCTATTATTGACTCGTATTGCGTAATTGTTTTTTTCATTAGATTTTATAATATTCTAATAAGCCAAAAATACATCTTTTCCAAATGAATACTTTTAATATAGAAGGTAAAATACTCGATTTATCAACAGCAAAAGTAATGGGAATACTTAATATTACTACTGACTCTTTTTTTGACGGAGGAGAATGCCTTACCAAAAATAAAATACTTGACAAATGCAAAAAAATGCTTTTAGAAGGTGCCTCCATTATTGATGTTGGTGCGCAATCTTCAAGGCCAGGAGCTAAACCTGTTGATTTTGAAATTGAAAAAAAACGATTACTTACAGCCATATCATACATAAAACAATATTTTCCTGATATTATTATTTCTGTGGATACTTACAATGCTGAAATTGCCAGAACTTGTTTAATAAATGGAGCGGATATAATTAACGATATCTCAGGAGGAGAAATGGATAAGGAAATGTTTGAAACAATAGTAGATTTAAATGCTCCTTATATTATGATGCATATGCAAGGTACACCTGAGGTAATGCAAGAAGATCCACAATACAAAAATGTAGTAGATGATATTTTGATTTTTTTTGAAAAAAAGATCAAGCAATTGAAAAATAAAGGATTTCAAAAAATAATAATTGATCCTGGTTTTGGTTTTGGGAAAAATTTACAACATAATTATCAGTTATTAAATAATTTAGAGAAATTCAAAAAATACGGATTTCCAATTACAGTTGGTATATCAAGAAAGTCAATGATATATAGTATACTAGATACAAAAGCAGAATATGCACTAAATGGAACAACAATAGCAAATGTAGTAGCATTACAAAATGGTGCAAATATTTTGAGAGTTCATGATGTAAAACAAGCAGTGGAATGTATTAAAATTGTTAATTTCGCCAAAAGTTGTAAAAAATGAATTTATTTGATTTCATAGAATTCGATCTCATAAGTATTTTTGATATTGTATTAGTTGCTATTCTGATCTATCAATTATACAAATTGGTAAAAGGGACAGTGGCAATCAATATCTTTATTGGTCTCACTTCTATCTATTTGCTTTGGAAATTGGTAGATGCCATTCATATGGAGCTTTTAAGTGAGATTTTAGGACAATTTATTGGGGTTGGCGTAATTATATTAGTTATAGTTTTTCAACAAGAACTCAGAAAGTTTCTAAT
>CAYZIA010000015.1:0-21912 GCA_964478325.1 uncultured Weeksellaceae bacterium
AACTTGATTCTATATAAAGGATATGTCCTCCTTCCCTTGTCCAAGCCAAACGTGTAGGAACTGCATATACTTCATTATTTATTAATGTATCTCTATGAAATTTTAAAGGACCTATAATTTTTTCTTATTCAGGAAGGCTCACCTTAGGATTATAATCTTGAAACATGGCAATACATTTTGCAGCATATCGAATCACTTTACTAATTATTTTTTCTAATCCTCTAACACCAGATTCTCTAGTGTATCCATCTACTATTTTCTCTAATACTTGCTTAGATAATTGTACATTCTTATTTGTTAGACCATGCTCTTTCAGTTGTTTTGGTAAAAGATGTTTTTTAGCAATCGAAACCTTCTCTTCGACAGTATAACCACTCATTTCAATAATTTCCATTCTATCAAGTAAAGCAGGTTGAATAGTATTTAATGAGTTTGCTGTGGCTATAAATAAAACTTTAGACAGATCATATCCTAATTCCAAATAGTTGTCATGGAAACTCTCGTTTTGTTCAGGATCGAGCACCTCTAAAAGAGCTGAGGATGGATCGCCATGAATATCTCTTGTTACTTTGTCAATTTCATCAAGTACAAACACAGGATTAGAAGTTTCTGCCTTTTTAATTGATTTAATAATTCTTCCTGGCATTGCTCCAATATAGGTTTTTCTATGTCCTCTTATTTCTGCCTCATCACGTAAACCTCCTAATGAAACCCTAACATATTTTCTGCCTAATGCCTCTGCCACCGATTTTCCTAAAGATGTTTTTCCGACTCCTGGAGGTCCACTAAGGCAAAGTATTGGAGATTTCATATCTCCTTTTAATTTCAAAACTGCCAAAAACTCTATAATTCTATCCTTTACTTTGTCTAAACCAAAATGGTCTCTATCTAAAATTTTTCTTGCTTTTTTTAGGTCAAACTTATCTTTTGAAAACTCATCCCAAGGTAAATCTAACATCAATTCTAAATAACTTCTATGTACAGAATAATCTGCCATTCCAATATTCATTCTTTGCAATTTCTTCAGATCTTTATCAAAAGATTCTGCTACTTCTTGACTCCATTTTTTTACTTTTGCTCTTACACGCATTTCCTCTATCTCTTGTCCAGATCCTGCTCCACCTAATTCTTCTTGAATTGCTTTCATCTGCTGATGCAAGAAATACTCTCTTTGCTGTTTATCTAAATCCGTTCTCACCTTGGATTGAATCTCATTTTTCATTTCCAGAATTTGTAACTCTTTTGTCAAGAATCCTAAGGCATTATTTGCGCGAACTTTTAAATCTATTTCCTCTAATAAAATTTGTTTCTCTGCTAAACTAATATTCATATTTGATGCTACAAAGTTTATGACAAAAGAGGGGCTTTCTATATTTTTGATAGCCATTGTTGCCTCTGTTGGAATATTCGGTGATTCCTCAATAATTTGCAGTGCTAAATCTTTTACTGAATCAACTAAAGCCCCAAATTCTTTATTGTTTTTCTCTGGTCTTTTCTCATCTAAACGATTTATCTTTGCTTTAAAATAAGGATCTGTTTGCACAAATTCTTCAATCTCAAACCTTTTTCTTCCCTGAATAATGGCTGTTATATTTCCATCAGGCATCCTTAACATCTTTAGGATATGAGCAACTGTTCCAATACTATTTAAATCCTCTTTTTTAGGACTTTCAATATTTGGATCTTTTTGAGCCAAAACACCAATTATTCTGTTGTCTTTATAAGTATCTTTAATTAACTTAATTGCTTTATCTCTCCCAATTGTGATTGGAATAATAACTCCTGGAAATAATACCGTATTTCTCAAAGGGAGAATAGGTAAAGTTTTAGGTGTTTCCTCTTTATCTATCTTGTCTTCATCTTCTTGACTCAAAAGGGGGAAAAAATCAGATTCTTCTTCAATAAGTTCGGATAAGGATAATGTTTTAAATCGTAATTTGTCTTTATTCATAATATTTATTTTGACAATCTGTCATGCTAATTCTACTTTTCACATATATTCATAGTATTGCAAAAAGTATGCCAAAAAGAGAAATTGGCAGTTATTTATCGTTTCTGTATGATTTTGTCAGTTCAAATACATGAGATAAAATATTTTTTTCCATCTCATTAAAAGGTTTATTTCTACGATTCATCACAATTTTAGCAACCTCAAATGCTTTTTCAGTTTTATAAGTGGAAAAACCGGAAGCTCCTCCCCAAGAAAAAGATGGAATAAAATTTCTTGGGAAACCAGCACCAAAAATATTAGTATTCACACCAACTATTGTTCCAGTATTAAACATTGTATTAATTCCACATTTACTATGGTCTCCCATTATTAATCCGCAAAACTGAAGATCTGTATTATTGAATCGCTCTTTCTCATAACTCCATAACTTGACTGTTGCATAATTATTTTTGAGGTTAGAGGTATTGGTGTCAGCACCCAAATTACACCATTCACCAATTATAGAGTTTCCCAAGAAACCATCATGGGCCTTTGATGAATATCCAAGAAATACAGAGTTGTTAACCTCACCACCTACTTTACAATACGGACCTAATGTAGTTCCCTCATAAATTTTAGTCATTATCTTAAGTACAGAATTATTACACATTGCAAAAGGTCCTCTTATAAAAGATCCTTCCATAATTTCCGCATCTTTACCAATATAAACAGGCCCTTTAGCACAATTAATAAAGCTACATTCTATCTTAGCTCCTTTTTCAATAAAAAGAGGAAAATCTCCAATTTTTATATCAAATTCTCCAAGATTTTGAGATTCTCTACCTTTAGTTATCTTATTAAAATCATTATTTATCTCCTCTCCATTCAAACTAAATATCTCCCAGATATTTTCGATAAAAGTAAAATCAGAACTTATGTCTTTTTTATTAAGTTTTTCGGTATTAAACTGCTCTGATAAGAATGCAATAGGAATATCATTTCTTATTAACACATCTCCATTTTGTAAAGTATGAATCTCATCTACTAATTCCTGATTTGGAAGAGCTTGTGCATTAATCCAAAGGTTCTCATCTGAAATTTGTATTGGGAATTTTTCAGATAAATAATCTTCAGTTTTTACGCTAATAGTATCAAAATAATATTCCCATTTTTCTTTAATCGTGACAATACCAATTCTTAAATTGGAAATAGGACGAGTGAAAGTTAAAGGTAAAAATGATTCTCTGTTATGGTCAAAAAGTATAATATTCATCTTAAAATAATAAAATACAAATGTAAAGAAAAACCCCACACTTATTAGTGCAGGGTTTTTTAAATATCAAAAAAGTTACTTATTTCTTTAAATGCTTATATCTATTTTTAAATTTATCAATTCTACCAGCCGTATCTACCAATTTCATTTTTCCAGTATAAAAAGGATGTGAAGCTGAAGATATCTCCATTTTTACAAGCGGATATTCCTTACCATCTTCCCATTTTATATTTTCTTTGGCTGGTGCACAAGAACGCGTTAAAAATGCAAAATCGTTAGAAGTATCTTTAAACACAACTAATCTATAATCCTCTGGGTGTATTCCTTTTTTCATTTTTTCTTTAAATTAATTGGGCTGCAAAATTAAAAAGTTTTACCAGAATATATAATTAAATTTCTTTTTTTTTGTTTGATAAGACAAATGTATTCTGAATTAACTAATTATCTTTGCCAGGATGAAAAGAACACAGATATTTAGTATCGCTTTTTTATTACTGATATGCTTATTCTCTTGTAAGAAAGATACTATTCTATCAGATAAGAAAGCTACCTTGCACTTTTCAAATGACACTATTCTTTTTGATACAATTTTTACCACAGTTGGTTCCATAACCCATCATTTGAAAGTCTACAACAATAATGATTTTCATGTACAAACGAATATTAAGATTACAGGAGAAGATATGCAGTTTTACGCAATGAATGTAGATGGGGTCTCATCTAATGATGTAAAAAATATAGAAATTCCTGGAAATGATAGTATCTTTATTTTTTTAGAAGTAAGAATTAACCCAAATGAACAAAATTCTCCTTTAATTACCAATGCAAATTTAGAGTTTAACACTGGCGGAAAAATCCAAAAAATTGACTTAGTTGCATACGGACAGGATGCTTATTTCCATACTGCTAACACATTTGGAGAATTTTATGATGGAGAAGATACTATGCGTTTTTGGTATCACGAATTGGATTGTAATGAAGTATGGAGCAATGACAAGCCACATGTAATTTATGGATATGTAATTGTAGATGCTGGATGTCAGCTTTTAATAAATGAAGGAACAAAAGTTTATTTACATAAAAATTCTGGTATTTTGGTAGGTAATCCTTTCTCTGTATTAGCTGGTGGAACTATAAAAGTAAATGGACAATTGGGTAATGAGGTTGTTTTCCAAGGAGATAGATTAGATTCTTGGTATGAAGATTCTCCAGGTCAATGGGACAGAATCTGGTTAATGCCAGGTAGCATAAATAATGAGTTTAATTATGTCAAGATTATGGAAGGAACAATTGGTATACATGCCGATACAGTAGTAAATAATAATCCAACTGCAGTCATTAATAATTGTATTATTGAGAATATGTCTGCTATTGGTATCTTAGGACAAGGAGCAAATTTGCAAGTAAATAACTCGGTAGTGAGTAATTGTGGACAATACACTATAGTTTGTAATATAGGTGGTAATTACAACTTCACTCATTGCACTTTTGCGAACTTCTTGGATTTATTAAATACTAATAGAAGTACACCTTCAATTCTACTTAACAACTATTACGAGGATATTAATGGAATCTTGCATATAAGAGATCTAAATAGTGTTAACTTTACTAACTGTATCATAGATGGTAATTTAACTACTGAAATTGAATTTCAAGAAAATAATAGTGGTATTTTCAATTACACTTTTGTCCACTGCCTAATTAAAATTGATCCCAATATAAATACAAATACAACAAATTATATCAATATCATTAAAAATGAGAATTCTGATTTTGAAGATAAAAGCAAAAGAAATTTTCATTTAACCGAAGATTCCCCGTGTATTGATGCTGGCACAAACACTTCTATCTCAACTGATATTGAAGGTAATTCTAGAAATAATCCTGATATTGGAGCTTATGAATTTATCGATTAATTTACTAAAAATTCAATAGTATCCTTCGAGTCAGCATAGTCCCACAGGTTAGGGTTTTGCGTTTCTCCAAAAGCAATATGGTTCTTAGAAACCACACATTGTAACTTATGTTTATTTTCTGCAATAAAGTTTTCTACTTCTTCTTTATTAGAATAATATTCATAATAAAGCATAGCAAGAGGCGATTGTAATGATTTGTCTTCCTTTAAAAGAAAGAATCCGTTATCGATAATCTGATGATTTCCCATCAGAAAGATAGCTTTATGATAATCGTAATTGTTAGCGTATTTTTTATGTTCTATTATATCCCGAAAAGAATAAAAAGCTTCAAATAATTGATCTAAGTCATAGCTCTTAGGTAAGAAAATTTTTGAAACGTTTCTGCAACCAAGACCAAAGTAAGAAAATACATCTTTTGCAAGAAGCTCTAATGTTGCTTTACTTTCTGTTCCATCTAAAATAGAAACTGATTTTCTATTTTTTCTAATGATTTTTTTAGTATTTCTGAAATAGTAGTTAAAATACTTTGCTGACATATCAGATCCTGTTGCAATTACAGCATCCAATTTCTCACCTTTAATTTCTTCAATAAATTGAACCCTTTCTTTAAACTCGGGACAAATAGCTATGAGTTTTTTGGCTATAAAGGCTAATAAAATATTATCATCAGATGACATCTTTACAATTACATTGTTACCTGTAATCAGCACAGAGATAAAATCGTTAAAGCCAACAAGAGGAATGTTTCCTGCCATTATTACAAGCACATTCTTTGGAACATCTTGTTCTTTTAGATCGTAAGGAGTAAGCCAAGCTTTTAAGGTTTCTATTGTTAGTTGATTTGCCCAAGTTTTAAGTGCTTTTTTCTGATTTTCCAAAGTAAACCAATGGTTTTTTATTTCTGCTTCTTTTAATTTTTGAGCAAACTCTAAATTAGAAGTTTGTTTTAAGAAATCTCCTAACTGACTAAAAGCATGTATTCTTTCTTCTAAGTTCATCAAATCTATATATTTGTGCAAAAATAAATTTTAGTAAATTCAGTTTGTAAATAAATGAAAAAAATATTCACCATCTTTTGCACTTTCTTTTTGCTTTCAAGCATTTCTGCCCAAAAAGTTTCTAAACAACTGATTGCAGAATATGAGGATACCTTAAAAGTAATAGCACACACCATTATGAATGCTAAGACAGAACAAGAAAAATTTGTTGCCAATGACGCTTTTATAAGAACACTTAAAGAAGTACTACAATACAATCGATCTTTTGATTATCCTTTTGATTCACTTAAAACTATTTCTATTAAGAATTCTTCTGATAATAGAGTGAGGATTTACACTTGGATTCTGAGAAAAGATAATGGCACTTATCAATATTTTGGTTTTGTACATTACAAAAATAAATCTAAAAAAAGATATGAAATTATTGCCCTAAATGACAATTCGGAAAACATCAGAAGGCCAAAAAATAAACAATTAGATGACAAAAATTGGTATGGTGCGCTTTACTATGAGATTATTTATATCAAAAAGAAAGGAAGAAAATATTACACCCTACTTGGTTGGGATGGAAATAATGATGTAAGTAGTAAAAAAATTATTGATGTAATGTATTTCTCAGGAAAAGGAATAATTAAGTTTGGAGCATCTATTTTCCGAGCTGGGAAAACAACTACTAAAAGATTTATTATTGAGTATAATACTAACTCCAATATTAGCGTTCACTATGAGAAAGAAGAAAATAGAATTGTATTTGACCACCTTATCCCAATGCGAAAAGATTTGGAAGGTCTGCATGAATATTATGTGCCAGATGGCACTTATAATGCCCTAAGATATATAAATGGAAAATGGATTCTCAAAAATGATGTTATTGCAAAAAATCCAAATTCAAGAAACCTAATAAAAGAAAAACCAAAAATGGGGATCATTCCTGATTAATTTCTTTTTTGTGATAAATATCCACTGCTACAAGTATAGAAATAAAGCTCCAGAAAGGAATAGCTAATTTGTCGGTATCTAGAAAATTATTCAAAAATCCATGTACAAAATATGTAGTAAGAGCAAGTAGACTAAAAAATACCAAGTTTCTCAAATCACCTTTTTCTAAAGTATAATAAAGCTGCATTCCCTTATAATAAACAGTCAACATCAAAACCAAGAAGCTTAATATTCCAAGAATCCCTGATTCGGCTAATGGACCTAAAAACTCAGAATGCGCATTTCCCAAATCTCCTTGATTGGTGCTGATTATTGTTTTCTCTTTCGATCTTTGGAAGGGAGCGTATTGAAATGCATAAGTTCCTGGTCCCCAACCCAAAAATGGTCTCTCTTTAAACATCCTGATAGCACAATTCCATCGATTTATTCTCTCCAAATTGGAGGCGTCAGTTGATATATTAGAAACCGATTCTATATGTTTGCTAAATGATGAAGAAGAATCTTGTGTATTTTTTTCCAAACTCATAATAATAGAATCCCAAGAAAAAAGCAATACACCTATACCAACTATAATAATAGTAAGAAATTTAGCAAAAGAGATTCTGAATTTTAATATAAAAGCAAAAATAAAAGCCCCAAATAAACTAACCCATGCTGCTCTAGTATAAGATAAAGCTAATCCTAAAATCAAAATAAAGATTATGCTAATAATTACTCCTCTTCTTTTTTTAGTAGAAAACAAATACAAAGCCATTGGAAGTAGCATTGCAATCGCTGCCCCATATCTAGTATGATCCTTAAAAAAAGGATACATTACCAAATGAGAAGATTCCAAGTCAAAATCAAACAAAGAATGTTTGTAAGAGGTAATTAAAATTACAACTGAAAGAGGAATAAGAAAAAACCAAAGTAAATTTCTTATATTTTTTTTCTGCATAAATAGCGGTATAGCCAAAAAATAAAAAGGGACAATAAACCACAATCTCGATAGGAAAAACTTAAAAGAAATAACTGGCATTTCACTTGTAGTTATTGTAAAACCCATCCAAATTAAATAAAAGAAAATGGCATTAGTAATGGGGTAGGTAAGCAGCATCTTATCTAACTTCTCTCCAGAAAAAAGTTTTAAAAAGAATAAAAGTAAAACTCCAAAAAGAAGTGGTTCCGTAGGGATAAACATGCCAATCCCACCAAAATCCAAACTTTCTAAACTAAAAGAGAAAGGAGTGCAAAACACAATCAGCAATAGTAATTTTTCCAAAGAAAAAAAAGCCAAAAAAATTATACCTAAAACCACCGGTAAAAGCCCTAGCCAAAAAAACTCATTAGCTAAAAGTACACTATTTACAATAACAAAAAGTACGGTAAGTAATACAAGCTGATTAGATTGTATTTTCTTTAGCATTTAACTTTGCTTTATACTCTTTACTTGTTCTTTTAAAGCAATGATGAGCATCATAAAAAATGCAGTAGAGAATGTAGTTATAACTACAATTAGCCATCTTATAGGATAACTCTTTTTAAGTGCAGGGCCCGCAGTATTTACTATGAACTTATGTTCCAAACTTTCTTCTGCAGTTAATTTATGTTCATTTAGTTTCTTCTGCACATAATTCAAACGGCCTCTTGAATGCACCAAATCATCTCTAAGAGCACTATATTGCCCACCATATTTGGATAGAACTTCTAATTTCTTTGCTATAGCATTAGCTGCTGAATGATTGTTTGCAATTTTGGCTCGTGCCCATTGTTCGTTTAACACCTCTGATTGCGACTCATAATCATTTATGCCCAAAGCCCTAATTTTTAAAATAGAATCTTCTAGTTTTTTAATTTCTGAAAGCACAAAATCTCTATCTTTTAAAAGAGATTGATAGCCCTGCTGAGCCATATTATTCTGCAGATTATTCATTACCGTATCAATTAAAGCTGCGATCTCATTGGCAATATCTGCTGCCATTTGAGGATCCTCATCTAGTACAGAAATCCGAATGGAAGAATACTTTGTTATACTTGATTCTACATTCCCTTGATACTTTTTCATCAAATCTACATAATACTTTTCATTTGAGGTATCTATATCATAATGATTTATCAAATCAAATTTTTCTACTACTCTATTAATAATCTCATTAGATTGTAAAATTTGCATCATATGTTCTAATTCTTCTTCTGCACCAATCTCCAAAAAATCATTATATTCATTCAATAGAGCCTTTCCAGTAGAAAGATTCATCGTTGGGAAAAGTATTACCTCCGATTTATATTTATTAGTTATAAAAAGAGAAATCACTGCTGCTATAATTGCCGCAACAAAAGACACTAAAATTATCTTCTTTCTCCATTTATATATAAGTTTTAAAAGGGAAGTGTTATCTAAAGTGGTATTACTCATAGTGTTTAATTTTAAGTTTGTAAAAATACATTTTTATTATCTTTTAATTCTTTAAAACAGGAAAAGCATAAAAGCCGAAATATTTTTTTACATAAACTGCTCCTAAAACTGTCCAGCAAAATATAGATACACTTGTAGCTATAGCAGCTCCTTTTATACCATAAATTGGAATTAAATAATAGTTTAGAGCAATATTTATAATGGCCGTAAAAAACAAGATATTCCTAGATGTAATCTGTTTTCCTGTCATATCTAGAATATAAATTACAGCTCCAAAGAATACATTTATCATTTGCCCAATAGCTAAAATAATTAGGGTATGTTTTCCAGTAATTGTATTAAATTCATCTCCAAAAAGTTGTAATAAAAATTCTGGGAATAAAAGAATAATTAAAAGAATAGGGATGCTCAGGATAAAGGTAATTTTAGCAGCAGTTTGAACTATTTTTACAAGAGAATCCATTTTTTTATTATGGTAGAGCTCAGAGATTTTAGGACCTAAAATAGTATTAACTGCAAACAAAATAAGAGTTGTCAAACCAGCAAGTTTCAGGGCAATTGTATAAATTCCAACATCCGTTTGGGAATTAAAGTTTCCCAACATCAGAATATCTACCCAACTCATAAACAAAAAAAGAGAGCCTGATAGAAACATTGGAAAAGATTCTCTAATCATTACCGAAATAGAAATAGTTTCCTCTGTCAAAGATTCTTTTTTAGAAATTGTTTTTATCCATAAAATAATGCTTAACATCGCCAAAAAAATCACTGAGAAAATAAAAGCATCTACACCAACGTTTTTATGAGAATCATTTAAAAAAAACAAAATAATTGCTGTCAATCCAAAAATAGCAAAGCTCCTAAAAAATGAGAATAATTTAATATTCTTAATAGCTCTAAATCCTTCTGCATTTATATGTAAAACAGAAAAAGGAGTAATAGCAAAAATTAGATAAAAAACTACATTTGATTGATTGTAAAAATCAAAAAATCCATTTGTAAAAAGAATATACAATAAAATCGAAAAGAAAATACTAGTAGTAAGCACAATACCCATAACTTTTTTATAGGTGTTTTTCAAGTTTCCCCACTGTTGTTTAGAATTAAAATCAGCAAGTCTTTTCAATAGAAAAGTATCCAAACCCAAAATAGAAAAAACTACAATTATACTAAGTAATGTGAAAAAAGTAGAGAAAATACCATTGGCCTCTGCCCCAGCAAGCTTTGCTAAAAGAAAGTGAAAAAGATATATAGAGAGCATTCCTCCTATCTTAAAAATAAGGGCAGTACTTCCTTTAATTAAAAGTTCTGAGTTGGAAATTAATAGTACTAATTTATATACTTTCTCTTTCAAATTTCGTTTTTGATAATTGAGTGGCAAATCTACAACAATCATAATGAAAAAAGTATATTTTTATTGCCTATGAGAATCGCTATTAACTGTAGGCTTTTGCTAAAGAACAAATTAGAAGGAATTGGCTGGTACACTTTTGAAATTGTAAAACGAATTGCCCAGAGTCATCCTGAGCACGATTTTTACTTTTTATTTGATAGGCCTTTTCATTCTGATTTTATATTTTCAAAAAATGTAAAGCCGATTATACTATCTCCTCAAGCAAGACATCCTTTTTTTTGGTATTTCTGGTTTGAATTTTCAATTACCAAATTTTTGAGTAAAAATAAAATTGACCTATTCTTTTCTCCTGATGGTTATTTATCTTTAAAAACAAATATAAAAACCGTACTAACTATCCATGATTTGAATTTTGAGCATTTCCCAGAAAAATTACCATTTCTAACAAGAAAATACTATAAATTCTTTACGCCAAGATTTTGCAAAAAAGCAGATAAAATTCTTACAGTATCTAAGCAATCAAAGAAAGATATAGCTGATCAATACAATATTGATAAAGAAAAAATAACTACAATTTATAATGGCGCAAATAATAAATACAAGCCACTAGAGGAAAAAAAGAAGAAAGAAGTAAAAAATACTTATACTGGTGGCTCAGATTATTTCTACTTTGTGGGATCGTTGCATCCTAGAAAAAATATAATTAAATTAATGAAGGGATTTGATATATTCTGTAAAAAAACAAAATCAGATGTAAAACTACTTATAATTGGTGAGTCTATGTGGGAAAATAAAGATACTAAAAATAGTCTTCAAAAATTGAAGAACAAAAACCGTATACTATTTTTAGGGAGAAAAGAAATAGAAGAACTCACAGAAATTGCAGCTTCTGCCATTGCACTTACATTTGTTCCTTATTTTGAGGGATTTGGCATTCCTCTTGCTGAGGCTATGTATTGTCATACGCCCATTATAACCTCTAATGTTTCTTGTCTTCCAGAGATTGCTGGAAATACAGCTATTTACGCCAAACCAGATGATGTAAATAGTATTGCTAATGCAATGGAAGAAATGTACTCAAATAAAGAAAAAAGAAATAAGCTGATTGAAAATTGTAAGATTCGCAAAACAGCTTTTTCTTGGGATAAAGCTGCTAAAGAAGTTTGGAATGTATTAAAGCAGAATTTGTAATGTTAAAATCATCTTTTGGTAAAAAAATAGAAGCTGGTTGTGATGAAGCAGGAAGAGGATGTTTGTCAGGCCCTGTGGTGGCCGCTAGTGTAATTTTACCAAAAAACTTTAAGAATCAATTATTAAATGATTCCAAGCAGTTAAGTGAAAAAAAAAGAAATATTTTAGAAAAAGTAATAAAACAAGAAGCAATTTGTTGGGAAATTGGAATAGTATGGAATGAAGATATTGATAAAATAAATATATTAAATGCATCAATAAAAGCAATGCATTTATCCCTAGAGAGACTAAAATTAAAGCCAGAACTACTCCTTATCGATGGAAATAAATTCCATGATTATGAAGACATTCCACACCAATGCATTATAAAAGGAGATAGTAAATTCGCGTCTATTGCTGCAGCATCTATTCTAGCAAAAACCTACAGAGACAAATTGATGAAAAAATTACACAAAGAATTTCCTCAATATGAATGGGATAAGAATAAAGGGTATGCTACCAAAACTCACCGACAATCCATTGTTAATTACGCACCTTGCAAGTACCATAGAAAGAGTTTTAAACTTTTACCTTTGCAATTAAAATTAAAATTGTAATGAGAACCCAACATCTAAGAATTTTAATCCTACTTCTTTTGGTAATTTTTGTTTTGTTTTTTGGATACAAAAACTACAAGCAATTATCTAATAAAATCACTTCTCCTTTTCTGCTAATCCCAACAAATGCTTCACTTATCTTACAAATAAATGATGTAGAAAATTTCAATAAAAAATTAAATAAATCTGAGATTTGGGAAAAGTGCAAGCAGGCAAATTATGTTAATAATATACAAAACGATATTTATTTCTTAGATTCTATAATTAAAATATTAAACAAGTCCGAGCAAAGAAAAATTAAAACCCTCTTTTTCTCTACCCACAAGTCTAGCTATAATGATGCTGCAGTTTTATTTTTGGTCTCTACAAAAAAAAAGGTAAATATTAAAGATCTTGCTGCAACTTTTTTGCAAATAAGTAGTAGTGAGATTAGAACACATACTTATGAAAATGAAACTATCTTTGAATTAAAACTTCTTTCTAGAGATTATTTTATCGCAGAAAAAGAAGGAATAGTTTTTGGAAGCAAATCAAAAATATTAATCCAAGATGCTATCAGGCAATTTGGTGCAAAAAGCAATTTGCTTAATAACCCTGCTTTTAGTAAACTACAAAAAACTACAAGTAATAGTGCTATTGCAAATTTATACTATAACTTTAATAATCTTTTAGATTTAACTGAAGTTTATAGCAATGAAAAACAAAAGAATAATATCTTCTTAAACCATTTTTCTGATTGGGCAACAACGGATATTTTTATTAAAAATAATTCCTTTTTTGCTAATGGTCTTTTGCACACAAACGATAAGGAAAACTTCTTAAGCACACTTAAAAATCAAAAAGGAGCAAGTCATGATATATGTGAAATTCTGCCCCAAAATACTGCATCTCTTTTTGAAATTTGCATAAGTAATGTTAAGAGCTTTAAAGATAAGAAGAATGTCTTTTTACAAAAACATAATGCCTTTTACGATTGGGAAAAAAGAAAGAAATACCTACAAGAGAATCACAACTTTGAAATAAATAAGTTTTTAAGATATGTAGATAATGAGATTGGTATATTTAATATTTCTACAAAAAGCAAAGATAATCTTCAACATAGCTTTTCCTTTATAAAAGTTACGGATATTCAGCAATCCTTAATTTTCTTAAGCGATCTTGTTAGTAAGGAGAATAAATCAGAATATAAAGGGTTTAGCATCTTTAATATTACTCAATCTAGCCTATTTTCATTTCTTTTTGGAGATGTGTTCTCTGCAAAAGAGAATAACTATTTTGTAGCTATTAAAAATTATCTTGTTTTTGGACATAGCTCTTCTTCACTAGAATATGTGATTGATAATTATATCAGTAAAAATACTTTAAGTGAAAGTAAATATTTCCAAAAATTTCAACAGCAAATATACGGAAAGTCTAATGTATTCTTTTATGCAAATCCTGGAAAATCAGTTGGGAGATTAAGCAAATTTTTAAATAAAAAATGGGGAGATCTATTTTACATAAATGAGGATTCTTTACAAAAGTTTACTGCATTTTCCTATCAGTTAAATGTTGGAAATCCACTTCTTTTAAATAACATCATGTTGTTCTATGATAAAGATTTTAAGGAAGAATTAAAGCAGGAATGGTACGGGCAATTAGATACTACTTTTGCTATAAAACCACAAATAATTTCTGATTACAAAACAGGAAAGAAGCAAGTATTTCTACAAGACAATAGTAATAAAATTTATCTTTTCTCCACTAGCGGAGAGAAACTTTGGGAAAAACAAATCCAGGGAAAAATTATGGGAGGAGTTTCTCAAATTGATTTTTACAAAAATAAAAAGTTACAAATTCTATTTAATACCAGAAAGCAAATATATATTATTGATAGATTAGGACGTTTTGTGGAGGATTTTCCAAAAAAATTACCATCAGATGCTACAAATGGACATGCCCTTTTCGATTACAACAAAAACAAAAATTACAGAATTATAATTGCAGTAGAAAATGGAAAACTTTTAAACTTAGATAAAAAAGGGGATGAAGTAAAAGGATGGGGCTTTAAAGCTAAAAATTCAAAGATATCTGATAAATTACAACACTTTGTTGTAGGTAGCAAAGATTATATTTTGTACCCAGCTAAAGATAAAAATTTAGCTCTTTTAGCTAGAAATGGAAAAACAAGAGTTAATTATAATGTCACTTCTGAGTTCAGTTCACAAAGTTTACAAGTTGATAAAAAGGGAACGCTTTATGGTATTACTTTTGAAGGAAAACTTTGGAGAGGAACACTAGAAGGAAATGCTATCGAACTTACACTACCAAATTTAATCTCAAATTCTAAATTCTTAATTGATAAAAACACGTTAATCTATAGTAATGAAAAAAATATTTTTATTGTTGACGAAAAATTTGACCTTTTACATACTTTTGAACTAGCAAATAGGATTGAAGATATTAGCACTTTTAATGACAATTTAATTATTAAAACTAATACTGCTATTTATGTATGGAAAGATGGTGAAATTAAGGAAGGAACTCCAATTGAGACTAATGGTCTTACAACAGCAAATGATTTAGATAAAGACGGAAAAATAAACCTAATGATTAGCCGTGATGCCTTCCTTTACAATTTTGAGATTGAATAATTACTTGATTAAATACGTCATTCGGAAATAAGGAATCAGATAGAATCTGCTATAAAAAAGATGCGTCTCTAATAAAGGAATTTGAACTCCTCCTCTAATTAAAACTATTTCTTGTTTTTTTCTTTTATACATTATTTCAGAAGAGAGATGCGGAATAATTGTTGGTTCTTCAGATGGTAAATAAATAATTCCAGTATTTACTCCTGCATAGATTCTATTTAAAAGTTCATAATTATAACCAACACTTGCTTTAGTAAATATAAAAGAAGTATTTATCTCAGTAAAATAAAGTGATGCTTTTTGGAAATAATAAGCCCCTACTCCACTCAAATAAGGTAAACCATAAGAATGCGCAAAGAATAACTTCTTTTGTTGAGCGCTCCCATTATCAAACCTACTCAAATTATACTTTTCAATCAAGTTAATAAGCAAAGTTGAGTACTTTGAATTAGTTGCATATCCTGCTTTTTTAAGACCTTCTGCCCAAGCTTTATAATCTGTTGGACTAAGCAAAAAAAGTGAATTATATCTTTCTCTTTCTATTAAAAATAATGAATGATCTTTATAAGAATCAGCAACCTTTGAATATTTCCTAAAACACTCTCCTTTTTCATCATCATCTTTAATTATAGTTTTTCCATTCCAATCATCGTGACACTTAATTCCAAAATGATTGTTTCCTTTAGTAGCTAAAAGACTTTCTCCATTCCCACTTTCCAAAATACCTTGTGCCAAGGTAATAGATGCAGGTATATTATATCTATGCATCTCATCAACAGCAATTTGGCTATATTTTTCAATATATGCTTCTGTTTTATTTTGAGCATCTGAAGATATAGCTAAGAAACTATAAAAAATAAAATAAATCTTTTTCACAATACAAAATTAGGAAAGTAATTATGATTCTGTATATTTGAAATTTAAATCTTTAACTTATGACAGAATTCATTGGACTACTTACGTTAATTCTCAGAACAGGGTTTAATGAAAAAGTTTAAAGAGGCAATATTAAAAGGAATCCCATCTCAGCTTCCTAGAAAAAAAGAGGTTAATCCAAATATTAGTCATGCTCCTAATCGTAAAGATATACTTACCAAAAAGGAAAAGAAACTTGCAATCCGTAATGCTTTGCGTTATTTTCCTGAGCACATGCACGTTACTTTAGCGTCTGAATTTACTAAAGAACTTAAAACTCACGGAAGAATTTACATGTATCGTTTTATGCCTAATTATGAAATTAAAGCAAGACATTTAGAAGACTTTCCTCATAAAAGTAAGCAAGCAGCAGCAATTCAAATGATGCTTTCTAATAACTTAGATCATGCTATTGCACAACACCCAGAGGAATTAATTACTTATGGTGGAAATGGTGCTGTTTTTCAGAATTGGGCACAATATCTATTATGCATGCAATATTTGGCAGAAATGACTAATGAGCAAACTTTGGTTTTATATTCTGGTCATCCAATGGGATTATTTCCATCCCACAAAGACGCACCTAGAGTTGTAATCACAAATGGCATGATGATTCCTAACTATTCCAAACCGGATGATTGGGAAAAGTTTAATGCTTTAGGTGTTACTCAATATGGACAAATGACTGCTGGTTCTTTCATGTATATTGGTCCTCAAGGAATTGTACATGGAACAACTATTACAATCATTAATGCAGCAAGAAAGATTGATATAAAAGCAGAAGATTTAAGTGGTAAAATATTTGTTACTGCAGGATTAGGAGGAATGAGTGGTGCACAGCCTAAGGCTAGTGTTATAGCTAAAGGTATCTGTATAGTAGCAGAAGTTAACCCTCAAGCAACCCACAAAAGACAAAAACAAGGATGGATAGATGAAGTTTACAAAGATTTGAATAAATTACTAGATAGAGCAATCATTGCAAGAGATAATAAAGAAGCGGTCTCAATTGCTTACAATGGAAACATAGTTGATTTATGGGAGAAAATAGTTGAACGAAATATTCATATTGAAATAGGATCTGATCAAACCTCACTACATAATCCATGGGCAGGTGGCTACTACCCTGTTGAATTAAGTTATGAGCAAGCCAATGAAATGATGGTTAAGAATCCTAAACAATTTAAAAAAGAAGTGCAAAAAACATTGGTTCGACATACAAATGCAATCAATAAATTAACTGAAAGAGGAATGTATTTTTTTGATTATGGTAATGCTTTTCTACTTGAAGCAAGCCGTGCAGGAGCTAATATCTTAAATAACAAAGGAGATTTTAAATACCCATCTTATGTACAGGATATTATGGGACCAATGTGCTTTGATTATGGTTTTGGTCCTTTCAGATGGGTATGTACTTCTAATGACCCAAAAGATTTAGCGATAACAGATAGTATCGCATGTGAAATATTGGAAAGAATCATAAAAAATTCCACTGAGGAAATTAAACTTCAAATGCGTGATAATATTAATTGGATAAAAGCTGCACGAGAAAATAAAATGGTAATTGGTTCACAAGCACGAATTTTATATACTAATGCTGAAGGAAGAATAAAAATTGCTGAAGCATTTAACAATGCAATTTCTGATGGCACTCTATCCGCTCCTGTTGTGTTAGGTCGTGATCATCATGATGTATCAGGGACAGATTCTCCTTACAGAGAAACTTCCAATATTTATGATGGTTCACAATTTACTGCTGATATGGCTATACATAATGTAATTGGAGATAGTTTTAGAGGAGCAACATGGGTATCTATCCATAATGGTGGTGGGGTTGGATGGGGTGAAGCAATTAATGGTGGTTTTGGTTTGCTTTTAGATGGCTCTACAGATGCTGATAGAAGATTAAAATCTATGCTTTTCTGGGATGTAAATAATGGAATCTCCAGAAGAAGTTGGGCAAGAAACGAAGAAGCAAATCTTACAATAAAAAGAGCTATGCAAATGAATCCAAATCTAAAAGTCACAATGCCAAATATTGCTAAAGATGAGTTAATTGAAGGATTAAATTTCTAATGCGTCTTTTCATTGAATTATCTTTTAACGGAAACAACTTTCATGGTTGGCAAATTCAACCAAATGCCAATACCATTCAAGCCGAATTGAATAAAGCACTTTCTATCATTTTGAAAGATGTAATCTCAGTAGTTGGTGCTGGGCGTACAGATGCTGGCGTGCATGCAAAACAAATGTTTGCTCATTTTGATTTTGAAGGGGATCTTAAAATAGAGATATTACTTGCAAAACTAAATAGTTTTCTTCCTAATGATATTTCAGTCCATAAAATTTTTAAAGTAAATAACAATACTCATGCTCGCTTTGATGCTATTAGTCGAACTTATCAGTATTATATTACAAATGAGAAAAATCCTTTTAATAAGAATATTTATCTACATTACAAAAAATTAAACATAGATGCCATGAACTTGGCTTGTAAATATCTTTTAGGAAAACAAGATTTTACTTCCTTCTCCAAATTACATACTCAAACTCATACTAACGATTGTAATGTAATTATTGCGAATTGGCAACAGCAAGAAAATAAACTTCTTTTTACAATAAAGGCCGATAGATTTTTAAGAAATATGGTGCGTGCAATTGTAGGTACTTTATTAGAAGTAGGTGAAGGTAAAATAGAACCTAAAAAAATAAAAGAAATAATAGCAAAAAAAGATAGAAGTGAAGCCGGCGTTTCTGTACCAGCACATGCTCTTTTTATTGCCAAAATTGAATATCCTGAGAATATTCAAACAATATACTAATTACAAAACCAGAACTCAATAATTACCAAGAATAATAAATGCCGACAAGCAAAACAGGAGAGATAATAGATTATCAGTTACTAAAAAGAATATTAAGATTTTCAATTCCTTATAGGTCAAAAATGTGGCTTACTGCAATTTTTGCAATTCTATTAGCTTTTTTGGCACCTTTACGTCCAATACTTATCAATTATGCTTTAGATAATTTTGTATTAATACCAAACTTGGAACTTCTTTTTCAGATAACAATCTTAATGATTATTATTTTAGCTCTTGAGTCAATTGTTCAGTTTTATTATATTTATTATGCTGCTTGTATTGGGCAATATGTTATACAAGATTTAAGAGGAAAAATATACAAGCATATTGTAAGTTTAAAACTTTCTTTTTTCGATAAAACTCCTATTGGTACAGTGGTTACTCGTACTATCTCTGATATTGAAACCATTGCTGCTATTTTTTCAGAGGGACTACTAATTATCATTGCTGAACTACTAAAAATTGTAGTCGTTGTTACTGTTATGATTTATACTGATTTTAAGCTCACTATTGTTTCCTTGTCTTCTATTCCAATACTACTTATTGCAACTTCTTGGTTTAAGCGCTCTATCAAATCTGCTTTTCAACAAATACGTACTCAAGTTTCAATAATGAATGCTTTTATACAAGAACATATTGTAGGTATGAATATCGTTCAGATTTTTGTTCGAGAAAAAGCTGAATACCAAAAATTCAAAAAAATCAATAAAGCACATCAAGATGCACATATTCGGTCCATTTTGTATTATTCTATTTTCTTTCCTGTAGTCGAAATTTTATCAGCTACTTCCATAGGACTCATTATTTGGTGGGGAGGTAGCGCTATCCTATCTGGGCAAAATGTTACTTTTGGGGAACTAGTAGCTTTCATTTTATATATTCATATGCTTTTCCGTCCAATTCGTCAGTTAGCTGATAGATTTAATATTTTACAAATGGGAATTGTTGGTTCTGAAAGAGTCTTCAGAATCCTGGATACTGACAAAAAAATAAAAGATAATAGTAATCGCGTTTTGAAAAAAGTTAAAGGAGATATAACTTTTAATAATGTATTTTTTGCCTATAACAAAGAACAATGGGTTTTAAAAGATATTAATTTTTATATTGAGGCAGGGGAAACACTAGCACTTGTTGGTGAAACTGGTGCAGGAAAAACCTCTGTAACTAATGTGCTTAATCGTTTTTACGATATTCAAAAAGGAAGTATAAATATTGATAACTATTCTATCCAAGAAGTAAAACTTAGCTCGTTGCGTGAACAGATTGCTTTTGTTCAACAGGAAGTATTTTTATTCTCAGATTCAATCTTTAACAATATTACGCTTTATGATGAACATATAAGTATTCAGAAGGTAAAAGAAGCAGCTAAGAATATAGGAATTCATAGCTTTATTAAATCTCTTCCTGGAGGTTACAATTATTCAGTTGGAGAAAGAGGAGTTACCCTTTCTACTGGGCAAAGACAACTCATTGCTTTCTTAAGAGTGTATGTTCGTAATCCTAGAATCTTAATTTTAGATGAGGCAACCTCGTCAATTGATACAGAAACAGAGCAATTATTACAAAATGCATTAGAAAAATTAGTAGAAAACAGAACGCTTATTATTATTGCTCACCGCCTTTCTACTATAAAAAATGCAGATAAAATTCTTCTATTTAAAGATGGTGAAATTGCAGAACAAGGCTCTCATAATGATTTGATGTCTCAAAAAGGAATCTACCAAAATATGTACAGCACCCAACAATCTTTAGAGAACTGAGCTTATAAGAAATAAAAATTAGATTTATTTTTCTCATATTTATTGTTAATTTTGTAATTCTTGAAATAACATGCTCTTACTACCTATAAGGATAAAAAAATATACAATAAGTTGCATTAGCTTAATCTATCAAAAAAAATGAAAAAAATAATTTGTCTTTTGGGATTCCTCTTAGTTTGTACTAAATCAAATGCACAAACTACAGATTGGGTTTTATCTTTTGGAGGAACTTCATCAGATAAAGGTATATCAATTGGTACAGATTCATTAGGATTTATTTACTGTAGTGGGTATTTTAATAATGAAGCGACCTTTGGTAGTATTACGCTTACTAATTCTCCATTAAGTACTTGGGGAAATAATAAAGAGGTTTTTGTTTTTAAGATGGACTCACTTGGAAATGTTCTTTGGGCAATTGCTGGAGGAGATCAAACAGGTAGTTGTTGCGATGATAGAGCATTAGGCATGCACGTCACTCCAGGTGGCGATGTTTTTATTACTGGCACATTTTGGAGCATTTTTGATATTGGATCTTTAAGTGTGCCTGGAGCTCAGCTAAATAATCATGATAATTCATTATTAGCTAAAATAGATAAGAATGGAAATCCTGTTTGGGTAATTGGATTTGGTGGGGATAACACTTCAGGTGGATGCCCTTATCCTATTTATGATGCTGATGATCATTCATATGATGTAACAGTAGATAATAATGGTTTTATATATGTAACAGGTTTTTTCTCAGGTTATGATGCAGATTTTGATAATCTTTCAATTTCAAATCCTGAATGGGGTAATGATTGTCAGCCTATGGGCTATATTGGAAAATTAGATCCTAATGGTAATTGGATTTGGATCAGTTCTCAAATATTTATGTAGTTGGAGGATTTCAGAATAGAGGAGTAAGTCAGATAGCTGCTTATGGTCCTTTTTCCCTTACATCTAATGGGGAGTGGGACGCATTCATTTTTAAGATGGATAAGGACGGAAATTGGATTTGGGCAAAAGGCATTGGAAGTAATAAAACAGATAGGGCTAATGGAATAGCTGTTGATGTTTGTGATGAAATTTATATTACTGGAGAATATCGAAACCCTATGGTATTTCAAGGTGCAAACGCATAAAATGCAACAGATACTTTAAGTCATAAACAGAAA
>CAYZIA010000016.1:0-21709 GCA_964478325.1 uncultured Weeksellaceae bacterium
CCAAGCTTGAGACCCTAAAAACATACAGCCTCCTACAATTGTTAAAGAAAGCCACAGAATCACTTTTTCCTTTTCCATTTTATGACCATAATTTACGGCTAATACCATAGTTACAGAACTCATAATAAGAATAAAAGTCATTAGTGCTACAAAAAGTAAAGGGTGATCGCCATGCATAAAAGGAAAATGAGTAAAAACAACTTCTGCTTCTGGCCAAATATCTTGGTATTTAAATCTGCTAAAACCATAAGCTGCTAAAAAACCAGAAAAAGTAAGCGCATCTGTTAAAAGAAAAAACCACATCATCATTTTTCCATAACTTACATTATAGGGCCTTTCATCTCCTCCCCATACATTTGATTTTGTTTGTTCCATAATTGATTAATTAGCCGCCAAAATTAGTATTTTCTATATTTTGAACTATGGTTTTTATCATAAATATTAAATAAAACGCATAAAAAAATATAAATACAACCACAATCCTGCTAAATAATGCCAATAGATTGAGATCAATTCAATTCCTAAATAATTTTCGGTATTATATTTCCCTTTTTTTGAATTAATTGTTGTTACCAAAAGAGCAATCAATCCGCCAGAGAGATGCGCCAAATGAGAAAGCGTAATTACATATAAAAAAGAAGAGGAAACATTACTCCCCTCACCAGTCATATACAAACCCTGTTCTACTAGCAATTCCCATCCTTTCACTTGCAAAAAAGCGAAAAAAGAGCCAAGCAAAAAAGTCGTAAAAATCCAGGAAGTAGCGCTTTTGTTTTGCTTAACAATTCGCTTAGCAATAATGAGAGAAATACTACTGCAAACAATCACAATTGTACTAAACAAAAACCAATCTGGTAATTGAAATGTTATCCAATTCCCTTCTGCTTTTCGAACAATGTAAGCAGAAGTGAGTCCAGCAAAAAACATGCTTATCCCTGCAATTGCTACCCATAAAAGAAGTTTTGCGCTCTTATTCTTCAGCATAATTTAAAATTGATGCTGCAATTTTACTGCTTTTTGTAAAATTAACAGTCTAAAAATCATAATAATGATTGAATAAATCTGTTTTGATTCCAATGGAATAAAAAGTAGTGTTTACTTCATCTGATTCACTTACTAAATTTCTTTTTGTTATCCTAAAATCAATCTTAAAATTAGTGATAGGGTTAATAATATATGCAATATTAAATTGCATATAATTGATATCTGTAAGCTCCCCTTGATACATCACAATACCAAAATCAGATGGTCTTCCAGTATGCGTAAAGCCAGAAGGTTCTTGAAATTCACCAGTGGACATATAAACATCATTTCCATATGAAGTTGGGTCTCCTTTTATTTTATTACCATATTTTGCTAACATCAATTGCGCTCTTGCTATCCATCTATCTTTTCGGTAATTTATTATAATCAGTTTTTCTGAGAAATTAGCGCCAAGCGGATGGGCAAGCGGTTGATTATAATGGGCATAATTCTGTCTAGGATCGTGATGGGCGTAAGTATAAGGACGAACTAAATTATATTCTGCCTGTAGAGTTAAATTGTCTAATCCAAAGACATCATACATTTTTCCCCCCACTTGATATCCATATTTTGAACCATACCAGTCATTATCCCCTTTCATTGCATTCAAACTAAATTCATCTAAGATCAATTGTCCATATAAATGAGACTTAAGAGGAAGTTTATATTTAGCATTTATGCCGACAAGGGCATTATCAGGAGAGTTAATTGCATATCCCAAAGGAAGAAAAAGCGCAATAGGATTTAAATAATTTATATCAAATCCTATGCTTTCAGGGGCATGGTTTACTTCCCAAATCACAGATTCAAAAATTCCAATATTGAGTTTTGAATTTAGATTGGTAGATAAATAATGAGATGACATATATTTTTTAGCATAGCCCATTTGGTCAGAATCATCAATTACATTGTTTTCTAAATAGTTGATATCCTGCATTTCGACATAAAGGTTAGTGTATTGCATTTCCCAAAAAGAAGTTTGAATACGCAAAAAAGGATAATTAAAGGCATTATCTGAAAGTAATAGTGATCTATAACCATCTCCAATAAAATGTTTACCATGACCAAACTGAACCACCAAATTTTTAGCTGGGGTTAACCCGAAATAGCCAGAAGCCATAGCATAATCAAATCCTGTTGTTTTGAAATCTCTCGCATATCCCTGCCCAAAAACTACTTTTGTTTTTCTAATCTTAGCATCTAAGTAATTTGGGAAAATAGCTTGATTTTCCGCAAAAGAAGAAAAAAAAGATACGAATTTCCCAATATCTCCTTCAATAATGAAGCCTCTTGTATTGTTAAAAGTATTAATTCCACTTTCCCTCTCTTTACCTTTTGAAAAATGAATTATAGGAGAAATCGTAACTTTATAATCCTCCCCTTTAATGATAAAAAGATGCTCTGAAAAAAGTTTTCTTTTATGCCATGTTGTCCACTTATTAGAAAATTCCAAAAGATGTAAAGAGTCAATGTTTACTTCCTTAACTACAGTTGATCTTATTAGAGGCTTAAATGAAGAATGGATTTCACTAGCGTTAATTTCCTGCTCATAAATTAAATTTGCAGAATGGCTTAATGTTAAATTAGTTTGTTGTGCATTGATTTGAGAGAAAACAAATACAAATAGAAAAAACAAACATTTTCTAATCATGATTCTTTTTTCTCATCAAAAAGGGAAGATATAAAAGTATAAAATTAAGTACTGCAAAAATAGCAATAGAAGAATTTACATTCATTTCTAATAAAAAGTAAGCAATAACAATTAAAAATATATTCATTATACAAATAATAAAAGTTGTTCTTAGATGTCCAAACCCCAAATCTAATAAGCCATGATGAATATGGTTCATGTCGGGAGAAAGAGGGTTTCTACCTTTAATTACTCGCACTACAAAAACTCTCAATGAATCAAATAAAAGAACAGACAGTATTGCTATTGCAACCAAAGGGCCTTTATTTGGTAAATGAATGATGTCATTTACGATGCCAGAATTAACAGCATTTATAGCTAAAATGGATAAAATCAACCCCACAACTAATGAGCCAGTATCTCCCATAAAAATTTTAGCAGGATAAGTGTTGTAAATTAAAAATCCTAGAAGAGCCCCCATAAGTGTAAATGCAAGTAATGTCATGCTTATCTGACCAGAAAAAAATGCAATAATCCCAAATGAAAAAGATGCAATAACCCCTAATGATCCTGCTAATCCGTCGACTCCATCAATTAAATTAAACCCATTGATAATTACAATTACTACAAAAACAGTGAATAATGTTGCAATAACTTTTGATAGCTCATAAATACCCCATACTCCATGCATATTGTCTATTTGCAAATCATGGAGGTGTATTATTATCAGAATAGCAAGGATTTGTCCAATCAATTTTTTAGTTGGGGAAAGGGAAAGTAGATCGTCAAGAACCCCAATAAAGAAAACAACAAACGTACTTACAATGATAAACCGAATTTGTTCTATTTCTGCCCAAAAAAGCAAAGAAAAGGTAATACCAGCAAAAATAGCTATACCTCCAAAAATAGGCACTTTCCCGATATGAGAAGAGCGTGCACCAGCACTATCATATAAACTGAATTTTTGTGCAAAAGATATAATTTTAGGAATAGCTAAAAAAGTAATTACAAATGCAGTTCCAAATGAGAGCAGAATATCTATGGGGAAGTTAAACATTTTATTTTTTTAAATTATTTTTTAATCCTTCTATATCAGATTCAACCATTATTTTACAAAGATCTTCCACAGTAGTTTTTGGTTCCCATCCTAAGATTCTTTTCGCTTTTGCAGGGTTTCCTATTAAAGCATCTACTTCTGCCAATCTGAAATGTTTTTCACTTACTTTTACAATCTCTTTTCCTGTCTTTTTATCAATTCCTTGTTCTTTAATTCCTACGCCTTCCCATGTTATCTCTTTCCCTATTACCTCAAATGCTAATTCAGTAAACCGCTTTACTGTAACTGACCGATTTGTTGCTAATACAAAATTATCAGAAGTGTCATGCTGCATCATCCTATACATTCCCTCTACAAATTCTGGAGCATAGCCCCAATCTCAGCTTGCATTCAATTTTCCTAAATCAATACTTTGCGTTTCTCCTCTATGAATCCTTGCAACTCATTTAGTAATTTTTCTTGTTACAAATTCCAATCCTCTAAGCGGAGATTCATGATTAAACAGGATTCCGCTACAAGTAAACATATCGTAAGATTCTCTGTAATTCTGAGTCATCCAATGAGCATACAATTTTGAAATACCATAAGGGCTTCTAGGATAAAAAGACGTAGTTTCTTTCTGTGGAGTTTCTTGTACTTTTCCGTAAAGCTCAGAAGTAGAAGCTTGATAAAACTTAATATTCTTATTTATAATCCTGATAGCCTCTAGTAAATGAGTAACTCCAATTCCTGTAATCATACTTGTTGATAATGGCTGATCAAATGATACATGCACAAAACTTTGTGCAGCTAAATTGTAAATCTCATCTGGTCTAATCTCAGAAACCATTCTTATTGTACTTGACGCATCAATCAAATCATGTTCAATAAGCTTAAGGTTTGGATTATCCTGAATTCCAAGATATTTTATTCGCCAAAAACTTTGGGAACTTGTTCGCCTATAAGCTCCAAAAACTTTATAATTTTTTGACAATAGTAACTTGGCTAAATATGCTCCGTCCTGCCCAGTAATCCCTGTAATTATCGCTTTCTTCATTAAAGTATAACTTGTTTTGGAATTGTAAAAATACTCATAAATAATTTAATAGGATAAGATCTGCTTTGCCCAATTATTTAAAGTAAAATTATTATCCACTTTTATGGTCTTAAGCCCTACTCTTTCCCCTGCCCTTATATCAGAAGGAGAATCGCCAATTAAGTATGATTTGTTAATGTTGATGGAAGGAAAATCTTGAATTGCTTCTTCAATCATTCCAATTTTTGGTTTTCGACAATTACAATTATCTGTTTCTAAATGTGGGCAAAAATAAATTTTATTAATTTTTCCACCTGCTTGTTCAATCTCATTTAACATCTTCTGATGTAAAAAAAATAAATTATCTTCACTCATTAGTCCTTTCCCAATCCCTTGCTGATTGGTAATGATAATGATTCTATTAAATAATCCGGAAAGTTTTGAAATAGAACTTAGTACATTAGGAATGAAAGTAAATTCTCCCCAATTCCTAATATATTTTCCATCTAATTTTTTATTTATTACACCATCCCTGTCTAGAAAAAGAGTATCAAAATTTGAAGTTTCCACTAAAATAATTCTTCTTCTATTAACTGACAAATAATATGCCCAATTAAGATATGTGCCTCTTGAACTCTTGGCGTATCACTAGATGGAATTTTGATAATATAATCACAAATACTAGCCATCTCCCCTCCATTATTTCCGGTAAACCCGATAGTTTTCAGCCCAATCTCATTTGCTTTTTGCAAAGCATTTACCACATTTGGGGAATTACCTGAAGTAGAAATACCGAGTAAAATATCTCCTTCTCTTCCTGCTGCCTCAATCATTCGAGCATAAGTTTTGTCATAACCATAATCATTAGCAACTGCAGTTATAAAAGAAGAATTTACATGAAGTGCTTCAGCATATAAAGGTTTTCTATCCTTGTAAAATCTTCCACTAAGTTCTGCTGCAATATGCTGTGCATCAGACGCCGATCCGCCATTCCCACACAATAGCACCTTTTTGTCATTTTCAAAAGCAACAATACAAATTCCTACAATTTGTTCAATAGTTTGCTTTAAATCTTCATCAGTTAGAATTGTATTAAAATTATCTGCTGATTTTTTTATACATTCTGAAATTCTATTTCTCATCTACCCTTTTTTTTGCTAAAATACAAAATTATAATGTTTGATAGGCTTCTTTGGTTTGCTGCCCTATCTCATCCCATCTATATTTTGTTTTTATCATTTCAGATCCATTTTTCTTTACTTTTTCAAGCAAACTTTTATCACTTAAAATTTGATTTATCTTTTCAGCTAAGGAAATAATATTCTCACTTTCAAATAAAAATCCATTCTGATTGTCTTTAATTATTTCTTTAAATGGTGGCAAATCAGAAACTAATGCTGGTTTCTCATAACTTAGTGTCATCATTAGTACTCCGCTCTGATAGATTTTTTTATAAGGTAAGACTACCAAATCACAAGCACAATAATAATGCTCTATATCCTCTTGTGGAATAAACTTAGTATGTAAACAGCAATAATCTTGTAAATTATTTTCATCAATTATTTTTTGGTAAAGAACGAAATCATTTTTCCAAACTTTTCCTGCAATGACCACTAATACATCATTATATTTTTCAATAACTAATTTTAGTGCTTGCAACAAAATCTCTAATCCTTTCACTTTTTTAATCATTCCAAAAAAAAGTAATACTTTTTTATTTTGGGGAATATTTAATCGATCTCTTGATGCTGCTTTGTCGTACTGAATATTTATAAATGGAATATAATTCCCATGTGGGATTATCTTTATGCTATCTCTGTTGACATTTGTTAATAGTAGAATCTCATTTTTACTAAACTCATTGTGAGTTAAAAATAAATCTGCTAGTTTGTAAATCCAAATCGAATAAAAAGAAGCTTCTTTATCATTTGCAAAACTACTCACATCATGTATTGTAAGCGTTACTTTTCCTAAAAATATCTTTGATAAAAGCACATTGAAAAACACTAAACTATTTCTAGAAAAAAGATGAAAATGAAATACAGAATATCCTTTAACTCGTGCATGAAAAATAGACGCAACACTTCCTAAAATATATTTCAATCCTCTAACAACTTTTGTTTTTTGAGAAAAAAGAGAGCCATAAAATTGATAAAATCTGAGTCCAAGAATATTTGGGTCTTTCGTTTCTTTATTAGTATACAAACTTACATTTACGCCACTATTTATCAAGCCCATTACTTGCCCAAACAAATAAAGATGCTGAGAACTTCCGTGCGCACCTAATGGGTCGATTATCGCAACTTTTCTTTTCATAAATTATGCAAGCAAATATAAAATCTTTTCCTGACAAACAATTCTTATATTTGCATAGAAACGGCTAATTGAAAACTCAATTCTTTTTATTAAGAAAATAAATGCTCTTTAACTCCTTACAATTTTTAATTTTCTTTCCTATTGTGGTAAGTATTTTCTTTCTAATACCTCAAAAAAAGAGATGGATATTGCTTTTAATTGCTTCCTACTATTTCTATATGTGTTGGAAAGTGGAGTATATCGTATTAATTATCGCTTCTACTCTTATAGATTATTTTGTTGCTAAAAAAATGGCAGATTTAAAGGAGAAGGTCAAACGAAAGAAGTTTCTCCTAATTAGTTTATTCTCTAATCTTGGGATTCTATTTGGCTTTAAATATTTCAACTTTGTAAATGAGAATGTGCAAGCCCTTTTTGATAATTTTAACATCTTTTATGGAGTCCCGGCTTTTGATGTTTTACTTCCTGTTGGAATTTCATTTTATACTTTTCAAACCCTAAGCTATACGATTGACGTATATAATGGGAAGACTCCCGTTCAGAATCATTTAGGAATATTTGCCGTATATGTTTCTTTTTTCCCTCAATTAGTTGCAGGACCTATTGAAAGATCAAGGCATTTATTACCACAATTTTATGTGGAACATAAATTTAGCTACAATAGAGTAAAATATGGCTTACAACAAATGTTATGGGGATTCTTTAAAAAAGTAGTAATTGCTGACCGATTGGCAATAGTTGTAGATGGGGTTTACAACAATTTAGATAATTATTCTGGAGTTGCACTTCTGGTTGCAACTCTCTTCTTTGCTTTCCAAATTTATTGTGATTTTTCAGGATATTCTGATATTGCAATTGGCTCAGCAAGAGTAATGGGATTTGAATTAATAGATAATTTCAAACGACCATATTTTTCAAAATCTATTTCAGAATTTTGGAGAAGATGGCATATTTCTCTTTCTACTTGGTTCCGTGATTATTTATATATTCCATTGGGAGGTAACAGGGTTGTAAAATGGAGATGGTATTATAATTTGTTTATCACCTTTCTTGTTAGTGGTTTTTGGCATGGTGCAAATTGGACTTTTTTAGCTTGGGGCTCACTTCATGGGGCTTACTTAATTATTGCAATTGCACTAATTAAACCAAAAGAATATATTCTTAATCTGCTGAACGTAAAAGATAGTTTTATTCATAAAATATATCAGGTGACTTTCACCTTTGTGTTAGTTGTTTTTGCTTGGATTTTCTTTAGAGCAAATAATATTTCTGATGCCTTTTATGTAATAAATAATATGTTTGCTGATATAGGGGATTATACAGATCTTGAGAAAATGAAAGTTAATTTGAGAGGGCTTGGTGTTGGTATAAATGATATACTAATTAGCATAGGTCTTATTGCATTTATGGAGCTCTACAACTTGTATGAAAGAAGTGGAGATGTTTGGGAAAAATTAGAAAGAAAACCCATTTGGATAAGATGGAGTTTTTACTATATTTTATTATTCGGAATATTATTTTTAGCACCTTATTCTAGAGTAAATAACTTTATTTATTTTCAATTTTAGATGAACAAAGAGGTTAAAATATTATTGAGAAAAGGGAGTATTTTTATACTTCCAATAATTGCTTGGATTTGTATTGTAATTATTGTAGATCCATTTAATTATTTTAATGTGTCTAATACTATATCTAAAAATATAAAAGAAAAATCTGCTCAACAAATAAACTCACTTCTATATAATACTATTAATTTTAAGAACAATCTGACAAATAGTATAATTATTGGGGATTCAAGAATTAGAAAATTACCAACTGAAGAAATTAAGAAATTAACCGGTGATGATTACTACACCATGCATTCCAATCGTGCAAAACTAAATGAAATAATTGATTTATTTTGGTTTAGTGATTCGCTTTATTTTACTGCCAATTCTACTAATTTAGAAAATGTAATCATTGGTATAAATTTCAATCTGTATAATGAATATTCCTACTCAAATAGAGTTGCAGATGTAAAAAAACTATTGAATAATAAATTGATTTATATCTTTAATTGGAATATTTTAGAAACTATTTATTTAGATTTTTTTAGCCTTAAGCCAAATAAGAAAAAAAATAAAGATAAATCTTGGGATTACATTATCAAAACTATTGCAAAAAATTATTATTCTAAATATAAACATCCAAAAGAAACCCTTTTACGATTAGAAGAAGTAGGAATCTACTGCAAAGCAAATAATATTAACTTAATATTCTTGATTGTCCCACACCACAAAGAATTTCACAATAGATTAGTGAAATTTAATTTAGTAGATGAAGAAGAAAATTTCAAAAATGATATAAAAAATATTGGGAGAGTCATTGATTTTGATTTTCCTAATTCAATAACAAATTGTAAGTCTTGCTTTAACGACCCTATTCATACTACTGATTCTATTGGAAAGATAATAGTTCGAGAAATTTTTTCAGATTCAATTATTATTGGCAGAGAATTATAAAAACAATCCTTTAAAATAGGACCTAATAATCAGTTGCCAAGTTTTAAAATTCTTTTGGATCTCAGGATTAATAATAAATCGAATATTATTTTTAAAGAACAACCAAAAGATAAAAGCATATGCAAATATTCAACCTATTTTCTTTAGATATTAGTTGTGGTTTCTAATAGTTTGCTTTAAGAAAAAATCACTTCTATATGTTTTCTTTGCTTCTGTTTTAAAGGATTTTGTTAAACTACCTACTTTATGATAAAATTTAATATTTGGTACATAATACATTTTATGCCTTCCATCTTTGTAAATTCTATAAGAAAAATCGGTGTCATCAAAATAAACAAAATATTTCTCGTCCATGAAACCGATATCCTCAAATATCTCTTTTTTCGCTAAAAGACAGCAAGTTGGAGCATATTCTATCTTCTTAATTTCATCATATTGTCCTTTATCAATTTCTCCCATGCCTCGGTGTAAAGGTAAAAACCCTTTGCTTTTTACAAACCAACTGCCAGCATACCAAATAACATCTTTATTGTGATAAAACATCATTTTTGGGCTTATTAAGCTGCAATTCTTATCACTTTGAACTTGTAATAGTTTCTCAATTAAAGCATCTTCAAATTCTACATCATTATTAATCATCAAAATTTGATCACATCCTTCTTTTATGACTTCTTTTATCCCTTGATTATTAGCTCTTGCAACTCCAGAATTAATTTCATTTTTTATTAGTCTTAATCTAGAATCTTGCTCTTTTTCTAAAATTTCTAAAGTGGAGTCCGTGGAAGAATTGTCGATAACATACAATATAAAATTTTGATAGCTTTGATTCCAAATGCATTTCAAAAAGGGAACTAAAACATCAGCAGAATTATATGTAATAGTTACTATTCCTATTTTTTCCATACAGATAAATCTTTTGACAATAAACCTTCTAAAAGATTGATGTCATGGAGAAATAATTCATTTATTTTTTTTCTTAACTTTAAAGATAATTCTGGTTTTTTATCCTTTTTGAAAAAAGTATGCTGCATCTTTTTTACTAAATTCTCTGTAATAAAAAACTTCAACAATCTCCTTATGCCCACAAAAGAATAAACTATTTTAATAAAGTTATTTTTTGGGATAATAAAAGTGTTATGTTGTTTTTCAACTTTTGGCTTAAAGTTACTATCCACCTCTAAAAAATGGTATACCTTTTTCATTACTATTTCTATATCTTTTTTAAGGTCCTGATAAAAAATAATATGGATATTTTCACTGTCAAATATGTCTAAATATCTTTTTACTTGCTTAAAATATAACCCCAATTCAATATATTGTTGGTAAAATAATCTTGACTCTTTGTTATAAGATGTTCTTTCAATGACTTCTTCAAAAGTAGATTTAATTAATCCAAGCCGATAATCCATTAAATAATGAGAGAAAGCTCTATCTACTGGATTTCTCAACATTATAATAATTTTCCCTTTGCTATTATATGCCTTTATTTTTTCTGGGACATCTTCATAAAAAAGATAAGAAACGCTCGCCTCTCCATATTTTTTTTCTTGAGCTATTATTGGAAAAAGATTATGGTATTTCTCTAAAGTATCAATTCTGTTTTTCCCATAGTACAATCCTTGTTTTTGTATTGCAGAATCTGAAAAAAAATCTGTTTCTTTTTGGGTACTCATCTCAATCTCAGGGTGTTCATTTAAGTAATAATACAAAGAAGTTGTTCCAGCTTTTGGAGATCCTACTATGAAAAAATCTACTTTCATTTGGCTATTATCCTTTGTTTTACAAATTCATTAATACTTCGTATCCTTTTGAAATTTAAAATAAGTGTAAAAAATGCTTTTATTGGAAAAATTATCAAATAAAAAATACTAAATATTGGGGGAGTCACAAAACTTTTTAATTCATATCCATTAGCTTGCATTCTATCTTTTGTAAAAATCTGAGATAAATAAATTTCAGCAGTTGTTAGCCCTCCCTTTTTCCATTTCTCTATTTTAGTTGAATCTATTTCTAACTCATCTTCTTTGTCGAGTCCAGTTGAAGATCCAATATTTGGAACTTCTAACATCCTTTTATCAAATGGTATTTCGATAAAATTACACAATTCCATAATTTTCTCTTGTGGATTTTGCAATAGTTCTTCAAATTTAATTTTAATCACTCTTGGATTTTCTTCCATTTTATTTCCATGTAAAACAGCTGAATTCCAAAACTTTGCAGAGGTAATAGGATGGTAATTCACATAAGATCTTATTGTTTCTCTTAGTGGAATTTTACTAGCTCCTAGAAATCCTCTTTTCCATTTATTTTTTTGCGATAGCAATACATCTCTACTATCCCTAACCATATGTATGATCTTGGCATTTGGGAAATGAGATAAAAGCTCCTGAATATAAAATATGTTTTTAGGTGTTTGTTCGCATGTAATTGAACATCCATTCTCATGTGTTATTGTTTGTAAAAACTTTTCGTATACTTCAATTGATTTTAATTTAGCTACATCAGATAAAACAGCTTCCGACTTTTTATCAAACTGTTTAGGATTCTTTTTAAGAAATATCCCGTCTTGTTGAATAGCAAATAGCTTAGATAAAAGACATATAGCATCTTGCCTATCTATTAAACTATTTATCTCATCTTTTGAGCAAATCCAACCTAAAAAATGTATCTCTTCAAATGTAAAAATATCTTGATGTTTATTCAAAACTCTACCCATCATAGTTGTTCCGCATCTACCGCTACCAACAATAAATATTTGTTTTGTATTATTCATGCAAATAAGAAATAAGCGTAACACTATTGGGTTTTATTGTAATTGAATTAGTTGATTGACCTATTCTTTTCTCTGAAGATAACTCGCCAATTGTATTTGCTTTATCAAATAAGTTTTTGCTGAAATAAGCATCTAAATTAATCTTTTTAGTATCCTCAAGCTCAATAATCACATCAACGGAATCCCAATTCAGAAAACAGGAATAAATTAATTCTTCATTATTGAAAATTAAATACTCAAAAACATTTGCTGATATTAACCTTTTTTTAATATTCATGCTCTTCACATTGAAAATCTGTCCAATTAATCTTAAAGGATAATAAGTGCTTTGCATTTCTAAAAAATCCTTATTAATTCTAAAAATAGAACCGCTATAATCTCTTCCTCCCATATTATGATAAGTTGTAAGATTAATACTATTTAAATCAGAATTCCATAATAGCTCCAAAAAATAATTTGTGACAAAAAGTGACTGGAGCATTGTATTTCCTGTTGTCCATGATATTTGCAGATTCCATTCAGTCACCCATATTGGTTTATTAAAGATCTTATTATATGTCAGGACTTCCTTAGGGTAATCTTCATTAAAATAACTTAGAGCCCTACCTTTATATATTTCAAATGCTTCTTCTTTAGAGTCTCCTTCTGAAATTTCTGTAAGCATTTGTCCAAATTCTTTTTCCCCTTTTATTACTGTAGCATAGGAATGAATAATAATAGCATCATAAAAATTCATAGTTGCTAATTTTTTGTTCCAAATTGTATGTCTATGATTCTTTTGTCTAACAAGTGGAGCTGCAACGATAGCAGTTTTAATATTAGGGAATCTTTGTTTGATTTTATCTGAACATTTCTTTGCTGATTTAATATATTTATCAATAGTATATCCTTTTACAAAAAATGTTCTATTTGATAACTCACTCCCTAATTCTACCCCAACAACCTTAATATTATGTAGCTGTATTTTTTCAATCATTTTAATAATATCATCATTATCAACAAACATATTTGCTACTAGTACAGCTTTAGAATTTGTTGCTTTTGCTAATACAATAAAATCATCAATATAGTTATGAGTATGTCCCTTCTTATTAGTTGACCTGACTAGGCTTCTAGATCTTTTTGGAAATCTGCCTCCATCATATTTGTCAATTTCTTCAAAATCAAATCCATATCCACTTGCACCATAATGATAATAATTCCCTACTGCTCCGCCAGGGAAACGTAATAATTGAGGTTGCAATTCAATAATCTTATTAAGAAAAAAAGTGTCTTGCACATCACAATAAGTAAAGGTGTTAGAAGTTGCAAATCCAAATAGATTTTTTCTACTCTGTTGAGCAAAAGTAAATTCACAACATATTAACATTAGAGCTACTATCTTTTTCATTTGAGTAATCCTTTTTGTTTTAATTCTTCAATAGAATCTTCATATTTATCTATATGAACTTTCTGCGTTTTTGCCCATACCACAAGCTTTGAGGCCCCCGTTACTAAATCAATTTTTGGTTTAAAGCCTAAAACACTCTTAATCTTAGTGAAATCTGCATAATTATGTCTTATATCTCCTAAACGATATCTACCGCTAATTTTAATACTTATATTAGAATTATATAACTTTTTTAAGATATGTGCTACCTCAAAAATAGAGGTAGGAGCACCCGAACCAACATTAAATATTTGATGATTTGCTTCCTGTTTTCTCAAAGCTAAAATGGTTGCATCTACAGCGTCATCAATATAAATAAAATCTCTACTTTGTTTACCATCCTCATAAATATCAATATCATTCCCATTTAAAATTCTTGTTGAAAATATAGAAAGAATCCCGGTATATGGATTAGAAAGCGATTGACTAGGACCATACACATTTTGAAATCTTAAAGCAACTGTTGGAATATGTAATATTTTTCCTATTAATAGCATTAATTGTTCTTGGTGTTGTTTTGTTATACCATAAATAGATGAAGGGTGAATTCTTGAACTTTCATCAGTTGCTCTTAATTCTAACTCATTATTACAAATATTACAAAGAGGATTAAACTTTTCTTTTGACATATTTTTATCTTCTCTCTGATTTGGATACACAACACCATCATTTTTGCAAAAATATTTTCCTTCACCATATATTGAACGTGAAGAAGCAATTATCAATTTTTTAATAGTATGTTTTTTATTGGTCAAAAAATCTAACAAATTTGCTGTTCCTAAAATATTTACGTCATTATATCTTTCAATCTCATACATTGATTGTCCTGTACCAGTCTCTGACGCTAAATGAATTACAGCATCTTGTCCATCTAATGCCTTGTCCCAGTCTAATTTATTTCGCACATCTCCTTTTATAAAATTAGAAATCTCCTTTACACTTTGAAAGAAAGGCGAACCTTCCTCATGTATTTGTCTTGATAAATTATCTAGAATAGTAACATTATAGCCTAAACTAACTAATTTAATCGTTAGATTAGATCCTATAAATCCTGCTCCCCCAGTAATTAAAATATTTTTCATAGAAGTTGATTTTTTGGTAAAATCATTTTTTGGTAGGTATGTATAAATCCTGAAGCAACAAAGATAAAAAAGAAAGGCCGTAATAATAAAGGCTCAGACATAACAGAAATTAGCATAATCATCATCCATAGCCATTTCTTTTCTTTTATGATTTGTTGCTTAAAAAACATATAAATGAATATGAAAGTGGTAGGGAATCCTGTTGCTGCTAACAAAAACATTATAGAATTACTACTACCCTTATCTGTTACATCTACTTTCAATCCCACTCCTGTTTGATTATAAATATAATTTAATGTTGGAGAAGTAAAATAAAACTCTTCTCGAAACTTCTGAAATTGCTCAGCATCTAGTCCAATACCTGTTATTGGATTTTCTAGTGCTATATAAAATGGTTGTGTTAAATCAAAGAATCTTTTCTGAAAAGACGCTTCTTTTTCTCCTTTAACTTTATCTTCAACATTGACCTCAAGTATTAGATATATAGGAATAAGAGCAGATACTATCAATAAAAATAATGCCTTATTCTTTTTAAACTCATTATATACATAAACTAGGCCTTGTAATAATAATATAGCTAATCCTGTTGTTGAATAAGTTGTGAAAATAACAAGAACTATAACTAGCAATAAGACTCTACTTCTCTTAATAATAAAAGCTTCTAAGAAGAACAAGCTATTTAGAAACGCCTGCAAAATTCCAGGCTCCCAAAAAACTCCTTGATTTCTACAAAATTCTAATCCAAAAACAGTAATAAGGCATTTTTGGGGGACATAAAAAAATATGTTAAGGAATGTCTCATAATCATTATTAACAGAACTTATAGTAGAAAGGTCATTCTTAATAAAAAAATATGCAAAAAAGTTAAGTCCTGCATGAAAGAGAATTATTTTTAATATAAAATACAGCTTATTTATAAAAATATCTTTTACCTTATTATTTCTAAAATATAATAAAGTTAGAAGAGAAACTGTACATACTGTCAAGTAATAAGCGTATTTATTGATAGTTTGAGTAGAAATAGCGAATATATAATTAATAGAAAATAAAAAAAGAATTGTAAAACTAGTTAATAAAACAGAATTAACTTCCCTAGCTTTAAACCTATCTTTAGAAAAAAGAACTGCTAATACTAATACGCCCAAAAAGATAGCATAGCAAGTGTTTCTGTTAAATACAAACAATAGACCTCCAGAACTTAAAATAAGTAATGATATTAAAATGGCATCTATTATTTTATAAAAATATGTGATTTTCATTCTTGCCAATTCATTTCTCTTCCTAGAATACTTTCTAATTTTTTTATGTCATCTAGAAAATAATTATTATAAATCTCTTTTCTTATTTCTTTCGATAAAGGTTTTGGTTTAAAACTACGAGTATTTGCACGATGTATTTTATTTTTAATTATTTGTCGCCATTTTAGTGAAAAAATAAGCTTTCTAATTATGCCTCTCCAGAACCCTGATTTTTGCATAAATCTCATAATCCATTTATATTTTACTTTACTTGCTATATTACTTTTAATATTTACGTTTAGAGAAATTTCACTATCTATTTCTAGAAAATTTAGCACTTTTCGAATTGTCTCTTCTGTTTTACCTATTAATTCTTCTTCAAATAAAATAAAAAGAAACTGCTCTTTAGAAAAGACATTTAAATAATTCTCGATCATTTTACCATATAAGCCTTGTGAAAAATAAGAGATTCTTAGTTTTGAAAGATAATTTATATCTTCTTCATAATTTTTTATCCTTTTAGATTCTTCTTTTAATGCCATTTGAAGTGAAAGATCTTCTCTTTCATCTCGAATAGAATGCAGATATTGTGAATATGCTCTATCAATAGGATTTCTTAATATAATAATAAATTTTACATCTTTACCAAGTGTTCTAAGTATCCTTTTGGGTGCTTTCTCCTCGAACAAATAAGAGGGGGTAAAATCACCTACACGCTTCCTGTTTTTTGCATTTCGAAAGTACGTATTCTCATACCAGCCAACTCCTCTGTCAAAAACTATAGGGCTATCAAAGAAGTGAGGTTCTTTATAAGATGGGATGAAAATATCTGGATGTTGTCGTAAAATATCATATAAGGTAGTTGTTCCACTTTTAGTAGCTCCTATACACATAAAATTTGGCAAACTCATTTTATCCAATTTGTTAAATCCTTATTTATTAATAGCGCCAACTTCTTTACATCTTTTCGGAAATATCTGATTAAATCCTCTCTAGTTTTCTTTTTCATAGATACTTTCTTTATGAATGGTCTCGTTAAAATACCCCTTATCGTTTTTCTTGCTTTTTCAGGCGCTATCTTTTTCATCACTATTTTTAATTTACTTTCTGTTACAAAAACTTTCTTTAAAGTGTTATTAGACCAGCTTTTACCTCCAACATTATAGCGTATATCAGAATTTATTTTCTGATTTTGATCAACACCCAAAAATTGAAAAACTTCTTTTACCACTTTGCTAGTTGAAGAACTAAAATCTTCATATAAAATAATATGCACATCTTTAAAAGACTCTAAGTATGCTTTTACCATGTTATAATACATCCCCATTTCTTTATACATAACCATTGGTGTTAAATTTCTGTTCTGTTCCAATCTTCCTTTTTCTATTTGAAGAGAGTACTCAAATGTTTGTTGTTCTTTTAACCCTCTTGAGACATGTTGAAAAGCAGAATAAGCCCTATCTATAGGATTTCTTAACATAATTATTATTTTTATATCATTACCTAATCTTTTTTTAATCTCATTTATTGCATCTTGATAATAAAAAAGATAAAAAACACTAGATTCTCCAATAGCTTTTTGTTGTTTTACTTGATTAAAAAGCGATTGATATTCCTCCCATGTCCAGACCCCAAAATGTAAGCGATTCTTTACTTTATCTTTTACTAAAAATTGTGGTTCTTTTACATTTATCCCTTCTTCATTAAAAGAGGGCATAAAAATATTAGGATGCTGATTTAAATAATTATGCAAGGAAGAGGTCCCGCATTTTGCAGCACCTACTATTAAAAAATTAGGTAATTTATTTTTCATCTATTTCCAAATGGAATATAAAATGTTAGAAATCCAAACTGCTTTTTAACAACTAGAACCATACTTAAATTCCAAAAAACTATACTACACATACTGGCAATTGCAGCCCCATTTATTCCAGAAATTCCAAATTCTGACAAAGGATTACTTTCAGGGATCAATAAATAATTCAAACCAACATTGATTATTGCTCCAGCAATTAAAATTTTCATAAATACAAGTTGTTTCCCAGTCATTTGCAATAAATTACCAACTGAACCAGAAAAAGCGCTAATCAGCATTCCAATAGAAAGTATAATAAAAGCATTGGCTCCTATTTTAAATTCTTCACCAAAAATACCTAAAAAGAAAGTAGGAAATAAAAAGAATATAATAAGCAAAGGAAGAGTACTCCAAAAAATCATTTTAGTAGATTTTTGTACTATTTTCTTCAAACCTTTCATGTTCTTCTCTGCATATATTTCTGCAAATTTTGGAGCAGCAATACTATTTATCGCCATCAATGTAACACTCGCAAACATAGATAGTTTAAATGCTACGCCATATATTCCAACATCTGTTACAGATATCATATTACCAATCATTAATTTGTCTGTCCATATCATAATCAATTGAACCGACTGAGCTAACATTAAAGGAAGTGAGATTACTAGAATGTTTTTTAGAGTTTGATGTTCTATTATTATCTCTTCTTCATAGTTATTATTTTTTTCTTTCAATACATTCCGGAAAGATAACAATGATAAAATAGATACAAAAAGTAAACTGATAATATAAGCATGAAATGGAATAGATGGATCATTACTAAATTGCAATAAAATAAGAATTATTATAATAGTAAATAATGCTTGACTCATTCGGTAATAAAAGGAAAAGATTCCAATTTTCTTTAGGCCTCTTAAGCTTTGATAATGTAAAACGAAAAAAACCATAGGTAAAACAAAGTAAGAAAAGGTTCTGACATATTCTGAATTAATATTGAGGAAATCAGCTATGATATTTGAAAGAAAATACATTACAAATGAAGAAACTAAAGAAGAAAGAATTAATATGAAATATACCTTTTTAAAAAATAATAATAAACTCTTCCATTTATTTTGTGCTGCAAATGAAGCCGAAAAACGAATAGATGTAGTATCCAGACCAAGTTTTGCTAAAAGAGTGAAAATACGTAAAACTACTACTGCTAACATATACTCTCCTAATGCTTCTGCACCAAAATATTTCGCTATAAGTAGGGTAAGAAAAAATCCTAATAATTGGCCGCCAATACGTAAAAAAAAGGATACTCCTCCTTGATTAAATAATTCAAAAAAATCTTTATCCTCTAATGCTGCTTGCAGTCTTCTTTTCATAAAATTAATTGACCAAAAACCAAGGGTTCAATAAATCTTTTTTATTATATCTCACCTCTTCCTTAGTATTATATTGACGAACAGAAAAACCTGCCATTTTTGCAATGGCATGACCAGCTCCAGTATCCCATTCCATAGTGGAAGCATAGCGGGGATAGGCATTTGCTTTGCGTTCAGCAACCATACATAATTTTAAAGATGAGCCAACTACCATCACTTCTATATTTCCATATTCTTTCTTTCTCTCTTTAAAAAATTGCTCGGTTTCAGGAGACATGTGGGAACGAGAACCAACTACCACATAAGTATCTCTATTATGCTTAATAGGTAATTTATCTGCATCAGAAACTAAATCATCAAGATTATCAATAATAGTGTTTATACTAATCTTAAAAGCACCCATGCCTTCCAATGCAAAATATAATTGTTCTTTTACGGGAACATAAATCACTCCCATTATTGGAGTGCCATGATGAATTAGCGCAATATTAACTGTAAATTCACCATTTCGTTTTACAAATTCTTTGGTGCCATCAAGCGGATCTACAAGCCAAGAATATTCCCAATTTTTTCTTTCTGAAAAAGGTATTTTTGCCCCTTCTTCACTTAAAAAAGGGATATCTGTTTCCTTTAAGTGTTGCTCAATAATAGAATTACAATTCTTATCTGCTAATGTAAGTGGAGATTTATCCTCCTTATGTTCGATTATAAAATCGGATGCGTAAACTTCCATAATTGCATGTCCACCTTGAATGGAAGCGTTAATTGCTTTTATTAATAATTTTCTAAAATTCATTCTGCCTGTTTCTTCTTTTTGTTTTAGACCTTGGTTGGATGCCAGGTGGTTTTAATTTCCTGAAATTTTTCTATAAAATAAGGGGATTGACTATTTTCTCCATCCCAATTATTTCGTTTATATATTTGTTTTCTTTTTAAATTCTCTACTGATAATTGTTCAATTTTTTTTATTTCTTCAAAATTATCTCCACAATAAACAATAGCATTCACATCCATATGAGATGCAAAATGCTGTGTTAATTCTTCTCTTTTTCCTGTAAGAATATTCACCACTCCTCTAGGTACATCCGAAGTATTTAATACCTCAGCAAATGAAATACTCACCATAGGATTTTTCTCTGATGCTAAAACTACACAAGTATTTCCTCCAACAATAATTGGTGCAATAAGTGAAATAAGTCCTAATAAAGGAGATGCATTTGGAGCAATAACACCAACAACACCAACTGCCTGATAAGATGAGAAGTTAAAATGGTCGGACGCGACAGGATTAACTGAACTGAAAATTTGTTGAAACTTATCACTCCAGCCTGCATAATGAATTAATCTGTCTATAGATTGTTCTACTTCCTTTTTGGCTTGTAATGTTGTGACTCCACAAAGCATAAGTTCTTCAACAAATTGTACCTTTCTCCCCTCTAACATTTCAGCAATTCTATACAGAATCTGCCCCCTATTTAATGCTGTTACGGTCTGCCATCCTTTTTGTGCTTTTCTTGCTATAACTACTGCATTTCTGAAGTCTTTTCTAGAAGAAAGACACATATTCGCTAACAAATCACCCTTCTCATTTTTTATATGGAAAAATCTTCCTGATTCTGTTCTAGGGAATTTTCCTCCGATAAAAATCTTATATGTTTTTAATACATCTATTCTAGACATTATTTCAGTTTTAAATATGATTCTAATCCATGTAAACCACCTTCTCTTCCAAAGCCACTTTCTTTAAATCCTCCAAAAGGAGAAGTGGGATCAAATTTGTTATAAGTATTTGCCCAAACCACACCTGCATTTAATTCTTGTGTTAGTTTGAAAATTTTAGCCCCTTTTTCTGTCCAAACTCCTGCCGACAAACCAAAAGCAGTATTGTTTGCTTTTTCAATTACCTCATCAATTGTTCGAAAAGTTTGAATTGCCAAAACTGGCCCAAAAATTTCTTCTTGAACTATGGTGTGTGATTGAGATACATTCAAAAATAAAGTAGGAGGACACCAATTTCCTTTTTTTGAAATTTTACATTTTGCTTGATAAATTTTTCCTCCCTCTTTTTTCCCTATTTTAATATAATTATTGATTGTATTAAGTTGTTCTTTAGAATTTATCGCTCCAATATCAGTGTTTTTATCTAATGGATCTCCCACAATAAGAGTTGAAATTCTCTCTTTTAATTTATCAATTACAATTTTAGCAATACTCTCCTGAACAAATAAGCGAGAGCCCGCACAACAAACATGTCCTTGATTAAAAAAGATAGCATTAATAATTCCTTCAACTGCTTGATCAATTGCAGCATCTTCAAAAATGATGTTTGCTCCTTTACCACCAAGTTCCAAAGTTGATTTCTTTTTTGTTCCAGCAATACTTTTTTGTATTATTTTCCCAACTGCAGTAGACCCAGTAAAAGCAATTTTATTAATATCAGGATGATTTACTATTTCAGCGCCCGTTTCTCCAGCACC
>CAYZIA010000017.1:0-20383 GCA_964478325.1 uncultured Weeksellaceae bacterium
ATACAAACAGGTGCTTTAATTTTTACTTCTGCAGTTATGCAGTCCAACATTACAACTACATCTTTTGATTTATCTTGGACAGTTTCAGATTCCTCTACTACAAATTGCAACTATGGACTTTCTTCTGGATTAGGAATAACAATTAATAATGGAGGAAATACCCTAACTCATACTATAAGTTTAACTGGCTTACAGCCTGCTACTTTTTATTATGTAGAGTGTTATTCAGTAAATGGAATAGATACTGCTTTTTCAAATATTGGAATTTATTCCACGGCATCTAACTCATCAGGAGTTATTCGCCCTTATTTTAATCACTCTGTGGATGTCTCAGTTTCAACTGGAGTTGATGCTCAAAATATTACAACTTATTTTAATGATACTATTAAAGCATATATGGATCGAGCACAAAGCACTTTAGATATATGTGTTTATAATGCTTCAGATGCTACTATTGCTACTGCTATAAATGATGCTTATAATAGAGGTGTTTCTGTCCGTTATATTGCTGATGATGATGTTGTAAATTCTATGTTATCTTCCTTAAATCCTAATATTCCTATTGTTTATCGAGATCCAGTACCTGCTGGAATAATGCATAATAAGTTTATCATTGTAGATGCAAATTCTGCCAATAATGCTTGGGTAATGAGCGGCTCAACAAATTGGACTAATCCTAATAACCTGTTTAATGATTATAACAATCTTATCTTTATCCAAGATCAAGCAATAGCAAAAGCATATACATTAGAATTTGAGGAGATGTGGGGTGGAACTTTTGGTACACACAAAACAAACAATACGCCGCACAAATTTATAGTTGACGGAAAAGATGTGGAAGTATATTTTTCTCCTTCTGACCAAACAACAAGCAAGATTTTAGAGGTGATAAATGATGTAGATTATACTTTGGAATTCGGTCTTTTAGGTTTTACACGTGATGATTTAGGACAAGCAGTTATTGATATGCATAATAGTTTCGGGACAAATGTGAGGGGAATAATTGAGGATGTAAACACAACAGGGAGTGAGTTTGCTGCATTAATAGCAGCAGGTGTAAATGTAAAATCACATATGGGAATTAGTTATGCATTTCATCATAAATACGCCATTGCAGATGCTGATGTTACTCTTTCTGATCCTACTGTGCTGACGGGCTCGCACAATTGGAGTAGCAATGCCGAAAACAATTCTGATGAAAACACTATTATTATTCATGATCATACTATTGCTAACATTTATTTGCAAGAATTTACAGAGCGATTTAATGAGTTGGGTGGCTCTGGGATTAACGATCTAATTGAGTTAGAAATTTCTGTTTTCCCTAATCCTTCTGTTGGAATAGTAAATCTAAAAACTGAATTGAAAATTGAAAAAATAAACTTATACGCAGTAGATGGTAAACTTCTTAATACTACAAAAGAATTATCTATTCAAATTAATACAAAAGGAGTTTATTTCATTAAGATCTTTACCAAAAAAGGAAATCTAGTTAGAAAAATAGTTGTTGATTAAGCTCCTTAAAACCAAAAACTAATTTCATCTAACATTTTTCTTTCTAAATCAGGAACCATACAGTCTTTAGAAGGGTAACCCACAGGAAGCAATAAAAATGCTTTTTCATTTTTTGGTCTGCCAAGAGCTTTTTGTAAAAATTTCATTGGGCTTGGCGTATGAGTGAGTGTAACCAAACCGGCTTTATGTATGGCAGAAATCAAAAATCCAACAGCAATACCCACCGATTCATTCACATAATAATTCTGTAATTTATTTTCGTCTTCATCCAAATCATATACCTTTTTAAAAACCACAACAAGGTAAGGGGCAACCTCTAGAAATTCTTTTATGTGGTCAGTTCCAAAAGGCTGTAAATCAGTTTTCCAACTATCGGACATTCTCCCATGATAGTTTTCATATTCTTCTTTTTCAGCCAATCTTCTGATTTCAGATTTTAGTTTTGCATCACTAATCACACAAAATGTCCAGGGTTGTTTGTGAGCCCCCGATGGGGCACTTCCAGCCGTTTTGATGATATTTTCAATTACTTCTTTTGGAATATCTCTATTTGAAAAATCACGAACAGACCTCCTTTTATTTATTTCCTGAAAATACTTTTTGCTTTTTTCAATTAACTCTTTACAAGAAGAATTTGTTATTTTATAAGGGATAAATTTATTTTCTTTTTTCATATTTATCAAACTAAATTTTTACTTGTAGATTTTGCAAAATAATATATGTATCCATAACAAGCCAAGAGTAATAACATAGCTGTTTTAAACCCAGACAAATCTGTTAAAAATCCATAAAGTGGAGGAATAATTGCTCCCCCCACTATCATAGTACAAAGGATTCCAGATGCTTGTGGTTTTAATTCTTGTATATCTTTAATAGATAAAGTGAAAATGGTAGGGAACATAATAGAGTTGAAAAGTCCAACTGCTAAAATACTCCACATAGAAATTAGCCCAATAGTAGTCATTGATGTAATAAGCAGTAGTAAAGCACAAATAGAAAAATAGCCAAGAATCTTATTTGGTTTGTACACTTTAGTTAGATAGGAGCCTATGAATCTTCCTATCATTGCTCCACTCCAATAAAAAGTAACAAAAGCACCAACAATAGCTCTTTTATCCAAGTTTGCCAAGTCAGTATTTAAAATATTTATTGCAATATTATTCATCCATGGAGTACTTTGTATGATTGTATGCATATCCATATCAATAAAATAATTTACCAAGTAACTCCCTATTGCAACCTCCGCTCCTACATATAACAAAATACCAAAAGCCCCCATCATAAGTGTTTTATTTTTAAACAATTGGACATAACCATTATTGCTAACACTTTGAATTAGGGTTGGTAATTTTACAAAAGCAAATAAAATAGCCAATATCACAACCGAAAGGGAAAGAAAAACAAAAGGAGTTTGAACTGCAGAGGCTTCATTTATATAGTAAGTTATTCTTTCAATTTCTGATAATAAACTAATTTCTTCAGTAGTTTTTATCGTATCACTCAACAGGAAAGAGGCTCCGATAGCTGGGGCAATTGCTGTACCTAAAGAATTAAATGCTTGTGCTAAATTTAACCTACTTGAAGCGCCTTCCTTTGAACCTAAAACTGCAACAAAAGGATTGGCTGCCACTTGTAATATAGTCATGCCACCTGCTAAAATAAAATAGGCTAATAGGAAAATACTAAATGCGCGATATGATGCTGCAGGATAGAATAAAAAACAACCCAAAGCCATAGTAAATAGGCCTAAAATAATACCTTTTTTATAGCCGATTTTAGAGAGAATAAATCCGGATGGGATAGAGAGCAAAAAATAAGCCATAAAAAAAGCAAATTGCACCAACCCGGCCTGAAAATAATTAAGTGTGAAAAGCTCTTTAATTCTCGGAATTAAGGAATCAACCAATACAGTAAGAAAGCCCCATAAAAAGAAAAGAGAAGTAAGAGCTATAAATGGAAATAGATATTTATTTTTTGTCATTTTATTGTATTATTAGTTCGTCTACAAAAAGCCAAGTCTTCCCTCCTGCCCCTAAATGCCAAGCTGGGCAGACACCGTAATTTTCTGCTTTTATTTGTATATATCTTGCTCTTGTATTTTCCAAGTTTAAAGTATAGTCATGAATAAAGTTTCCTTCCAAGGTATCTGAAAAAGTAGTATTTACTTTACCTGAATAGGTAAATATTTCTCCATCATTTGAAGTAAAATATTCTACTTGTCTAGGGTAAAAAATCCAAGAACGAATATCTTGTAAACAACCTAAACTAATAGTATTAATACTACGTATTTCACCTAAATCAATCACTGCTTCCAAATTTTCTCTATAGCCTTGCCAATTTCCTGTACGGTAATTTACCCCTCCCCTTTGATGATCAATTAAGGTTTTATTGCCAGCAGCAGAATATTGATTAGCATATTTAGCATACAATACAATACTTTTTCTATTGTCAATTTTATAGTATTTGGCCGATACACTTTTACTCCATATTTTGTTCTTGAAAGTACGGCATTTTATCTCACTATCTTTTCTTATAATTAGTGGGTTTTTATATTTCTGCTCAACACTTCCATTGATAGAATAATAAATCTCTCCACCAACAGCAGAACCTAACGCTACTTGCAAATGATCAGAAAATGTTTGGCTTTTAGCCATAAAATAAGGAACAGAAACAATCTTAAATTTTTCAATATTTGATGAAGGAATAGAATTACTTGCCCAATCAGAGGGATGGCTTCCCATCTCAAAAATAAGAACTCCACCATTCATAATAATTTGGTGTTCAATAAAAGATTGATTAAACTCCTCCCCATTCAAATTAGCTGATTGTATGTATATATTTTTTTCGGATACGTTTTTAGAAATAATCTTAAATGTATTCCCATTCTCTAAATTGAGGATAACTTTCTTAAATAGTGGTGTGCCAATCGTATAATAGTCAAGACCAGGAGTTACTGCATAAAATCCCATAGCACTAAGCACATACCAAGCAGACATTTGTCCGCAATCTTCATTGCCAGACAACCCATCTGGAAGATGAGTATATTGCTTGTCTAATATTTGACGAACTATTTTTTGAGTCTTATGAGGTTTTTTTACATAATTATATAAATAAGCCATATGATGACTTGGCTCATTACCATGTGCATATTGTCCGATTAGCCCTGTAATATCGGGCTGATCTCTTCCTGAAGTTTCTATAGGAGCTTTAAACATATTGTCTAAATGTTTCTCATAATTTGCTGGACCTCCCATCAATTCTATATGTCCTTTTATATCTTGTGGAACAAAAAGAGAATATTGCCAAGCATTAGCCTCTGTATAATTAAAATTCACCTCCTCTGGCTTGAATGGCGCAAACCAAGAATAACTTCTTTTTGCTCTAAAAAATCCTGATTCTGGATCATATAGATTTTTGTAATTTTGTGCTCTTTGATAAAAATATTTAGCAGTAATTGTATCTCCTAATTGATCTGCAATAAGCGCTATACACCAATCATCATACGCATATTCGAGATTTTTTGAAACGGATTCCGGCTCATCAGATGCTGATATAAATCCTTTTTCTTTATAGAATTTCAGTCCTAAATCATCTTGATTAGCAGAATGAATCATCGCCTTTAAAGCTAAGTCTACATCAAAATCTATTATCCCTTTAGAATAAGCATCTGCAATTACAGGAATAGCATGATATCCAATCATACAACCTGTATAATTGGCTGCTAATTCCCAAATTGGTAACTGCCCACCTTCTTTATATTGTCTTAAAAGAGTGCGAATAAATTCACCAGTCTTTTTCTGCTGAACTAGCGTGAAAAGAGGGTGAGTTGCTCTAAAAGTATCCCAAAGTGAAAAGATAGTATAATGTTTATCATCAGTATGATGTATTTGTAAATCTGTTCCATTGTATTTTCCATCAACATCAACATATAAATTAGGTACAAGTAAACTATGGTATAAGGCAGTATAAAAGATTTCTTTTTGAGTGTCTGAATCTCCTTCGACTACAATTTTACTCAATTCATTTTCCCAAGACGCTTTAGTTTCTATTTTTATCTTTTCAAAATCCCAATTAGGTATCTCTGCTTTTAAATTGGCTTTTGCTCCCTGAATACTTACGGCTGATATTCCAACTTTTACTAATAAGGGAACTTGTAATTTTCCAAAATCAATTCCTGCAACTGTTTTTTTCTTGTTATAAATTATACTTTGTAATCTTTCAGAAAATTTTATGTAAAAATGTACCTTCTGCTTTTTTGCCCAATTATTCGAATAACGAATACCCTCCAAAGTATTGCTATCTACCAATTCAATTTGGTACTCCAATAATTTATCTCTGTGCTCCAAATCCAGTACCATTTGAGCTGTTTCATTTTTAGGAAAAGTGTATTTATGAAAGCCTACTCTTTGACTTGTAGTTAGCTCCACATTGACCTTGTGATCTTTCAAAAAAACTTGATAAAATCCTGCTTGAGCTATTTCTTCATTGTGTGAGAATTCCGAAGCATAGCCGGGATTCCCATCTACACCATTTGTTAAATATAGCTCTCCTGTTGTAGGCATCAGCAAAATATCACCATAGTCCGAAACACCTGTCCCACTTAGGTGAGTATGTGAAAAACCATAAATAATACTATCAGAATAATGATACCCACCACAACCATCCCATCCTTCTAATCTTGTGTCAGGACTTAGTTGTACCATGCCAAAAGGGGTACTTACACCAGGATAAGTATGACCATGGCCACCTGTCCCAATAAAAGGATTTACATAATCAATTAACAATTTCTTCTCTTTTTGACAGCTAATAATAACAAGCAATACAAGTGGGAATATTTTCTTTAAAATCATATTAATTAATTATTATTTCATCTATAAAGATCCAAGCATCTGATCCTGCAGCAGGATGTTTTTCAGGTAACTTTCCTACATTCTTAGCACTTACTTTTATGTATCTTCCTTTTCTTTTTTTTGCTTCCCAAACAAAATCATGCTTAAACTTTCCTTCTTGCATCAAAGGCACTTCATTTTCTATTGTTTCAATCTTATTAAAATTTTGTCCATCGTCAGAAACAGAATAACTCACAGAGGTAGGTAGCACAATCCAAGATAAATAATATTGAAAAAAAGTAGTTTTAATTTCTGAAAATGTAATTGTTTTATCTAAATCAATAATTACTTCCATATCTGTTCCCGAAAATCCCTGGTAGTATCCGTCTCTAAAATTTTCAATACTTCCGAGTAGTCCATCTGTCAAATTATAATCACCTGTCCCTTTGTAGTTCCTGTTGTAAGGAATAGTGTATTGCACCTTTTTACCAGTGCCAATATGTTTAATTAATTCTTGTTCAAACTCTCCGTGAGGTTTTTCATTTTTAAAAGCTCTTGCTTTTAAAGTTGTGGTGGCATTTACCCAAAAAGGAGTCGTGTAATCTTGCCAAGCACCATTATTTAGGTTATATTCCAAATTTATACCAGGGCTACCTTTAAAAAGAGAGACAGAAAAACTATCAGAATTAAAAACAATTGTGGAGGTAATAGGCACACTTTCAAAACCATATTTTACGCCCAAAGCATCCAGTTTAGTATAGTGCTTTTGCACACGAGAATAAAAATTTTCATAATCTTTTTCAGAGGAGCTCCAAAGCACTTCACTCATAGCCAAGATTCTTGGGAATACTTTGCTGTCAACTAATTCCTGTGGTGCTCTTTCGCTCCACATATTACATTCTCCACCTAAAATATGCTTAGATTCTTCTAATGTTAATTCTGCCGGTATTGGTTCATAATGATAAACCTCTTTTAAGTCAGTTGCATCCAAACCATAATCAAAATAACAGTGTGATGTTGGCGACATAATAGCATCATGTCCGCTTTTAGCGGCTACAATTCCACCCTCCTCTCCTCTCCAAGATTGCACTGTAGCAGAAGGTGCCAGGCCTCCTTCCAAAATCTCATCCCAACCAATAAGCTGTCTTCCATTTTCGTTCAAGAATTTTTCAATTCTTTTAATAAAATAGGATTGCAATTCGTGTTCATCATGCAATTTTTCCTCCTTAATTCTTTTCTGACATTTTCTGCAATTTTCCCATCTGTATTTTGGGGCTTCATCCCCTCCAATATGAATATATCTAGATGGGAAGAGCTCAATTACTTCGGCAAGTACATCTTCCATAAAACCAAAAACAGTATCATTACCAGCACAATAAATATCTTTGTAAACACCCCACTCAGTACCTACTTTTATACTATCTCCTGTACAAGAAAGATGAGGATAAGACGAAATAGCGGCAACAGAATGTCCTGGAAATTCAATTTCCGGAACTACCGTAATATGCCTTTCTTTAGCATAAGCCAGAATCTCTTTAATCTCCTCTTTAGTGTAAAATCCCCCATATTTACTACCATCTTTTTCTGTACGAAAAGACCCAATTTCAGTCAATCTTGGGTATTTATCAATTTCAATTCTCCAACCCTGATCTTCTGTAAGATGCCAATGCAAAACATTCATTTTATGATAAGCCAATAGGTCGATATAACGAATTACAAATTCTTTTTTCATAAAATGACGACAACAATCTAGCAGCATTCCTCTCCAAGAAAATCTTGGGAAATCATGAATCTTTAAGCAAGGAATCTTTGTGTCAATTATTCCATTTGTAATTGGGAGTAATTGTCTTAAGGTTTGTATCCCTCTCATCATTCCTGCCGAAGTAGTAGCTTCTATCTTCAACTCTTTTACTGAGATATTCATAAAGAATTCTTCTTCTCCTAACCCCTTCTTTTGTTTTAAGATAATGCTATTTGCATTTCCTTTAAGTGGGAGTTTGATTAAATTCTTTAAGTATTTAGCATCTACTAAAAAAACGCTATCTATATTGATACCTGTTGAAGACCCTAAGAGGAAAACACCTTCATTTAGTGTAATGCTTTGCGGTTTTGGAATTAAATTCACCTGTTGTATTTTTGGTTCAGAGCAAGCAAATAGTAGCCAAATTAGCAAGAAGATATATCTCATTTTTTAATATGTGAATCCGAATCAATTAAGATATTCTTTTCATTCTGATGTATGGCGTAATTAAAGCCGGGATGTACGGCATAAGCGCCATGTTCTCCTTCTTTATTGATGGCTAAATAGCCAATTTGCATATCCTTATAATCCTGATTCTTCACAATTCTTGCAATAGCTTCTTCGCAAGCCTCTTGTGGTGTTGCGCCTTGTCGCATTAATTCCACTACCAAAAAGGATCCTAATGTTTTTAAAACAGCCTCGCCAACACCTGTTGCACAAGCGCCTCCTACTTCATTATCTACAAACATTCCTGCTCCAATAACTGGAGAGTCTCCAACCCTTCCATGTAACTTCCAGGATAATCCAGAAGTAGTACAAGCCCCAGAGATATCACCTCTTTTGTCCAAGGCTAAAAGACCAATAGTATCATGGTTCTCAATATTAATAATGGGCTTATACTCGGATTTTTCTAGCCACTCCTTCCATCTTTTTTCTGCTCTTTCTATCAACAAATTTTCTTTTTTGAAACCATTTTCCAGTGCAAAATTCTGAGCGCCCTTTCCGGCAAGCATCACATGCGGAGTCTTTTCCATTACCAATCGTGCTACTGAAATTGGATGCATTATATCCTCCAAGAAACTCACAGAACCACAATTTCCTGTTTGATCCATAATACAAGCATCTAAGGTTACATGCCCATCTCTATCAGGCCAACCTCCAAGTCCGACTGAAGACACTTCAGGATCAGCTTCAGGTATTCTAACTCCTGCCTCTACTGCATCTATGGCTTTTCCGTCATTTTGTAACACTTCCATTGCTTCTTCATTCGCAGATATTCCGTGACGCCAAGTAGAAATAACTATTGGAAATCCTTTTTTTGAATATTTATTTTTTTTGTTCATTTTTGCTTTTGTTATTTTAGGTAAGAGCATTGTCCCAATTGCTCCGATTGCTGATTTTTTTAAAAAATTTCTTCGGGTTTTCATGGTTTAATTATTAAGGTCATAAAGCGACCAAATTAGTAATTTCTTTCTGTCTTTTAGTGACCCCTCAAATTTAATTGTTTTTTCTTGATTTGGAAATAGGGTAAAAAAATTATCATTAAAATGGCCATATAAACCATGTAAATAAACTTCAAATGCAGGAATATCACTTTTTACAGTTAACATATCATCATTCCAAGAGAAGGTAATTACTGGCTTCTTAAAAATACTATTTTTTACTTTTTCTGCAAAAATAGTCTTGGATATTACATTATTCTTTTTGAGTTTTGCTATAACAAATTCATCTGTTTTTAAGTTGAGATTTTTGAGAAAAAGCAAATTTGTAGCATCTTTTTTTATACTTACAGCGTTACTGATTTCTTCAATCTTTTCTCCTTTTAGATTCCAGATTTCAACGAGTAAAGTGTCCTCAATTTCTTTTTCGAGATCCGATGTCACCCAAGTTCTTACTTCACCATTATTTCTTATAATTAAAGATAAAGAAATATGAGCAAAAACATCTTGAATAGTATAGTGTAGTGCTTTCCAATTCCCAAAATAATCACGACTACTCCAAGATGCTACTGGCCAACAATCGTTCAATTGCCAATACAAAGTCCCCATGCAATAAGGTTGATTCCTTCTATGAGATTCTAAACCAATTCGCATCCCATTTGCTTGTAGAATTTGGCTTGCATAAATAAACTTCTCAAAATCTTTTTGAACATAATATTCCCTTGCCATATATTCTGAAATTAGCGCATTCCCTCTTGGATGTTTTTGATGGTTTTGCATCACGGCTGAATTTAGATTCCATTCTGAACTGTCTGAAAAAGCAGCAATGGTTGAGAGTTGAGGAAAAGATTGAAAGCCAAATTCACTCATAAATCTTGGTACTTTTTTTTCCAAGTTTTCAAAAGGCTCTGCATCATGCCAAACACCCCAATAGTGCGCATCTCCTTCAAATTGATGCTGAGGATTCCCTCTCCCAAATTTTGGTGAACTTTCCCAATAGGAAGTTTGTGAGTAAAGGTCAACAGTCTGTGGTAGAATTTTTTGAAAGATCTTTTTGTATCCATCCCAAATTTTTGCTTTCTGACTTTCTGAAAAATCATTTTGCCAACCCCATCTATGCCACCCCTCTGAATTCTCGTTATTTCCACACCAAAGCGCAATAGAAGGATGATGACCCAATCGCTTTACATTTTGAATTGCTTCCATTTTTACATTTTCTAAAAACAGAGAATCACTTGGATACATAGCACAAGCAAACATAAAATCTTGCCAAACTAAAATTCCTAAAGAATCACATAAATCATAAAAAATATCTTCTTCATAAATACCCCCACCCCAAACTCTAAGCATATTCATATTGGCATCTACGACATCTTGTAATAAATCACGATAATGTTTCTCAGTGACTCTATTTTGCAAATTATCTTGTGGAATGTAATTTGCCCCTTTCATAAAGATGAGCTTGTTATTTACTCTGAAATTAAAACTTTCCCCTACTGAGTCTCGTTCAGTAATTAATTCTATCTTTCGCAATCCAATCTTTTTTGTTTGCACATCAATCATTCCATTTTCGTCTGAAATGTAAACAGAAATATCATACAACTTTTGCTCTCCATATCCATTTGGCCACCACAATTCAGGATTTGGAATCTTGATTAGAACAGAAAATTTATTATTACCTTCTTTTAATTTAAAATCCTCACACACTTTACTATATGTACTAATATTAATTATTTTTTCAGTTGAAGATTCAATCTCTATCCCAATAGTCAAATTTGCAACCGAATCCGTTAAATGATCTTTAATAACATAGACATTATTTATCTTACAATCATTCCAACTTTGCAGTTCAACTTTACGCCAAATTCCTGTTGGTGATATTTTTGCTCCCCAATCCCAACCATAATGAAAGCCTGCTTTTCTTGTAAAGACTCTACTTCCTCCTGGTAAACTATACCCTAAAACATTTTGCTTCTGTTTTTCAATTCCTGAAACTGACTCAAATTGAATTTCTAAAAGATTATTTTTCTGTAAAATCCCTTTTACATCAACCTTCCATTCTCGAAACATATTATCCGCTACCAAGATTAAGGAATCATTTAAATAAACTTTGGCATAAGTATCCAGTCCATTAAAAATTAAAACTTGCTTTTGTCTTTTTAGAGTTATCTGATCAGCTGAGAATACTGATTGATAATGCCAATTTTCATTTGCAACCCATTGTACACTATCTTCATTAGTACCATAAAATGGGTCAGCAATGAAGTTGTGATTTAACAAGTCGGAAAAAGTATTTCCAGGGACATCTGCTTTATACCATTCATTTTCAAATAAAAATTCCCAATTACTTATTTCTTGGATTAAAGTACTTGTTTCTTCTTTTCTGCAAGAAGAAAAAAGTATCAACACTATGAGCAGATATTTATACAATTTCTTCTAGTTTTTTGATTACTGTTTTAATAAGTAGGGCGTCAGTTTCTACTTTTGAATTCTGATTCCTTTTGCTTCCTGAAAGATGAAAATTTCTTATTCCTATTTTATATAATGCTTCCGCATTATTCTGATTCACACCGCTTCCAGCTAAGATAGTAATTCTACCCTTTGCTAATTTCACCAATTTTTCCAAATTAGAAATACCATCAACTACATTATTACTTTGTCCAGCACTTAAAAGCGATTCGCAACCGGAAGTAATCACATCTTCTAAATTTTGTGTCAAATTATTTCCTTCATCAAAAGCCCTATGAAAAGTACTATGCATAGGTTTTGCAACCTTTACCATTGCTTTTGTTTGCTCTTTATTTATTGAGCCATCCTGGTGTAGCGCACCAATAACGACTCCTTCATACCCCAATTTTTTACAAAACTCAATATCTGCAATCATCTGTAAAAATTCGTTCTCAGAAAAAACAAAATCGCCACTTCTTGGTCGAATAAGTAGTCGAATTGGAATTGACAATCTGTCTTTTGCTTTTATAATTTCTTCTTTTTCTGGTGTAACTCCTCCAACTTCTAGATGAGTACATAGTTCTATTCTGTTTGCGCCACCAATTTGCCCATTTATTGCAGATTCCACAGAGTTTGCACAACATTCAACCAAAAAATCATTCATGGGATAAATGTATGAAAATTGAACCAATAATATTCTTTCTATATATTTTTAGTATATTCGTGCCCCTTTTAAAAACTATTTATATCATGAAAAAATATTTATCTTTACTATTTTCCATCTATTTCTTATCATTAAATGCACAAAATGCACATACTGTTATAGCAGTTGGAAATACATTTAGTCCAGACACACTTACTGTCAATATTGGTGACACTATTTCTTTTAACATTGGGGCAAATCATAATGCAGTAGAAGTCAGCAACAATACTTGGATTGCAAATGGCACTGCCTCAAATGGAGGATTTAATATCCCTTTTGGAGGAGGTGTTTTTATTCCAACAACAGTCCAAACATACTACTACGTTTGTCAGCCACATGTAACAATGGGAATGAAAGGCGTGATTATTGCTCATAATCCAATATATGGATGTACAGATTCTACAGCGCTAAACTATAATTCATTAGCAACTGTTGATGATGGTTCGTGTACTTATTGTGTATACGGTTGTACTGATAGTGCTGCAACGAACTATAGTGTAAGCGCAACTTGTGATGATGGTAGTTGCTTTTATGGTATCCCAGGCTGTACAGACAGTGTAGCTTGTAATTATGACTCGTTAGCTACAATTAATGATAGTAGTTGTATCTACCCTACATCAACTACAATAACACTTACTGCTTGTGATAGTTATACCTGGTTAGTTAATGGAGTTACTTATACTACTTCAGTAATTGATACTGCAATAGGTGTTAATGCCTCAGGATGTACAGAAACAAATATATTAAATATAACTATTAATGTAGGAGGCTGTACAGATTCTCTAGCTAGTAATTACGATTCATTAGCCACTTGCAATAATGGATCTTGTATTTATCCTTTAACTTATACGCCTATATTTTTCTCTGAATGGGCAGAGGGAAGCTCTGATAATAAATATTTTGAAATATATAATCCAACAGCAGACACTATTGATTTAAGTAGTTATGCTTTTGCAAGAGTAAATGGAAATCCTACAATCCCAGGAGTTTATGAATATTGGAACAATTTTGATTCAGGGGCAGTTATACTACCTTTTGATGTCTATATAGTAGCTGATCAATCTGCCGATTCAATTATTTTGAATCAAGCAGATATGGCTTTTGGAGCACTTAGTAATGGAGATGATGGTATAGCTTTAGTTTATGGTAATCAACCTCCATCACCTATTAGTCCTGATAGCGGAAACTATGCTATTCTAGATTGGATTGGTGATTGGAATGGAGATCCTGGACAGGGGTGGAGTGTAGCAGGTGTTTTTGCTGCTACCAGAAACCATACACTAATTAGAAAATGTCCAATTTCTCAAGGAGATACTTCTTGGGTAAATGCCGCTGGAACAGATCCAGTAAATTCACAATGGATAGTATTAGCTAATGAAGATTGGACAAATATTGGTTTTCACAATACTTGTATTTGTGATAGCTCTACCAATTCTTACACTTCAATTACAGATACTATTTGTAATGGATTATCTATAGTTGTAGGAAATAGTACATATGATTCAACAGGAGTGTATTCAGACACTTTACTTGCTTTTAACGGTTGCGATAGTATTATTACCACAAATTTAACTGTTTTAAATTCATCTGCTTCTAATATAATAAATGATATCACTATTTGTGATGGAGATAGTATAGTGGTTGGGTCTAATGTATATAACTTAACAGGATCTTATACTGATATTTTAGTTAATTCTGCAGGATGTGATAGTATCATAACTACAAATCTTACGGTTCAAACACCAACTTATCAGAGTTTTACTATTTGTAATGGAGATAGTGTAGTGGTAGGAAGTTCTGTTTATAACTCTACTGGAATCTATACTGACACAATACAAAGTTCGATTGGATGTGATAGCATTGTAAATACCAATTTAACAACTTATTCTCAGTTTAATTCTATTTTCGGAGGCATTCCTAATAATACAATTGGTGGAGGAAGCTTTTATAATGGCTCTCAATATTTAGAATTAAGTGCTTATATGCCTTCAGAATTAATTTCTGCAATGGTATATGCACAGGATACTACCATTACTACGTTTCAAATTAGAGATGGTAATGGAAATGTTTTGGATTCTACAACTGTTAATGTAATTCCTGGTGGACATAGAGTTTATTTTAACTTCGCTCTATCATCTGGCGCCAACTATCAATTAGGTGTTGATGGAAATAGTACTAATCTATTTAGAAATAATGCTGGAGTAAATTATCCTTATAATTTTGGGGCTTTGGCTGCTATTACAAATTCATCCGCTGGCGGGCAATATTATTATTTCTTTTATGATATTGAAATCAAACAATCATCTCAGCCAAGGAATTATTCCATTTGTGCAGGAGATAGTATAGTAGTTGGAGCAAGTGTTTATAATGCAAGCGGTTTATATACAGATAGTTTAACTTCGTCTATTGGTTGTGATAGTTTAGTCTTTACCAATTTAGTAGTTTATCCAAATTCTACTTTTAGCAATCCACAAAATATTTGTAGTGGATCGGTATACGTAATAGGAAATAATGTTTATGATTCTACAGGTATTTACATAGATACCTTAAATACTCAATATGGTTGTGATAGTATTGTTACAACTAATCTTACAGTTCTTTCAATCTCGGCAAGTATAGGAACAAATAACCAAACTATTTGTTTTGGCGATAGTGTGTCTATTGGGACTAGTGTATATTATTATGATGGTGTCTATAATGACACACTTCAGTCCTCCAATGGGTGTGATAGTATTGTAATCACGACATTAGTAACCACTTTTGCTGCATACACCTCATTCAATGGAGGTGTTATTGATACAACTACTGGTGGGCCAGGCGGATTTAGTACTTATAATGGACAACTAAATCTAGACAATACATTACGTAGCATTTTAAAATCTGCCAAAGTATATGCACAAGATACAAATTCCGTGACGTTTGAATTAAGAGATGATAATGGTATAGTACTGCAGGATATCACTCATATAGTATATCCAGGGGAACAAAGACTTAATTTTAATTTTTTAATTCCTGTTGGCTCAAATTTACATCTAGGAATTAGTACAGGTGGCTCTGGTCTTTATAGAAATAATGCTGGTAATGGAAATAGTATAGGATATCCATATAATATTGGTCCTGTAACTATTAATAGTGCTAATCAAGGGTCAACTCAATATTATTATTTCTATTATGATTTAGAAATAATGCCTTATGCTACAATCAATAAGAAATATATATGTGATGGAGATAGTATTGTTGTTGGCAATAGTATATATGATACTACTGGAACTTATTTAGATACTCTCGTAGCTACAAATAGTTGTGATAGCGTTATTTATACTGATTTAGATTTTTATCAATCTCCACCTCTAACAATAGCATCTGTTCCTAATCCTCCAGAAATTTGTTTAGGAGACTCTATTATTTTAGAAGGCTCAGCAGGATTTACTTATTATTGGTGGTCAAATGGACACGTTGGAGATAGATTAGTAGATTATCCAACTTTAGATACTTGGTATCTACTTTCTGCAAAAGATTCAAATAATTGTGTAGTAAAAGAAGATATTTGGGTATATGTAGATACATGTATATCAGGAATAAATAACGCATTATTTAATCAGTTTTCTATTTATCCAAATCCTACAAATGGTTTAATTAATATCGAAAGTGATCTAGAGATTGAACAGATTACACTATATTCAGTAGATGGCCAATTAATTGAAACTACCCTAAGGCGCTCAATTCTTTTAAAAATAAAAGGAATATATTTTATTAAGATTAGAACTGAGAAGGGAACTATTGTAAGAAGAATAGTCGTAAATTAACTAGTTTGTTCTAAATATACACGCTTTAATTTTCTTTCTAAAATCCTATATATCAAAGAGAAAGGGTTAGTTTTGCACAAATTTTTTGATAATGACGTTTTCAGATATAGGATTAGATAAAAACATGCAAAAAGCCATTGCTGATTTGGGTTTTGAGCAAGCAACCCCCATTCAAAGTAAAAGTATTCCATTTTTGCTTTCTGAGGAGAATGACCTGATTGCACTTGCTCAAACAGGCACAGGAAAAACAGCTGCTTTTGGTTTACCAATAATTCAGCAAATTGAAATAGAAAGCAAACAAACTCAAGCAATTATCTTATGTCCAACAAGAGAATTATGTCTTCAAATTACAAAAGATCTTGATACCTATGCAAAATATACAAAGGGATTAAAAATTACTGCTATTTATGGAGGTGCAAACATTCAAAAACAAATAAAAGCACTCAATTCTGGTAGCCAGATTGTTGTTGGAACTCCAGGTAGAGTGATTGATTTAATTAAAAGAAAAAAACTGAAACTTAGGCATATAGAGTATGTAATTTTAGATGAGGCAGATGAGATGCTTAATATGGGATTTAAAGAGGATTTGGATATCATTTTGGCAGAAACACCAAAAGAAAAACGAACACTGCTCTTTTCTGCAACCATGCCGAAAGAAGTAATGAGAATTACTAAAAATTATATGTTTAGCCCAAAAACAATAGAGGTAGCTGGAAGAAATGAAGGAGCTAAGAATGTTGAGCACCATTTTTATATGGTAAATGCCAGAGATAGATATAAGGCTCTTAGAAGAATCTGTGATGTAAATCCAGATATTTACGGAATTGTTTTTTGTAGAACTCGTAGGGAGACAAAAGATGTAGCTGACAAATTAATGCGGGATGGCTATAATGCAGATGCTCTACATGGCGATTTGTCTCAATCACAAAGAGATCATGTAATGGGCAGATTCAGAAAAAGAAATTTGCAGATGTTGGTTGCAACTGATGTAGCAGCAAGAGGAATCGATATTGACGACTTAACACATATAATAAATTACAATTTGCCTGATGATTTAGAAATTTATATTCATAGGTCAGGACGAACTGGAAGAGCTGGGAAAAATGGGATTTCTATTATTATTGCTCATAGTAGAGAAAGAAGGAAATTGCAAACTATTAGTAAGATGCTCAAAAAAGATTTAAATCAGAAACAAGTCCCTAATGGGGAAGAAATTTGCGCCATACAATTGCTTGCCCTTATTGATAAAGTAGTAAAAACAGATGTAAATAAGCAGATAGAAAAATACATCCCTAATATTGAAGAGAAATTAGCACATTTAGATAAAGAAGAACTTTTAAAACATTTTGTTTCTGCTGAATTTAATCGATTTCTTTCATTTTATAAAAACGCTCCTGATTTGAATATTAACACAAAAAGTGAAAGAAGGGGGAAAAAGAATATAGGTAAAAATAACAAAAAAGACAAAAAAAGAGGAAGAACAGGGCATGCAGAAGAAGGATACAGCCGTTTCTTTATTAATTTAGGGAAATTGCAAAATCTAGAAACACACAACCTTATTGGTCTTATCAATGAATACACTCGTCAAAGAAATATCCCAATTGGAAAAATTGATATTTTGAGAAAATTTTCGTTCTTTGAAGTAGATAGTAATCATGAAAAAGATGTATTGGCAGGACTTGCAAATGCTAATTGGAACGGGAATAAAGTTTCAGTAGAATTATCCAAACCCCCTTCATATGGTGGTGAGTTTAGAAAATCTTCAAAAGAAAATGGCAAAAAACGGTTTGATCCAAAACGAAAAAGAAGCAGTAATAGAAGAAGGAGTGGTGGTGGAAGAAGTAGCAGAGTAGAAGGGTCCTTCAAAGATAAATTTAAAGCCAATACAAAAAAGAAAAAACGCTAATCCTTTTCCCCTGTAACAAAATCCTTTAGGTAAAAGGGCTCAAAATAAGCAACATCCTCAAAATCTTTTTCAGAAAACTTTTTATTTGCAATTTCTATCATATCTTTTGAAGATGGGAAAATATCATCTAGAAATTTAGCATTAGGATGTTGTATAATTTGCTTACATTTTTGTGCCCCATCTCCAAAAAATAGAACTTTTTTATCCAGCTCTTTTTGATACGAATGCGCTTTAATTATATCTGCTTGAATACCTCTTATTTCCTTATTTGTACTATTATAAAATGCATTATAAACTTCCATCCTACGTGCGTCAATCATTGGGCAATACAAATCTGATTCTTCTTTCTGAGCCATTCCAAAAGCCATAGCTTTTAGAGTGGATACGGAAATAAGCGGAATATTTAAAGCATAACAAAGTCCCTTTGCAGTAGAGACTCCAATACGAAGTCCCGTATAAGAACCAGGACCTTTACTCACAGCAATAGCATCTAAATCTTTAATAGAAAGATCTTCAGTTTTGAATAATTCTCTAATAAAAACAGTGAGTTTTTCAGCATGAGAATATTGCCTATTTACTTCTTCTTTACAAACAATAATCTTATTGTCAGAAGACAATGAAACTGAACAGCTTTTTGTTGCTGTTTCTATAAGCAAAATAAGAGCCATTTATTTACTTACTTTTACGCTAAATCCTGATCTTTTCTTTTCCTTTCCATTTTTAGTTTTCATACTCTCTACTTTCATGCCATCTTTCAACGTTTTAGAAATCAAAGAATAAGGTGCAACAATCACCATATCACTATCTGTTATCCCTTCTAAAACTTCAATATATTTATCATCTTGAATCCCTGTTTTTACAACAGTGAAATTTGCTATACTATTCCCAAATAAGAAAACACATTCTACTTTTTTATTATTCTCATTCTTTGCGGTATCTTTTCTTGTAGTTACTGCTTGAATTGGAATCGAAATTACATCTTTTACTAATTTTGTTTGCACCTCAACAGATGCTGTCATCCCAGGACGAAAATTCGTATTATCTAAAATTCTAATCTTCACTTCAAAGTTGGTAACTTGATCAGCGCTAACCCCACTTACATTTGCTGAATTAGCAATTTCTGTAACAATTCCTTTAAACTCTTCTCCCAAGAATGCATCTGCCTCAATAAGAGAAGTGTCACCAAGATGAACACGAATAATATCATTTTCATTTACTTCAACAGCTACCTCCATCGCTTTTAAATTTGCCAATCGCATCAATTCAGTGCCGGACATTTGCCCAGTTCCAACAACACGCTCACCAAGTTCTACATTTAACATGGAGATAGTCCCATCCACTGGCGCATATATAGAGGTTTTATCCAGATTTTCTTCTGCTTCATTTAATGATGCCACCGAACTACTTACTGCATATTCTGAGCTTTCAACATTCAGTTTTGCGACTTTATATATAGCTTCTATTTGTTCAAATTCGGACAAGGAAATTGCTTGCTGATTGTAAAGCCGTTTATTTCTGTTAAAATTAGCTTCACTTTCATTAAGCTGTGGTTTTGATTTAGCTAAATTAGCTTTCGATGTATTAACTGATGCCTTACTTCTTTCTAAAATTGATTTATAAATATCTGGTTTTATTTTTAAAAGTAACTCTCCTTTTTTTACTCCGTCACCTTCCTTAACTAGTAGTTCTACTATCTCGCCAGAAACATCTGGCGAAATCTTTACCTCCACTTCTGGTTGTATTTTTCCGCTAGCTGAAACGATTTCTGTAATACTTCTTCTTTCTACTTTTTCTGTTTCTACTTTCGGTAGATCTTCGGTTTTAATAATTCCCGTGAGTATACCAATTATTATAATAAATGCCAATACAAAAATGCCAATTCCTAATTTTGTAAGTTTTGAGTTTTGCTTTTTCTTACCGAAGAAATAAAAAAAAGAGGCAATAACGGATAAAACAATAAATTCTTTCATAATTATAAGGTTAACGGATTTCCCAT
>CAYZIA010000018.1:0-20362 GCA_964478325.1 uncultured Weeksellaceae bacterium
AATTGGTAGGTTGTTTTAAGCCAGAAACATGTAAGGGGGTAAGTTATGATGGAGAATTTTACATGAATTATCAAGGAGGAACAGCACCTTTTAATTGGAATTGGATTGGTGTTTCTGGGACAACAGATTTTGGTTTTGGCGATACAATTCCAAATTTAACTTTTGATACTATAACTATTTTTGTTACCGATTCTAATGGATGTATTGGGCAACCTGCCTGGATACATGCTGATTCAGCAAGAGTAGATGCGCTTAACGCTTTGAATCCACTAATTTTAGACACCATAATTGCAGATAGCGCATTATGTTATGGAACAGCTACAGCAAGTATTTCTATTAGCATTAAGAGTGGGGAAGCTACATATTCTTATTCTGTAGATAGTGGTCTTACATTCACAACTGACTCTATTTTTACAAATCTTTTTGCAGGAAATTATGATATTGAAGTTAGAGATGTTTTTGGTTGCTCGGTTTATTCTAATGTGAGCATCTCTCAAGCCACCGAAATTATTATTTCTTACGATAGTGTAAAACACGTAAGCTGTTATGACGGAACAGATGGTTATTTATCTATTTCAGAAGAAGGTGGTTATGCACCATATAGTTATTTATGGGTCCCTTCTGGAGGCACTAACAATTTTACAAACAATCTTTCTATAGGTATGCATAGCGTAAATATTACTGATTCTGCTGGTTGCACGAAAGTTGATTCTTTCTCAGTTATTGAACTTACATTACCACTTACTTCCAATGCTGTGGTTACTGCTCACACTTCTTGTTATGACTCAGCAAATGGGAGCGCAACTATTAGCGTGCAAGGCGGAATGTTTCCATATAATATCGATTGGGCAGGAGCTGATTTTAATGCAATGCAAGCTGGTGTTTATGTAATTACTATTAATGATAGTTTTAATTGTGGACCAATTCAGGATACTATTGAGATTTTAGAGCCCGATGAACTTTTAATTCAAACTTCTTCTATTTTGGCAAATCCTTGTTTTGGAGATTCTTTAGCAGAAATTATTATAACTGCAAATGGAGGAACTATGCCTTACAATCAGTATTTTGCAAGAGATACAGAAGGTAATATCTTAATAGCATATTCACCAACAATTAGTGATTTATCTGCTTCTGACTACGACCTTTGGGTAGTAGATGCAAATGGTTGTCCTTCCGACACTTTAAAGGGAGTAAAAATAGGGGAGCCAGACGAGATTAAAATAAATATAAATAATCATATTCACTCTACTTGTTTTCGCTCTGACGATGGAGTTTTAGATATTTTTCTAATAAGCGGAACTTCTCCTTACGATTATAATTTATCTGTAAATGGAAATTCTATTGCACAAGGAAATATAAATCAGACTAATACTTTAATTTTTAATAACTTATCGGCTACTCAATATTTGCTAAGTATTACGGATGCAAATAATTGCACTAAAGATTCAATTATTCAAATATTAGAACCAAATGAAGTAGTTGCTGATTTTGATTCTGATAATGTAAGTGGAAAGGAAATTTTTACAGTAAATTTAACTAATACTAGTCAAGGTGCTGATATATTTTATTGGAATTATGATGATGGGAATCAGGAGATTTTAGGTCTAGGAGAAATAGTAACACATAGTTACATAAAGCAAGGAGAATATGAAATAATGTTAGTTGCAGAAAATTCTTTACTAAGTACAGCTTGTAATGATACAGCTTTTCAAAAAATTGATGTGCAGGGCTTTGATGTGTTTAATGTTTTTTCTCCAAATGATGATGGAGTGAATGATATTTTTAGTTTTGACGCTTGGGGTTTGTCTTCTTTACATGTAGAAATTTATAATAGATGGGGAGAGAAAATCTACCATTGGGATTCTCCAAATGGAAATTGGAATGGTCGAACTTATAATAATGATGATGCACCAGATGGAGTGTATTATTTTTATTTAAAAGCAAATGGATTAGATGGTTATTTGTATGAGAAACAAGGTAGCATTTCGCTTTTACGATAAATTAAACAATTAAATAAAATAAAGGATTTTTTAAAACTACGATGAGATAAACAATAAAATAATAACTTTGTAAAAAATTATACTGATGAAAAAACTATTTTTACTAATATTCATAACATTTATTTTCTTTGCTCCAGTAAAGGCTTCTCACTTAATGGGAGGAGAAATTACGTGGACTTGTATAACAAACCCTGCTAATGGACCTGTAGGGCTATATGTTTTTACATTAAAAGTGTATAGAGATTGTAATGGAATTGCCATTAGCGGAACAACACAATCTATAATTGTACACAACAATCCACTTCTTGCTTCTATACAAGTAGATTTAATTCCAGGAGCCCCTTTTGATATTTCTCCCCTTTGCGACCCGATAAATAGCGGAAATCCACAAATGTCTTGTACAAGTCCTCAACAAGGATCAGTAGAGGAATATGTTTATATGTCACTTCCAGTAAACTTAGCAGGTATTCCTCCAGCAGGAGGCTGGCATTTTACTTGGGATGAATGTTGTAGAAATGGAGCTATTACTAATGGTTTTGCTAATCAGGGTTTTACTTTAAGAGCAGTGATGTATCCATATACTAATTTAGGCGTTCCTCAAAATACAAATCCTTGTTTCGATTCTTCGCCTCAGTTTAATGAACAACCCAAAACTATTATTTGCATTGGTTATCCTTTTTCATATTCTCATAATGCCTCAGATCCAGAACTGGATAGCTTAGTTTATGAATGGGCTGATGTACTAGATGATGGATTTTATAACCCAGCTGCTCCTGTTACATTACCTTTTTCTGCACCTTATTCAACTACTTCTCCTATACCTGGAAATCCTACCTTAAATCCAGCCACTGGAGAAATTAGTTACTTTTCTAATACTTCTGGTAACTTTGTTACATGTGTTAAAGTTTCTGCTTTTAAGTGTGGACAACTAGTAGCAGAAGTGTATCGAGAAATACAAGTCGTACTTATAAACTGCCCTCCTTTAATAACGGGGAATCCTAATACACCACCTGTGGTACAACCTCCCTTTGCTGGCGGAACCTCATATTTTTTATCAGTTACAGCTGGGACTTTAGTTAACTTTAATATTATAGGTACAGATAGCAATGTTTATGCAAATGGTTCGCCTCAAGACTTAACAATGGAAGCGTCAGGAGGACAATTTGCCACAGATTATGTTACAGATACACTTTGTCTTAATCCGCCATGCGCTACCTTTAATAATGGGATGGGTATTACTCCACCATTTACAGCTCCTTCAATTGTTTCAGGGGTGTTTAATTGGCAAACATCTTGTTATCATATTGCAGCAAATGCAGGATGCAACACTACTTCAAATTTGTATACGTTTGCTGTAAAAGTAGTAGATGATTTTTGTCCTGCTCCAGCTATAAGGTTTGCTACAATTACAATTGAAGTAATACAAGCTCCATCGAGTGTGACTCCAGATGTAAATTGTGCTACAGTTGATAATAATGGAGACGTTTTACTTTCATGGAATCATCTTCCTGGAGCAAATCCTTCCACCGTGTATAGTATATATTCTGCGACTAATTCTTCAGGTCCTTTTTCATTAGTAGATTCTATGTATTATCCAATAGGTAATTATTTACATCAAGGTATTAATGCTAATTTAACACCAAGATTTTACTATATGACAACCTCTTCTGATTGTGCTGGAATTTCCCCTCCATCAGATACTTTAGCTGCTATAATATTAGATATAGGGAATGACTATTTTACCTGCGACAGTGTTCTTATGTCTAATGCTACGATAGTTGGAGGTAGTAACTTAACTTACTCATGGACACCAACAATTGGTCTAAATGACCCCACAATAATACATCCTTGGGCTACACCATCAGCTTCAACTATGTATTCTCTCACTATTACTACTCAGAATGGCTGTACTCTAACAGATTCTGTTTTAGTAGATTATAATGTAGGTGTACTTAGCTATACTATAAGTGCTCAAAATGTAAGTTGTTGGGATGGTCATGATGGTCAGATTGCTGTTTATCCTTCAGGAGGCAATCCACCATATTCTTATTACATCAATGGTAATTTAAATCCAAATCCTCCTCCTTATGATTCTCTTTTTATTAATCTTCCAATAGGTACGTATAACATTACAGTTATTGATGGTAATAATTGCTTTGATACCGGCCCATTGACTTTAGTTGGACCTGGCTATCCTTTACAAGTTATTACTTCTGATTCGGTTGCTATATGTTATGGCGATTCCAATGGAGTAGCCAATGCTTGGGGAGCAGGTGGAACACCACCTTATAGTTTTGATTGGTTTAACGCTGGGCAAGTTTCTTTTTCCACTAATGATAGTGTTACTGATTTGCATGCAGGTTCTTATTTTGTAGAAATTACAGATGCACTTGGTTGTGATACTTTTACCACTATTAATGTTGTTCAGCCACAAACACCTCTTATGGCTTCAATTCAAATAATGGATGTGGCATGTAAAGGAGATAGTACTGGTTATATTGTTGCTACAGCTGGTGGAAGTTATGCGCCTTATTCTTACTATTGGCTAAGTGGTCCTGATACTTTGCAAGCGGCATCTCATCCAGTGAATATTACAAGAGACAGCTTAAAGAATCTTCCAACAGGAAGTTATGAATTACATATTTATGATAATGCTGGCTGTTTTGAGAGCTATTCCAATGTAGTAAGCGAACCATCTACAGCACTTACTTCTACTTTAAATAAAATAAATGATGTGGACTGTTATGGTGATAGTACAGGAGCAGTTCAGGTAATTGTAAACGGAGGTGTGCCTGCTTATTCATTTATTTGGGATGATGTAGTAAGCTCTCCTATTGTTTCTAATTTTGCTGCAGGATTGCATACCGTTTATGTAATTGATGATTGGGGTTGTATTATTGAAGACACCATTACTATTTATGAAAATCCACTAATTGAGGATAGTATTATAATCATTCAAAATGTAAGTTGTCATGGAGGAAATGATGGTGCAGTAAGCATTACAAGTACAGGAGGTGTAGGATCTCATTCATATGATTGGAGTAATGGGCATACAAATACTATACAGCCAGATACAAATGCAGGGTTATTTTTTGGTTCTTATTATGTAATTATTGAGGATCAATTAGGATGTAGAGTTGTGGACAGTGTTTTCATTTCTGAGCCAGATGTTTTGGAAACTGAAGCAAGTAGAGTAGCTCATATTACTTGTTTTGGTCAAGATGACGGTATAGCAATGGCTGTTGGAATGGGAGGTACTACTCCGTATACTTTTTATTGGTGGCCTGGAGGACAAATTGGCGATACTGCTTTTGGTTTAACTCCTGGCGTGCATACGGTAACTGTAATAGATGCAAAAGGATGTATGGCAACTGATACTATTACCATTATTGAGCCAACACAATTGATGGTAAATATTGATGATTCACAAACCATATTAGCTTATTGTACTGGAGTAAACTCAGCATCTTTGACTGGAGTAGCAAGTGGTGGAACACCAGGATACACTTATGTGTGGAATGATAACAATATATTTCCTCAAACTACCACTACAGCCACATCTCTTTTTGCAGGTGTTTATACTATAACAGCAACAGATAGCAGAGGTTGTATAGCAACCGATACAGAAGATATTGATACGATCACAGCCACAATGGATGGTGCAATTAGCACACAACAATTTAGTGGTAATGTGGAAATAAGTTGTTTTGGTGCCAATGATGGAATTGGGATTGTTTCTACTTGGGGTGCACACGCTCCTTATTCTTATCAGTGGTTCGGTCCAAACAATTTTACGGCCACTAATGATTCTATTGATAATCTTTTTGCTGGAACTTATTCGGTAACTATAAGTGATACTAATAATTGTTCCATAAACAGAAGTATAAACTTAACACAACCAGATGCTTTACAATACACTACATTTGGTGCTACAAATGAAACTTGTTTGGGCGCAGGAAACGGAATGGTTAGTATTAATATTCAAGGAGGTTCTTCTCCATATACAGGAATTGCAACTGATAATAATAGTGGCATTAGCACTACTCATTTGATACAAAACGATAGTATAATTACTGGGATTACTTCAGGGGTTTATACCATTGCTGTTACAGATGCTAATAATTGTCAAAGCACACTACAGTTAGGAGGTGTTAATCAGCAGAGTATAACAACAGGGATAACTGGTTCCGCTCAAATTCAAAATACTAGTTTTCCGCAATTTGGAGGACCAATTGATACCGCAACTGCTGGAGGTGAGTTTAGTAATTGGAATGGCGCTTTAATACTGGATTGTAATTCCCCTAGTAAATTAATTTCAGCAGAAGTGTATGCAGAAATAACAAATACAATAACCTTTGAATTAAGAGATAATTCTGGTGGAGTGTTAGATGACACTACAATTACTGTACAACCAGGAAAGCAAAGGATATATTTTGATTTTGATATGCCTGCTGCTAATGATTTAGAATTGGGAATATCGACTGGTAATTCTAGGCTTTATAGAAATAATGCAGGGTCAGGAAACACTATGTCTTATCCGTATGCTCTTGGTTCAAATATTACAATTACAGGATCTTCCTCTACACCTCAATATTATTATTTCTTTTATGACATAGAGGTTATTACTCCATTAAGTGTTCCGTGTTTTAATTCTTCTGGAGCTTCACTTTTTGTGCAAAATCCAGATCCTAATTTTTCATATTCTTGGCAAGAAATTAATAGTCCTGGAGATACAGTTGCTTCAGGAATTCAAGCGAATAATTTATATGCAGGCACCTATATTTTATTAGTAGGATATACTGATTCGTTAGGAATAACATATATTGGTTGTACTGACACTTCACAACCAGTGACAATTATACAGCCAAGTGCAATTAACATATCTGCAATATTAGATAATGCTGATTGTTTTGGAGATAATAGTGGTAGTATTAATACAAGTGTTTCAGGAGCAACCCCTGGATATAGTTATTCATGGACTCCTGGCAATCAAACAACTCCAGATATAAATAACATATTTGCTGGTGTTTATATTTTAGAAGTTACAGATGCCAACGGATGTATTCAATCCGACACTTTTACTATTAACGAGCCAGTTGATTTAATTTCCACTATTTCTACTTCCGATTACAATGGTTATGGAGTGAGTTGTTTTGGCGGAAATGATGGTAATATTAATTTAACTATAGATCAAAACACAGGCACAGCACCATTTACTTATATTTGGAATAGTGGCCAAACATCACTTAATTTGTCAAATCTACAAAATGGACAATATACCGTAACTATTACGGATGATAATGGTTGTACTTATAGCAACAATGCGAATTTGACTGAACCATCTGAGATTGTTATAGCTTCAACAACAGTAGATTATAATGGAGCAAATATTTCATGCTTTGGCGGCTCTGATGGAGCGATAACTATATCAAATTCTGGTGGTGTTCAGCCCTATGATATTTTATGGAGTAATAATACTACTAATACTACTATTTCCAATTTAATTGCTGGAACTTATACAGCAACTATTACTGATGAGAATGGATGTATTAAAACATCTGATATCACTTTAGTGAATCCTCCACTTTTAGAAGTTGATTTAGATATTAGAGATAGTCTAACTTTTAATGTTAGTTGTTTTGGCATTTGTGATGGATGGGCTTTAGCAATCCCAAATGGAGGAACATTAGGTTCAACGGGTGATTACTCATATTCATGGAGTGACGGACAAACATCTTCTCTTGCTGAAGGATTGTGTGCGGGTACGGCTTATACGGTTACTGTTGTAGATGCAAATGGATGTGATGAAAGTAGTACAACAATTATACTTACTCAACCTCCTGTATTTGAGGCGCAGGTTACAACTACTGATTATTATGGTCCAGGTAAGCCTCCGCTTAATGTTACATTTGTTGATAGCACATATTTAAGTACTATTCATCCAATGTTGTTTACTTGGATGTGGCCAGATGGAGTTATTGAGCCAGTGTCTTGGGAATTTGGAGAAAACGGAATGAATATTTCTTATTCTTTTACAGATGTTGGGGAAAATAAAGTAAACTTAATAGTTTTGAATAAAACTACAGGATGTGCTGACACGCTTGATTTTGTAATAGATGTACAAGGGCTTAACGAAATAAACAATGTATTTTCTCCCAATGGTGATGGGACTAATGATGTATTTATCTTTGAAAATCATGGAATGAATATTTTAAGTGTTATGATATTTAATCGTTGGGGGCAAAAAGTGTTTGAAACAGATGTTAGTAGTGCCCAGTGGGACGGAAAGAATTTGAAAGGAGATGATGAGTTAGCAGGCACTTATTTTTATGTGCTAACTGCTCAAGGAAAAGATGGTTATAGATATGAGGAAAAAGGAGCTGTAATTTTGATAAGAGAGTAGGTTTAATAAAAAGAATATAAAAGCAGAAGAGCATTTTTACTAATTATCAACATATAAATGTTGTTTAGTTTGAAGGCTGTAAATTTGCTATTTTAATTTTAAGGTTATATTTGCAAAAAAACTGATATGAGTAATTTATATAAATCTGTACTTTTCAGGTACATTTTTTTTAGAGAGATAAATACAAGAAACGTTTTACCATTCAGTAGAAGATTACTTTTTTTAGTAGTCTTTTTCTCCTTATTGATAGTGCCTTCTCGAGCTACTTTTGCTCAGATGATAGAGGTAAGTTTTGCCGAGAAAGTACAAAATTCAACATTGGTAGTGGAAGCAAAAGTGATTCAAAAACAGGCTTATTGGAATGATGAAAATAGTAGTATCTTTACTGCAAATGAAATAGAAATATACAAAGTTTTCAAAGGACAGATTCCTTCAGGAACGCATCAAATCATTACACAAGGAGGAACAGTTGGAAGTGATAGATTAGTAGTTTGCCCTTCTTTACAACTAAACGTTGGAGAAATTGGGGTCTTTCTTTTAGAAAACTCTACTGTTAATTTATCAACAGTAAATGGGCTGAAACTTTCTCCAATTGCAGAGAGTCAGGGGTTTTATAAATATGATGAAATTAGCGGGAAGGCGGTTTCTCCATTCGATTATAATCAAACAGTCAATCAACTACATACAGTAATTCAAGCACAAACTAATCAGAGCTTTACACAAAATATTCCTTATACTTTTGAGCTATTTCAGTTTGCAGAAAGTGGATTACCACCTTCCATATCAAATATTAGTCCTATTTCATTGAATGGAGGTGTGGGAGATGTATTAACAATTACTGGTAGTGGTTTTGGTATTTTATTACCCACTTCTAAAGTACAATTATACAATGCTGATGTTGGTCCTGGAGTTATCTGGGAAGATGTTGACACATTCATTACTTGGAATGATTCTGTAATTGAATTAGAAGTACCAAATAAAGGAGCTAATGGAGCAACTGTAGGAACTGGGAATGTTCAAGTTATTACGCAATTAGGTTCTAATATTAGCTCACAAGTTTTAACTATTAACTATAGTCATTCTAATGTTCAGAGTGATGAAACTCAGCATATCGATGAAAATGGATTAGGAGGATATACTTTTACTTTCAATAATGCTTTTGAGACAACTACTGCCGGAAGTGAGCTAGCTTTTAGGAGAGCTTTAGAAACATGGAGGTGTGAGACAAGAATAAATTGGGATATTGATGCAATTACCACTACAACTTCAACAAATGCAAATGATAATATAAATGTAGTAACTTACGTGACTAATATTAGCTCCTTAGCAACTAGCTATAGTTGGTATTCTGATTGTGGAGGAAATGCTTGGTATGTAACAGAAATGGATATCGAATTTTTGGGTTCTATGCCATGGCATACTGATACTACTATGCCGCCAACAGGACAAGCGGATTTGGAATCTGTTGCATTGCACGAATTAGGGCACGCTCACCAATTAGGACATGTAAGAGATCAAAATGATCCGCTTTATTGGTCAATTTCATTCGGTAGTGCTAACAGAGTATTATATCAAAATAATATTGATGGTGGAATTTATGTGAAAGATAAAAGCATAAACACTTCTATTTGTTCTCAGCCTACAATGACAATGTATCCAGAATGTCCAGCACCTCTTTCTTGTTCAGTAACATTGTCTAACTCTCCTGCAATTGTTTGTTATGGAGATACTACAAACATTTTGGCAGAGATGAGTCTAAGCGGAGGTTTCCCTGTAGTTTCTAACAATTTAAATTACTATTTATACTATAACGGAACTCTAATAGATAGTTTAGTAAATACAACTGATACAATAACAACTTTCAATAATATTACGCTAACAGGCACTTATTTAGTTACTGTTATTGATGATTCAACTGGATGTTCAACAACTAGTTCTTTAGTGTTGAATTTTCCAACACAAATGAGTATATCTAAATCTATAAGTTATACTTCTGCAGTTGGTGTTTGTGACGGGACTGTAGCTACAACTATTTCTGGTGGAATTCCACCATACTCTTATTTATGGAGTAATGGAGATACAACTAATTTGAATGATAGTCTTTGTACAGGTATTTATACCGTTTGTGTAACTGATGCTTATGGCTGTATAGTTTGCGATACAGTGGAGATCTTCTCTGGCGGATGTACTTTATTTACAGCTGGTGGTACTACTTTTTGTGATGGAGATTCTACTAGCATTACAGCTATAATGCTTGGGGGTGGAGGTGGTTCAGCTTCCAATGCTTTTCAATTTGAATTGTATTTGACAGGGAATCTAGTTGCAACTGATTATAATTCTGATAGTTCTACCACTTTTAATATAGCAACTGCTGGTGTATATGTTATTCAAGTTAGCAACTCAATTTCAGGATGTATTGCTTCAGATACTTTAAATATAAGTTCAAATCCTGCAGTAAGTGTAAATATTAATTTAGGTAATACGTCTTTACCTACTGCTTGTGATGGTTATGCGCAAATTCTTACGACTTCTGGAACTCCTCCTTACACCTATCAATGGGATACTTCTGGAACTGTTTTCTCTAATAATGCTACAATTCTAAATATTTGTGAAGGATGGTATAATTACACTGTAATAGATACCAACGGGTGCAGTACCACTGATAGTGTAGAAATTATTTTAGTGCCCTGTAATACACAGCTTACTCTTTTAGATTCAATTATGTGTTTTGGAGATAATAATGCAAGAATTCAGGTTGATGTTACGGGAGCTGCATCCGGACCATATACATATGTGTTGTATTCCACCCCATTTTCTCCTATAAATTCAATTGGCCCTACTTTAGCCGATTCAGCAATTTTTGTTCCTCTACTTCCGGCAACGTATTTTGTAATGGTTTACGATTCTTCTTATGGAGCGTACTGTTCTACAGACACCATAGTTGTAACTGAACCACCACCTTTAACTTCTTACGTTTCTATTGATTCCGCCTCAAATCCTTGGACCCCGGACGGAAATTTAGTTGTTGATTCAGTAACTGGAGGGACACCTAATTATACTTATCAGTGGTTTGATGCTTTATCTAACCTGATATCAATTAATCCTTTTGTTAATAATGTTTCTTCTGGTTGGTATCAATTATTGGTTACAGATAATAATGGTTGTATAGATGTTGGAAATTATTATATTCCTGTTGGTATTTCATGTGATTCTTTAAATATTGATACAATACAAGTAAACGATGTCCTTTGTAATGGTGATAGTACAGGTTCTGCAATAGTTTTTCTTGATTCAATTGGTGTATATTCAATACCGCCATTTACATATGTGTGGTTGAATGGTATGAACGATACCATGCGAGTAGATAATAACATGATGGGAAATGGATTCTATGGTAGTTTACCAGCTGGTGGTTATGCGGTTTCTATCACTGATGCAAATGGGTGTGTTGTTGATATGGGATTTACTATTAAACAAAATCCACAGATTATATTCGATTTAGGACCAGATACTATTATACCATGTGGGGATTCTATTTTACTTAGTTCAGGAACAGTAAGTGGAGGAGGAAGTATTATTGACACCTCTTTGTTTGGTACTTACACCATGTTTATCGATAGTGTGACTGACACATCTGCTTTTATTATAACGACTGACACTACGGCTAATAATATCAATTATTTACTTGTAGTTTCCGGAACTTATATGCATGATGATAGCACATTCTACAATCTGGATGCTGCTTATGATTATTCTGATACTACTCAAATTATGCATTGGAGTTGGAATGGAGCAACCAATATTCGTCCTACTCCTGATATTTACTCACCTATTCATACTTATAATTATCCTTTTTATGGAAATGGATTACCTCAAAACTTTAGTTTTACGGACTCTTCTTATACTGGAGTTCTGTTTTTCCAAATTTATGAAATAAGAGATACTAGTATTTATACCCATCTTTGGCAGCCAACAGGAAGTACTACAGATAGTACATGGGCATATCCTGGAGTGACACCAACTGATTATATACTAACAGTTACGGATGTATTAGGTTGTTCTGCTTCTGATACGGTAAATGTTTCTTGGGATTTATATATTTTGAATATTGATTCCATAGCAACTACAAATATTGCTTGTTATGGTGATAGTACTGGAGAAATAAATATATTTGTAGATTCTTCATCTGGATTTCCTGCTTATATTGTGAATTTTTCATCCAACTCTGGTATTTCTCTGCAGCAATTTGTGGATAGTGCATTTGTAGGATTAACTGTAGATACTTTTACAATTTATTTACAAGATAGTATTGGCTGTCTGTCAAATGATTCTGTTATTATTTTAACACAGCCTTCTGCAGAAGTTTCAACAATTTCAACTGATACTGCTTTTACTTGTTATTTAGATAGTATTGGGCAAGGATTTATTTTAGCTCAAGGCGGGACTCCTTATACAGTTGGAGATTCTTATACTTATAGCTGGGAAGATGTTAGCGGAATAATTTGGAGTACTAATGATACTGTTACTAGTTTACCTGCCGGAACTTATACCATAACAACAATCGATAGTTTAGGGTGTTTAGTAATAGATACTATGGAAGTATTTGAGCCAAATAATTTTATTATTATAGATTCATTAGATGTAGATTCTGTTCTTTGTAAATATGATTCTACAGCAAGCATCTCAGCATCATTCTCTGGAGGTTTTGCTCCTTATTCTGTAATATTGATGTTAGGTACAGATACAATGCATACCCAAGGCGGAATTGATTCTGCTGTAACTATTACAGGATTACCCTATGGTTATTATGATTTATTGGTTTACGATTCAATTAGTTGTATAAAATCTTTTTCTGTATATATACATGAGCCTCAAGATACGCTTTCCAGCTCCATTCATAAGTTAGTGGATGTTTCTTGTTGGGGTGATTCTACAGGACAAGCTATAGTTACAGTAATTGGTGGTCAATTCCCTTATACACACCTTTGGTCTAATATAGAAACAAATGCGCTAAATGCAACTCTAAATGCTGGTTGGCATTATGTTACCTCAACAGATGCAAATGGATGTACTATTTCTGATAGCGTTGAAGTATATCATATTAACCCACTTATTCAAGGGTCAATTAATATTATTCAGAATGTATCATGCTTTAATGGATGTGATGGAATTTCGAACATAACATCTGTTGGTGGAGTATTACCACATAATTATAGTTGGAGTAATGGCCAATCGGGTACGCTTCAGCCAGATACTGCTTTCAACCTTTGTTATGGAAGTTATTATGTAATAATTGAAGATGCAGTTGGTTGTAGGGTTTTGGATAGTGTATTTATTTCTCAACCAGATGAATTAGAAGCACAAGCAGTTTATGTGGCTCACGTAACATGTTATGGTTTTGATAATGGTATAGCTCATGCAACAGGAACCGGAGGAACTATTCCTTATTCATTTGTTTGGGATAGCATTAATGGACAGACAGGAGATTCTGCTTTTAACCTTACACCTGGTGTACATACCGTATTTCTTACAGATGATAAAGGATGTACTACTTCTGATACTGTAGTGATTACTCAGCCAGAATTATTGGAAGTTGAAATAATTGATAGTTTAACTATATTGCCTTATTGTACTGGTGTTGCAACTGGATCGCTAACTGCAACAACTTGGGGAGGAACAGAGGCATACAATTATTCTTGGTCTTTAATTGGAGGCTCAGGCGCGCCACTTAATCAGTTTGATTCTATAGCTACAAATCTTTTAGCAGGTATTTATTCTGTTATTGTAATGGATGAAAGGAATTGTATTGCTTCTGATACTATGGATATTGATACCATCACAAATACTATGGATGGCTATGTAACAAGTGATAGTGTTTCTTGTTTTGGTTCTAATGATGGAGCAGCTCAAGCTGTTGTTTGGGGAGCCCATGCTCCTTATACTTATCAATGGTATGGCCCTAATTCTTATTCCAACACTAGTCAAGCGATTAATAATTTGCTTTTTGGAACTTATTCCGTAATAATAAATGATACTAACAATTGTGAGATTACAAGATTTACAGATGTAAAACAACCAGATAGGTTAGAATATACTACTTATCATGTAATAGATGAAACTTGTGCGGGAAGTTGTGATGGACAGGTATATGTTAATATTACAGGTGGAACAGGTCCTTTCCGTTATGAGTGGACCAATACCAATGGGAATTCAATATTGTTTGCTAATAATCAATCAGTAATCAATGATTCTATTATTCCTGATTTGTGCTCTTCCGAATATGACTTTTATATTACTGATGCCAATGATTGCCAGGGCTATGTGCTTTGGGGTGGAAGGTGGCAAGAAGTTATTTCTCCGATTGTTACAGTGGGAGCAATTGTAGATAACCCAAATAGTTTAGTACATTCCAATTGTTTTAATATTCCAAATGGAAGTGCTTCAGTACTAAATCCGAATCCACTTTTTTCTTATACTTGGCAAAATATTCAAACAATTGGAACTGCTGTTGATTCAGGAACTACAGCCAATAATTTAGCAGGAGGTACTTATTATTTACTTGCTTATTATGGCGATTCGGCTGGTTATTATCTCGATTATTTGGGATGTACTGATACTTCAGCTCCTTTCACTATCAATCAACCATTACAAATTACTCCACAATACCAACTAGATAATGTAAGTTGTTTTGATGATAATGATGGTAGTATTACCATTACAAATATTTTTGGAGGTTTGGGTAATTTCTCTGCTGGGCATTTCGATATATTGTGGAATCCGAATATGAGTACAAATAATAGTATAAATAATCTGATTGCAGGAACTTATACTGTAAGTATTACTGATACTGCTGGTTGTGAGATTGTAGATACTGTGAAAGTAAACGAACCAGATCCACTTACAACTGATATTACCGTTACAGATGTGCTTTGTAATGGAGATGCAACAGGAACTGCTGTCGTAAATTCAGCTGGAGGAACATCACCTTACAATGAAAACTGGAATGGTGAAAATCCTAATGCTTTATCTGTTGGAATTTATCCTGTTACAATTACGGATTCGAATGGCTGTACAACAAATGATACTGCTATTATCAATCAACCTTTAACTATTTTAACACAAGCAATTGTATCCTCCGATTATAGTGGTGCAGACATTTCTTGTAATGGAATGAGTGATGGTGAGGCATCTGTAAGTTTAGCTGGTGGAGGTTTTGGTAATTTAACTTATGATTGGCAACCTGGCGGACAGACAACTCCTATAGCAACAAATCTTTCTGCAGGTAATTATACGGTTACTGTTACAGATGATAATGGTTGTAATGAAAGTGCTAGTGTAACTCTAACTGATCCGGCAGTACTTATGGCCAACATTAGTTTTGACGAAACCATTAGTTGTTATAATGCTTGTGATGGTTGGGCAGAAGTATCTCCAACTGGAGGTACTGTACTTAGTGTGAGTAATTATCAATATACTTGGACCAATGCAAGTGGAACTACTATTTCAGGACAAAGTAGAATGGAAGATTTATGTGCTGGAAACACTTTTACTGTTTTAGTAGAAGATGCAAACGGATGTACTTCAACTGCAACCACTCCACTATTTACTCAACCAGTTCAAATTATGGCAGATATTACAGCTTCCGATACTGGTGCGGCTCATCCGCCATTTCCAGTTATGTTTACAAGCAATACCATGCCAGTAGCAGTATATAATTATATTTATAATATTGATGTAGATGGCATATCAGTTCAAGCAGGTATAGATATTAACAATCCTTTCTGGGTTACTTTTACCAATCCTGGAGCAAACATTATTACTTTCTTAATAGAAGATCAAGCTAATGCAGGGGTTGGTTGCTATGATACGCTTACAATGACAATTCATGTACAAGGAGTAGATGTTCCAAATGTGTTCACACCAAATGGTGATGGAGTAAATGATTTCTTTGTAGTTGATAATCACGGTATGGAAACGCTTAATATGCTAATATTTAACCGTTGGGGTGCTAAGGTGTACGAGTGGAATACTTCACAAACTGCTTGGGATGGAACCGGTTTAGATGGAGAAGAAGTGACAGATGGTGTTTACTATTATTTGCTTACTGCCAAAGGTGAAGATGGACGCCCTTATGAAGAAAGAGGGGCAGTTACCTTAATAAGGTAAAAATGATAAGATATTAACAAAAAGCCCCACTTATATGATTGGGGCTTTTTTATTTTTGCGTGAATAAAATTGAATCTTTAGGGTTTGAAAAGTAGCTACTTTTGGCCTTATATTTGTAAAAAAATAAAATATGATAAAACGCTTTACTTTTGTTTTAATTTTTCTTTTTTCAATTGTGGTAAATGCACAAATTATTTTAACGCAAGACACTATCATTTGTGGTACTCAAAATTTAACGCTCCAAGCTTTTTCAGGGGGATCTAATGGAAATTCATTATTTTTAACAGATGATACTCATAGTCCAATTGTAAATATTGGTTTCCCTTTCACATTTTATGGAACTGCTTATACTGATTTATTGATTTCTACTAATGGTTATATAACCTTTGATTTATCAAATGCTGGCTTGTATTCCCCATGGACTAATAATATTCCAATTCCAAATCCAGGACAGATACCAGAGAATGCAATTATGGCACCTTGGCATGATATTGACCCATCTGTTGGGGGTGTAATATATGAAGGAGTAAATGGGGTTGCTCCAAATAGAGTATATGTAGTAACTTGGTGTTCTGTGCCAATGTTTTCATGTAATAGTATGATTAATACTCAGCAAATTAAATTGTATGAGGGATCTAATAAGATTGAAATGTTTTTACAGGATAAACCACTTTGTTTGACGTGGGCTGGCGGTACTGCTATACAAGGAACTGTAGATGCGACGAGTACTAATTTTGATATAGTTACTGATCCTATATTCTTATTACCAAGGAACTGGCCACTAACTTGGACAGCAACCAATGAGGGTTGGGAATTTATTCCAAACGGACCAACTGCTTATACTATTAATTCTATCCCTTTTCAACCTATAGTTGCAGGTACTATTAATTGGTTTGATAATAATTGGAATCAAATCGGTATAGGAGATTCCATTACTGTTTCTCCGACAACGACTACAACTTATTATGCGAGTATTAATAGATGCGATAGTGGAGGCACAGTAATAGATTCAATTACCATTACACTTGCTTCAAATATCACTTCTCAGCTAACTTCTAATGACGCAAGTTGTTTTGGAAATGATGCAACTCTTACTGTTGCTCCAGACTTGAGTACTACTTCTCCTCCTTGGAATATTCAACTAATGGATGATAATGGAAATATCATTCTAGTTCAAAATAATGTTTGGAGTAATCATACCTTTACAGGATTATACCCAGGAACTTACTCGGTTCATGTGGCAGAACCTATAACAGGATGCTCAGGATTAAGTTCACTAGTTGTAAAACAAGTACATATTGATTTATCACTTAATGCATTTTCGCAAAATATTAAGTGTTTTGAAGGCAATGATGGTTATATTGCTGTTTATGCTGATAGCGGCTATCCGCCTTATCAATATTTTATTGATGGTGTGTTAAACACAAATCCTCCACCATACGATACTGCTTTTTTTAATAATCTTTCTGCTGGAACTTATGTTTTATCCGTAATGGATACTGTAAATTGTTTGATACGAGATACAGTTACAATCACTGATCCAAATTATCCTTTGCAAGCTTTGGCAGCAAGCAAAACTACCACTTGCTATGGGAAAGATCAGGGGATTGCTGTAGTTCAAGGAGCAGGCGGAACGTTACCCTATTCTTATAATTGGTATAATTCAGGGCAAGTTTCATTCTCTTTTAACGATTCTGTTTATGGTCTTTTTGCGGGCACTTATTATGCAGAAGTTACGGATGCCAATGGTTGCGACACTTTTGCAACTATAAATGTGATACAACCGCAAACTCCTCTTACTGCTTCAATTCAAATAATGGATGTGGCATGTAAAGGAGATAGTACTGGTTATATTGTTGCTACAGCTGGTGGAAGTTATGCGCCTTATTCTTACTATTGGCTAAGTGGTCCTGATACTTTGCAAGCGGCATCTCATCCAGTGAATATTACACGAGATAGCTTAAATAATCTTCCCACAGGAAGTTACGAGTTACATATATATGATGCTTGGGGGTGTTTTGAGAGCTATTCCAATGTGGTTAGTGAATCGACTAATCCACTTGTATCTACTTTAAATAAAATACAAGATGTAGATTGTTTCGGCGATAGTACGGGAAGCGTACAACTTATTGTAAACGGGGGGGTTCCTAATTATACTTATTTGTGGGACAATGGAGAAACTACAATTATAGCAACCAATTTGAATGCTGGCTTACATACTGTTTGGATAACTGATGATTGGGGTTGTTTGATAGAAGATACTATTAGCATAAGTGAAAATTCACTAATTGAAGATAGCATAACTATTATTCAAAATGTGAGCTGTTATGGTGGCTCTGATGGAGCAGTTGTTATTACTTCTTTTGGAGGAGTAGGATCTCATTCATATGATTGGAGTAATAATCATATTAGCACATCTCAACCTGACACCAACTCAGGACTTTTATTTGGTTCTTACTATGTGCTTATTGAAGACCAATTGGGATGTAGAGTAGTGGATAGTGTTTTTATTTCTGAGCCGAATGTTTTGGAAACAGAAGCAAGTTTGGTAGCTCATATTACTTGTTTTGGCTTTGATAACGGAATTGCAACTGCAATAGCAATTGGTGGCACAACTCCTTATACTTTTGCTTGGGATAGTACTAATGGTCAATCAGGAGATACTGCTTTTTATCTTACTCCTGGCATTCATACAGTTTTTGTAATGGATGCAAAAGGATGTACTGCTTCTGATACAGTTATTATTACTCAACCAAATCAAATCATTGTAAATATTATTGATAGCTTAACTATTCATCCTTATTGTACTGGTGTGACTTCAGCAGAACTTACAGCTATTGCAAGTGGGGGAACGCCAGGGTATAGTTACCTTTGGGATGATAATGCTACAATACCTCAAACTACAGCAACTGCTACTGGACTTGCGGCAGGTATTTATACGATTACAGTTACCGATAGTAGAGATTGTGTAGCAACTGACACTACTGATATTAGTACTTATACTAACTCAATGGATGCCAAAATTGATACGCAACTTTTTGCAGGAAATGTAAATGTAAGCTGCTTTGGAGCGAATGATGGAATTGCAATTGTTTCTGCTTGGGGAGCACATGCGCCTTATACTTACCAGTGGTTTGGGCCAAACAATTATACCGCTACTAATGATTCTATTGACAACTTATTTGCGGGTGCATATTCTGTAAATATTGAGGATACAAATGGCTGTTTGATTAACAGATATATTAACTTGACTGAACCAGATTTATTACAATTTACTTCCTACTTATCAACAAATGAAACATGTTTAGGAGCTTGTAATGGAACAGTTACTCTTGAAATCTTAGGAGGAACTTTTCCTTACTTTGGGATTGCAACTAATACTAGCACAACCAATGTAATAACTTCCCAAATTTTAAGTGACACTATTACTTTTCCAGGAATTTGTTCAGGTATTTACACTATTGCCTTAACAGATACTAATAATTGCCAAAGCACTTTAATTCAAGGTGGTAACAATCAACAAATTATTGGAACTAGTATTTCTACTTATGCTATTATTGACCCAACAACTATTCAGAATTTAATTTGTTATGGAGTGCCTACTGGAGAGTTAAGCGTACAAAACCCTATGCCTGCTCCTAACTATACTTATAGTTGGGAAGATCTTTTAGGAAATGTAGTTAGTACCGATACTATAGCTGATAGTTTATCGGCACAAACTTATGTGCTTTTAGCCCATTATTCGGATTCCAATGGTACTTATGCTGGCTGTACAACTACTGATACGATAACT
>CAYZIA010000019.1:0-20029 GCA_964478325.1 uncultured Weeksellaceae bacterium
TATCAGGATTACTTAACACATCATAAGCCTCAGCGGCTTCCTTGAATCTTTCTTCCGCTACTTTATCATTAGGATTTTTATCTGGATGATATTTGAGTGCTAATTTTCTGTATGCTTTTTTTATCTCTTTCGCGTTAGAATTTTTGCTAACTCCTAAAATTTCATAATAATCTCTTTTTGCCATATTCGTTTTTCTTAATTAGCAACCACAACCTTGGCATGTCGGATTACTTTCTCTCCTAGCAAATAACCTTTTTCTACCGTATCAATAATTTTATTCTTTTGTTTCTTTTTTGCAGTAGGAACTATACTAATCGCCTCATGCATCTCAGTATTTAGTACTTTCCCAATAGGATCTTCCATTTCTTTTAATCCTTTCGTTTCTAATGTAGATTTTAATTTATTGTAAATGAGGAATACGCCATGTGTTTTATTGTAATTGTTGGCTTCAATTGCTCTTTCCAAATCGTCCAAAATTGGCAGCAACGAGGTCATAATGTCCTGCCCAGCAGTAGAGAAAAGTGATATCTTTTCTTTTGCTGTTCTTTTTCTGAAATTGTCAAACTCCGCAATAAGCCGTAAATTTTTATCTTTTTCCATGGCTAAAAGCTCTTCAGTGGTGAGTTCTTTTTCTTCCTGTAACTCTACATTCTTTGCTTCTTTCTTTTTAGTATTTTCTTCTGTTTTCTTTTTGCTCATAGTTTTATTTTATTATACTTTCAAAAAAAGGTATAATGCAAATTCTTTGCCAAACTAATTTTTGGACAATCTGTCAGCATTTATTTTAGAGAATTTTTTAAAAACCTATGTAGTGCTACCCCTTTAAGGTTTTTTGCAATAATAATTCCTCTTCCATCAATTAGAACATTACTCGGAATAGAACGAATACCATATTTATTAGATCCTTCTGATTGCCATCCACCCAAATCTGAAACATGGAATTCCCAAAATAATTCGTCTTTATTGATGGCGTTTACCCAAGCTTCTTGTTTTGAATCGAGCGATAAACTATAAATTTCAAATCCTTTTCCTTGCTTAAAATTTTTCTTAGTGTATTTTTGATAAGCACTTACCAAATTTGGATTCTCTTTTCTGCATGGTCCGCACCAACTGGCCCAAAAATCAATTAGTACTAATTTCCCTTTTAAACTAGATAATTTTAATATTTTTCCATTTGGATTTTCGTAAGCCAATTCAGGAGCTTTGTCCCTAATATTTAAGCCAATTTCTTGGGCTGTAGTTAATGTAATAATTGAACAGAATAACAACGTAATAATTAGCAGTTTTTTCATGAAATAGTTTATGGGTTATTGTAATTAGTTTATATAATTAACTAATTCTAGTGATTTGTGCTCCAATAGAATTTAATCTTGTATCAATATTTTGGTAACCTCTATCAATTTGCTCTACATTATGAATGGTACTTTCTCCATCTGCTGCAAGTGCTGCCAATAAAAGAGATACTCCCGCTCTGATATCAGGGGAGGTCATGGTAGCTGCTTTAAATTTAAATTGGTGATTTAGGCCAATAACGGTTGCTCTGTGTGGATCACACAAAATAATTTGGGCACCCATATCAATAAGTTTATCAACAAAGAAAAGGCGGGATTCAAACATTTTCTGATGGATAAGAATAGATCCTTTTGCTTGAGATGCAACTACTAAGATAATAGATAATAAATCAGGGGTAAAGCCAGGCCAAGGCGCATCAGAAATAGTTAAAATAGAGCCATCAATAAAGTTTGTAATTTCATAACTCTCTTGAGAAGGAATAAAAATATCATCTCCTTTTCGTTCCATCTTGATTCCTAATTTCGAGAATACAGAAGGAATCAATCCTAAGTTTTCATAACTTACATTTTTAATTGTGATTTCTGATTTTGTAATGGCAGCCAAACCAATAAAAGAGCCAATCTCAATCATGTCAGGAAGTATTCTGTGTGTGCAACCACCTAAACTTTCAACTCCTTGAATATATAAAAGGTTAGAACCAACTCCTGTTATTTTTGCTCCCATATTATTTAGCATCTTGCATAGTTGTTGTAAATATGGTTCACATGCTGCATTATAAATAGAGGTTTGTCCTTTTGCCATTACAGCTGTCATAACAATATTGGCAGTACCAGTTACAGAGGCTTCTTCTAAATGCATATTCACTCCGTTAAGCTCATTAGCTGTAACTCTATAAAATTCCTCTTTATTATCATAAACAAATTTCGCTCCCAATTTTTCAAAACCAATAAAATGGGTATCTAATCTTCTTCTGCCAATTTTATCACCTCCAGGCCTTGGAATGTACCCTTTTCCATAACGAGCAAGTAGCGGACCTACAATCATGATAGAGCCTCTTATTTTACTGCTTTTTTCTTTATAATCTTCTGATGATAAATAGTTGATATTTAGATTATCGGCTTTAAAGCTGTATGTTTTTTCATCAATCTGATTCACGACAACATTTAAATCACGTAAAAGATCAATAAGTATATTTACATCACGGATATTTGGCACATTCTCCATAATAACTTCCTCGGGAGTCAAAAGTACGGCACATAAAACTTGTAATGCTTCATTCTTAGCCCCTTGCGGATGCAAATCTCCTTTTAGCTTTATTCCTCCTTTTACTTTAAATGTAGACATTTATCTTCTTTTATATCCTTTTTTGTGCTTGTAGTTTTTACTTTTCTTTTTAAGCTTTCTATAAGTTTTTGGTTTTTGAATATTCTTATCGTCAATCAATTGAAAATCTGTATGTGTTTTTACTTTTCCCTCTGATAACTGATCAAGGTGTTTTAATATTGTTTCATCACTCACAAATGCTTTGTTCCAGGTGATATAATCTTTTTTCATATGATTAGCAATCATTCCAGCCATAGTTTCTTTAAACTCTCCTTCCTCCATTGTGGAGGCATAAGCTATCATCTTTTCAATATTAACGCCATAAAATGGGAAACGAATCTTTGTTTTAGGATAATTCATTTTCTCTGGTTTTTCTTCTAATTTTTTCTTTTCCGGTTTTGGATAAGGTGATTCTACATCAATTTGAAAATCAGACATAATAAATAAATGATCCCAAAGTTTGTGAGTAAAATCTTTAATATCTCTTAAGTGCGGATTTCTTTGACCCATAAAAGCTATGATGGCATTTACACATCTTTGTTGTTCAGGCCTACTTTTCAGATTTGTAGCGTGAGCAATCATTTTTTGCACATGCCTTCCATATTCTGGTATGATAAGATGTTCTCTTTCAGTATTGTATTCCATTGTAAAAATTTTGTGCCAGCAAAAGTAGTAAAAATAGAGTTGAGATACTTAGATAATGGATATTAGATTTTCAAATCAACAAAGTTAGTTAATTATAATTTTCTTTTCTATAGTTCCATCATCATAGAAATAAAATAGTGGTGTATTTTTTTTGTAAGAGGTTTTTCTTCCTAAAACATCCACAATTTTTATTAGAGTTCTTTCAGACAAATTAATTTCGTCATTAGCAGAAGTGCCATTATCACAAAGGCTATGACTCAATAAATTTTGCCTAGACTGATTGATAGCTGCAATCATACGTATTTTTTGGTCCTGAGTAAACATATTCATACAAGCATCATTCGTATAATCCATATAATTCATAAACATATCGCCATCTGCATTAGTTGTCCCACAAGAATTTGCATTATGCGGAAAAGCAGGACAACCATAATTTTCTTCCTCCTGAGTGGGAGTGTCATTTACATTATCGTTTCCACAACTTCCCCAGCCTCCTCCCCAAAGGTGTTCTAAATTGAGCCAATGTCCTACTTCATGAGTTGTAGTTCTACCTTTATTAAAAGGCGACTGTACAGTACCTTGAGTTCCAAAATAATTATACCCAATCACGACTCCATCATCTGAACCAATATTCCCAAAAGGAGGTGTTGCATAACCTAAAAGACTGTTTCCTAGATTACAAACCCAAATGTTTAAATAATCATCATTTGGCCAAGCATCTTTTCCGCCACTCGAGGCGTCTTTAACAGGATCTCCTTGCATAGAGAAAGAACTTTGAGAGGTTTGTGTTCTAGTAATGCCATTAGTATTATTTCCGTTTGGATCTGTACTTGCTAAGCAAAACTCAATCTCACAATCTGCAGCAACTGATGCCCATACGCTTGGAGTCATCATTGCATCTATGTTTGTTCTTCTATAATCGTTATTCAATACAGTTATTTGGGATTGAATTTGCTGATCAGAAATATTTTGTTGAGGAGAATTATAAACAACATGCACTACAACAGGAATTGTAATAATTGATTTTAACTTATATTTGGGATTATCTTTTATCCACTTTTGGATATCTTTTTCTAGAGTTATTTTCTCATCCATAATTTCGGGATGATTGTTTTCTAACAAACGCAAATAATCAGTTGTTCCACATCTCTTTTGAGCAAATAATGTATTGCTAAATAGTAAAATTAAGGTAAAACCAATTATTTTTCTCATTCCTCAAATATTTTGGTACAAAAATACCGAAAGTTTATCATACAAAACAAGAATAAAAAGATAAATATTATTTGTCCAAAAAACATTCACTTTCTTTCTTGTTAGAATGGTTTAGTTTTTATAGCTTTGCATTCCATTTTGAAAATAAGAAATTAATGTACGCAATAGTTGAAATAGCAGGGCAACAGTTTAAGGTAGAGAAAGATCAGCAGATTTTTGTTCATCGATTAAAATCAAAGGAAGGTGAAAAAGTAATATTTGAGAATGTGCTTTTAATTGAAACCGGTGGAAAAGTGAGGGTTGGGTCGCCAAATGTTAGTGGAGCAAAAATAACTGCCAAAGTTTTAGAGCATTTAAAAGGAGATAAAGTAGTTGTATTCAAAAAGAAAAGAAGAAAAGGCTACAGAGTAAAAAATGGTCACAGACAATATCTTTCAAAAATTGAAATACAAAAAATAGACGAAAAAACAGCAGCTAAAAAAACAGTTCCAAAAAAGGAAATAAAATCTAAAGCAGCAGCAAAACCAAAAGCTAAAAAACCTCCTAAAAAGAAAACTACTTCTAAAAAAACAACTAAAAAAGTAAGTGCAAAAAAGACAACTAAAAAAGCATAAGAATAAAATAAAACGATAAAGTTATGGCACATAAGAAAGGAGCAGGTAGTAGTAAAAACGGAAGAGAGTCACAGAGTAAACGACTTGGAGTAAAAATATATGGTGGGCAAGCAATTATAGCCGGAAACATCATTGTTCGTCAAAGAGGAACTATTCATAATCCTGGAGAAAATGTAGGTATGGGAAAAGACCACACCCTTTTTGCTCTTACTGATGGAAAAGTTCAATTTACCAAAAAAAGAAATAATAGATCTTATGTTTCAGTAATTCCTAACTAAGGGCTTCTTACTATAAAATACATTGGAAGAACTCTTGAGAAATCAAGAGTTTTTTTATGTAAATTTGTTTCCGATTATAAAATATAAAGAAATGTTACATATCCCTTACTTGCGAGAGCATAAAAATGAAATCATTGAAAAACTTAAAATCAAAAATTTTGAGGCAAATGAGATAATTACAGATCTTCTTATTAAAGATGATCAAAGAAAAGCAACTCAAAAAGAGTTGGATGATTTGCTTTCTAAAAGTAATAAGTTGTCCAAAGAAATTGGTGAAATGTATCAAAGTGGACAAACCAATAAAGCAAACGAAATAAAAACAGAATGTGCCGAGATAAAGGAAAATGTTAAAATTCTTCAAGAAAAACATATAATATTAGAAAAAGAAATAACAGAAGTATTAGTTCAGATTCCTAATGTGCCTCACTCGAGCGTTCCAAAGGGAATTTGTGATGCAGATAACAAAACGATAAAAGAAAATGGCGAAAAGCCAGATTTGCATAAAAATGCCAAGCCACATTGGGTACTTAGTAACGATTTTGATTTGATTGATTTTGAGTTGGGAAACAAAATTACAGGGGCTGGATTTCCTGTTTATAAAGGAAAAGGCGCACGCTTGCAAAGAGCATTAATTACTTACTTTTTAGACAAAAATATTGATGCTGGTTACACAGAATATTTACCTCCTCACGTAGTGAATGAAGCATCAGGTTTTGGTACAGGGCAATTACCTAAATTTGAAGAAGATCTATATAAAATACCTTCTGATATAGACTTGTATCTTATACCAACTGCGGAAGTACCTGTAACTAATTTCTTCAGAAATGTAATTGTTCAGGAATTTCCAATAAAATGCACAGCTTACACCCCTTGTTTTAGGAGGGAGGCAGGTTCTTATGGTAAAGATGTTAGAGGACTTAATCGTTTACATCAATTTGATAAAGTGGAGATTGTGCAAATTCAACATCCTGAAGAATCTTATTCCACTTTAGACAATATGGTAAAACATGTTGCTTCTATTTTAGATGAATTAGAATTACCTTATAGAATTATACAACTTTGTGGAGGTGATTTGAGCTTTACGTCTGCCCTTACTTTTGATCTTGAGGTATATTCTGCTGGACAAGATAAGTGGTTAGAAGTAAGTTCAGTTTCAAACTTTGAAAATTATCAAGCCAACAGATTAAAACTAAGGTATAAAGATGAGAATGGCAAATCTCAATTTTGTCATACTCTAAACGGAAGTGCTTTGGCGCTGCCTAGGATTTTTGCTGCTTTGATAGAAAATAATCAAACAGAAAAGGGTATCAAGATTCCAAAAGCATTACAAAAATATACTGGCTTTGATATTATAGACTGATGAAAAAAATCTTGCTTTTATGCATGTTTGTAAGCGCCTTTGTTTTTGCTCAAGATAATCAGGGACAATTGGCATACCAGTATTATACTCAAGGCGAGTATAGCAAAGCAATTAAGCTTTATAAAGAACTTAATAAAAAGGTGGTTTCTGCTGCATACTTCTCTCCCTATCTAAACTGTCTTATTCACATTGAAGATTATAAAGAAGCAGAAAGATTATCTGCTAGGATGGTAAAGAAATTTCCTAAAAGTTTAAATTACCAAGTAGATTATGGTTTGATGCAAAAAAAGAATGGAAAGGTGAAAAAAGCAAAAGAAACATATCAATCCGCAATTGATAATTTAAGCAAACAAAGTAACCAAGCAATTGGACTTGGAAATGCTTTTGTTTTTCGAAAAGAATATGGCTGGGCGCTCAAAACGTATGAAAAAGCTAAAATTCTAAATCCCACGTATCCTTTTGATATGCAAGTGGCGAATGTGTACAGAAACATGGGCGATTCTGAAAACATGATTACTTCTTATCTTTCCTTAATCGAGCATCACCCTAATCAGAAACAAAGTGTAAAAAATAATTTGCAAATTTTCCTTAATAATGATGGGATTGAGAGTTCTAAGAACTATAATCTCTTAAAAAAACAACTACTAAAGTTTGTGCAGAAAGAAAAATCAGAAACCTATTTCTCTGATATGCTTATTTGGCTTTTTATGCAGAATCATCAGTTTGAATTAGCTTTTCTACAAGCAAAAGCAATTGATAAACGATTGAAAGAAAATGGGGAAAGAATCTTTGATATGGCAGATATCTTTTTGGATAATTCCTATTATAATCTGGCAATTGATGCCTTTGACTACATTATTAAGAAAGGAAAAGAAAATACTTTCTATATTGATGCGCACATAAATAAATTATTTACTTACAATCAAATGCTGGAGACAGGTGGAAATACAAAAGATATTGAAGAACTTGACAAACTTTATTTGGATATAATTTCAGAATTAGGTAAAAACAGAAATACTATCTCATTACTTTCCAACTATGCTCATTTCAAGGCATTCTATCAGCATAATTTAGATGAAGCAGCCAAAGTTTTAGATGAAGCAATGCTTATTTCTCATTTAAATAAATCAGATTTGGCAGAGTGCAAATTGGAGTATGCTGATATCATGTTGCTTAGTGGAAATGTATGGACTGCAATTTTATATTATTCTCAAGTAGAAAAAAGTTTTAAGGAAAATCCTTTGGGGCATGAAGCAAAATTAAGGCGTGCGAAAATTGCTTATTATCAAGGAGATTTTCAATGGTCTCAAGTACAATTGGATGTATTAAAAGCATCAACTTCCAAACTAATTGCCAATGATGCCATGAAATTATCTTTGCTAATTACGGATAATCTGGGTTTAGATACTTCAGAAATTGCTATGCAAATTTATGCAAGGGCTGATTTGCTATTTTTTCAAAACAGATTCTCAGAAAGTATTATTACTCTTGATAGTATACTAAGAGATTATAAAGGACATTCCTTAACTGATGAGATTCTTTTTAAAAAATCAGAAATTTATTTAGAAAATAGTGAAACTGAGAAAGCAGTTGAAATGCTAAAAAGAATTGAAACAGAATTCTCTTATGATATTTTGGCGGATGATGCTATTTATACTTTAGCAGAAATTTATTACAAAAAGCTGGAAGATAAGGAGAAGGCAAAAGCACTTTATGAAAAAATATTATTGGAATTTAAAGGTAGTATTTATACTTCTGAAGCAAGAAAGAGATTTCGAAAACTTAGAGGCGATAATTTGGGAAAAAAAGAAGATCTATGATTATTTATAATGTAACTATTAGTATTGATAAAGATGTAGAAAACCATTGGCTAGATTGGATGAAAAACACTCATATTCCGGATGTGATGCAAACGGAATTATTTATCGATTGCAAAATTAGTAGAGTACTAGAGGAAGTATTAGCAGGTGGGAATACATATGCCATTGCTTATTCATGTAAAAATATGAACGATTACGAAAAATATCATAATAATTTTGCTTCAAAATTACAAACAGAACATACAAATAAGTTTGCTGGAAAATTTGTTACCTATCGTACTCTTTTAGAAGTAGTTCATAGTCATGAATAAAGTAAGGGCAAAAAAATGTTTAGGTCAACATTTTTTAAATGATGAGGAGATTGCAAAATCTATTACTAATTTATTATCAAAAAATACTGAGAAAGTAGTTGAAATTGGCCCTGGAATGGGAGCGCTTACTCAGTTTCTTTGTAAAAAAGAACTAGATTTAAAATTAGTAGAAATTGATAAGGAGTCCATTTCGTATTTGACGTTGCATTATCCTCAATTAGAAAAAGATGTGTTAGAAGCTAATTTTTTGAAGCTTAATTTACAAGAAGCTTTCGGTAATAATTTTTCCCTAATTGGAAACTTCCCTTATAATATTTCTTCTCAGATACTTTTTTCAGTTTTTGAAAACAAAAATATTATTACAGAAGTTGTAGGAATGTTTCAAAAAGAAGTTGCTGAAAGAGTAGTAGCTAGAAAAGGTAAACAAAGAGGAATTCTGAGCGTATTACTACAAGCTTTTTACGATATTGAGTATTGTTTTACAGTAGATGAGCATTTTTTTCAGCCTCCTCCAAAAGTAAAATCGGGTGTAATACAACTAAAAAGAAATAAGTTAGAGGAATTGCCTTGTAACGAAAAATTATTCAAGCAAATTGTAAAGGCAGGATTTAATCAAAGGCGTAAAACTTTGCGAAATGCATTAAAATCCTTTTCTTTGGAAGATGAATTAATTACAACTAATTTGCTGCAAAAAAGAGCAGAAGAATTATCGGTAGAGGATTTTATAATTATTACGAAAGTATGTCAGAAAAAAAAGAAATAACAATCCAACTTACAGAAAGAATTAGCAAAGAAATAAGTAAAGAGAATACTGGAAAACTACATAGTTTAATTAGGGATTTACATGTGGCTGATATTGCTGAAATTCTAGAGAAACTTTCTATAAAAGACGCACAATTTTTATACCAATTTATTGCAGAGGAAAAATCAGCAGAGATTCTTGTAGAATTAGATGATGATTTAAGGGAAGATTTTTTAGCTGATTTAACAGCAAAAGAAATTGCAGAAGAGGTAATTGATAACTTAGAATCGGATGATGCAGCAGATGTAATTGGTGAACTTTCTGAGGAGAAACAAGAGGAAGTTCTATCTCATATTGAAGATCAAGAATATGCAAGCGATATTTCTGATTTACTTTCCTATGCAGAAGATACAGCTGGTGGGCTGATGGCAAAGGAACTGATAAAAGTAAATGAAAATTGGAATACTTTGCAATGTCTTAGGGAAATGCGTAAACAAGCTGAGCACGTAAAACAAGTACATACCATTTATGTAGTAGATAACAATGATGTTTTACTTGGCTCCATGTCACTTAGAAGATTATTACTTACAGAAACCAATATGGCAATAAAAGAAATATTGAAAACTGAAATTATTTCGGTAAAAGCTAAAGAAAATGATGAGACAGTTGCTAACATCATGAATAAGTATGATTTGGTGGTTTTGCCAGTTGTTGATGATATGAATCATTTGATTGGCAGAATCACTATTGATGACGTGATGGATGTAGTAAAAGAAGAAGCAGAGAAAGATTATCAGATGGCTTCTGGTATTTCTGAGGATGTGGAAGCAAGTGATAGTGTTTGGGCACTTACAAGAGCTAGATTACCTTGGTTAATTATTGGAATGATAGGAGGTTTGTTTGGAGCTGCAGTAATTGGCGTTTTTGATATTAGAGAAAACTTTGAATTGGCATTTTTTATTCCTTTAATTGCAGCAATGGGTGGAAATGTTGGAGTGCAATCAGCTGCTATTGTAGTACAGGGTTTGGCAAATGACTCCTTAAAGATGGATAATATTTTTAATAAATTAGTAAAAGAACTAGGGGTAGGCTTGTTTAATGGGATAATTTGTTCTCTGATTATTTTAGTAGCAGCTTTCAGTTTAAATTATGGTCTGAAACTAAGCCTAACCGTAAGTATTTCTCTTTTAGCAGTAATTGTTTTTGCTGCACTTTTTGGAACTTTTGTGCCTTTAACTCTAGAAAAATACGAGATTGATCCAGCTCTGGCAACAGGACCTTTTATTACTACAGTAAATGATGTCTTAGGGTTATTTATTTATTTTTCGATCGGGCAAGCCATTCTCTAAAATGAAAATTCTTTTTATCGACATAGTTCATCCTTTTTTGAAAAAGGAGTTAGAAAAAAAGAATCATATTTGTGATATCGCTTATAATAAAACAAGAGATGAGATTATGTCTATCATAATGGATTATGAAGGGATTGTTTTACGATCTAGAATAAAAATAGATTATGATTTTTTAAACAAATGTCAAGGATTAAAATTTATAGCAAGAGCAGGAAGCGGATTAGAAAATATTGATGTAATTGAGGCAGAAAAAAGAAATATTAAATGTTTTAATGCGCCAGAAGGTAATCGACAAGCAGTAGCAGAACATACTCTTGGAATGCTTTTGTCACTTTTTAATAATTTAAATAAAAGCGACCAAGAAGTTAGAGAAAGTATTTGGGAAAGAGAAAACAATAGAGGAATAGAGCTTTCTGGAAAAACCATTGGAATTATTGGATTTGGAAATAATGGTTCTGCTTTAGCTGAAATACTTAGTGGTTTTGGAGTTTGCATTTTGGCTTATGATAAATATTTAGATAATTATCCTTATAAGTCGAATATGAGAACAATTTTCCAACAAGCTAATATCTTAAGTTTACATATTCCATTAACTAGCGAAACTACTTATTTGGTAGATAAGGATTATATCAAAAGGTTTGAAAAACCAATTTATATTATTAATACAGCCAGAGGAAAATGTGTAAATACAAAAGATTTAGTTTCTGCTATGAAAAATGGTAAAGTTTTAGGCGCTTGCTTGGATGTTTTAGAATATGAGAAAACTTCATTTGAGGATTTAGAAAGAAAAGAATTACTGACAGAGTTACAATACATATTTGATTCTGAAAAAACGATCCTATCTCCACATATTGCTGGTTGGACTAAGCAAAGCAAACTAAAAATTGCAGAGGTTTTATTTCAAAAAATTAATTTGGTAAACTAAAAGAAAACATAAATTAGTAGGCTTTCTCTGCTTTTTTTATATATAAATGCTAGTATCTATATTTTTTAAAATTCTAAAGTGAATCCTAAAAGATAATTTCTTGTAGCTTCAGGGAAATATGCTGCCTGATTGTATCCTTTTTTGCTATCTATATTTACATATGGGTCACTATCTCTTGGATCCCAATTATCAGAAATGAAACGATATACCCAAGCATTACTTACATACTTATTATTAAGCAGATTATTTACTTGCAATATAAGTGTAGTAGTTTTGAAAATATTACTATTCCACTTATAAAATATGCGTAGATTATTTACTAAATAATAATCAAGCATTCTATCTTCAGAAGATGTGTTGTCAATAAACTGCTCGCCAACATATTTACTGATAAAGTCTATATGTATTTTATCGTTTAATTTTAGATTAAACTGAGAAGCCCAAATAATTGATGGTGAAAAGGCCAGATCCGTATTTTTATACTCTACTTTGATTTGCTCTCCATTATCCCAATTATCAATATAAGCAGTATAATTAGTAATTTTATTCTGACTTAAGGTTATATTCCCAGACCATTTAATTTTATTTCCTAAACTTAGGATGCCATCCAGTTCTATTCCTCTTCTAAATGATTTATCAATATTAGTACGAGTATAAGCTCCTACATCATTTATTTGCCCTGTTATAACTAGTTGGTTCTTGTAGTTCATTTGATAAATATTGATTCCTAAAGATAATTTATTCCCATTTTGTTTATAGCCAACTTCTGTATCGTAAAGTGTTTCGTTTTCAGGACGAGAATTTGGTGTGCTTTCTACATAATCGTTTCTGTTTGGCTCTTTATTAGCCACTGCAAATGAAACATACATAAATTGATTTTTATTTAAATCATGATACACACCAAATTTAGGATTGAAAGAAGCTAAAGAGACTTTTTGTTTTGCAGAGCTTCCATCTTCATCATATCCTACAAAGGTATAGTCGATTTTTCTTATTTGTAAGTCTGCATAAAGATTGGTAGCATTATTATATTTATAGTTTGCTTTTGCATAAAAATTATGATCCCATTTTTCAGCCTTGTTCCAATAATACTGATGATTAAAATCAGCATTTGAAGCGTATTTTGCCCAGATAATATTTCCATAATGTTGTCCAGAATAACGATTGGTAGCTCCTCCTAGAATTAAGTCAAGACTCCCAATTTTATTGGTTAAAGAAAGGGTAAGTCCGCCAAAATCATTGTTTAACCATTTTCTTCTGATTAAATCACTTGAGGTAATTGTATCATTGTTTAAAATGATATTTTCTAAGTTATAATTAGTTAATTCTTCTCCTAGTTTTTCTTGTTCGTAATACCCTTCACCATGGGTGTAATGTGCAGCAATATTATAATTTATTGTTTTACTCATTTTTTTGCTATAATGTAATTGATAATGTATTTGTTCATAATTATCCACCTCATTATCATAAGTGTAAGGATTATAAGTTCTGTTATTCTCAAGATAATTAAGTGGGACACCATACCAAGCTTGATAAGTTCTCTCATACCCAGTGAACATCAATGCTTTGATAATAGAACTTTTCCCAAAATAAGCTCCTTGTAAGTACAAAGATTTTAAGTTTGATGTAGCTCTATCGATATACCCATCAGACAATATCCTAGACAAACACCCCTCAAATGAAAATTTATTATTAATTAGTCCTGTTCCGAATTCTATATTATTTTTAAGAGTAGCAAAACTCCCTAAAGTATTGTTGGTTAAGAGATGTGCGTCTTTTCTTATTTCATCTGTTTTAAGATTTATAGAAGCACCAAAAGCAGCTGCTCCATTAGTGGAAGTTCCTACGCCTCTTTGAATCTGGATATTCTCAACTGACGAAGAAAGATCAGGCATATTTACCCACCAGACTCCTTGACTTTCAGAGTCATTTAAAGGAATTCCGTTTATTGTTACATTAATTCTTGTAGGGTCTGATCCTCTTACTCTAAAACTAGTATAGCCAATCCCAGCTCCAGCATCAGAAGTAGTAACTACTGATGGAGTAAGTAAAATAATATAAGGCAAATCTTGTGCAAGATTTGCTTTTTCTATTTCTTTCTGATTAACATTAGTAAATGCAAATGGGGTTTTTTCATTTGCCCTAAGTGCATTTACATTCACTTCATTCAGTATTTTTTTGATTTGCACTGAATCGGTTGGTTCTTGAGAAAACCCAATAAATGGAATTATAAGCAGAACAGCTTTACAGATTTTTTTGTTTAACATCCTTCATTTCTTAGTTAACATTAACAAGTAGAATGGGGTTACTGCTTGCTTTTATTTAATGTTGACTCATTTCCCTAGGATGAATTACCATCTCAGGTTCAATGGGTATAATCTCAGCCAATTGGCACCCCTTTATAAGATTGGATAAAAATACAATTAGATTTGAGATTTAAGAGATTAGATTTAAGATTTTTGAAATGGAATCTTCTAATCTATTCTCTCCTTCTACAACAAAATAACTATGCCCTAAGTTTTCTAATTCTTTTTTGTAGATTTTAAAAAGTTTTAATCTATTTGTAGGAGTTTCTCTTAGTGGATCTGCTTTCCAAGGAATGTCAGGCTTACATAAGAAGTAAAACCTTTCTTCTGATTCTTGCATTTTGATTTGATCTAGAATCCAGTTATCACATTTACCATATTTATGATTATTCCATATTTTTATAGTGATGAGGTCTGTATCATATAAAGATAGACGGTTTTTGTTAGTTGTAATTTGTTCATTTTTGAATTGGCCTTTTGCAATTCTTAACAAATCATTTTTTTGGTAATTTTTTCCTAAATTATTAAGGTATTCTCTGGCATATTCTTCACTAAATGGAATTTTAAAATGTTCAGACAATGATTTGCAAAGCGTTGTTTTTCCACTACTTTCAGGGCCTGTAACTATGATTTTAAGCATTAGTAGTTTTGTTATTTAACCAAGTAAAATAACCTGCAATAGCAATAATAGTATATGCAATAAAAAGAAGAGATGTAAGATGTAAATCTCTACTAAAATATAGATAAACAGAAACAGCATCAATCACAATCCAATAAAGCCAGTTTTCTAGTATCTTTTTTGTAACCATATAAGTTGCAATTATTGAAAATACAGTAGTAAAAGAGTCGACAATTGGCATTTTTGAATCTGTATAAGTTGCAAAATAAAAGCCTACCAAAAAAGTAATAATAGCACCTGCTAGAATTAGCGATAGATGTTTGCCAATAGTCAATTGTGTAATTTGAAGGTTTTCATCATTTTTATTCCAATTGTAATATCCGTAAAAAGCCATCATCAAATAGAAAATTTGTAAACCTGTTTCAGGATAAAGTTGTGCCGTAAAGCAAATATAAATGTATAGGATAACGCTAACTCCAGCAGCAGTCCAACACCAAATATTTTGTTTTGCAGCAAGTATTACATAAAGGATGGAGGAAAAGACTGCAACACTTTCAATAATGGTCCAGTTAAAATCTAAATTATTGAAAAAAAGAGTTATTTCATTCATAAATCATCTCTTTTTTGATGACATGGTTGATCTATTGTTTAAACTCTTTAGCAATTATGTATAGCATCAGTAATCTCGGAAATCAAGTTTTCATCTTTTTCAATTGCATTTCCAACTAAAATAATATCAGCACCGGACTTACAGTTTGCAATTGCTTTTTCTCCACTACTAATTCCACCTCCAAGAATTAAAGGAATATCAATAGATTTACTAACTGATGCAATCATTTCTTCTGAGATTGGGTTTTGAGCCCCACTCCCTCCATCCATAAAAATAAGTTTTAGCCCTAACATTTCACCAGCCATAGCCGTGCAAGTTGCTACTGCATCTTTCTCAGCAGGGATAGGGGTAGTATTACTCATATAAGAAACAGTAGTAGGGTTTCCACTATCAATTAGCATATATCCAGTTGGTAAAACTTCTAAAGAAGACTGTTTTAAAATAGGAGCAGTAATTACTTGTTTGCCAATAAGCATTTCTGCATTTCTTCCAGAGATTAAAGATAAAAATAAGATGCCATCAGCCTTATTGTTTACCTGCATTGCATTGCCAGGGAAAAGAATCACAGGAATATCACAATTTGCCTTTAATGTTTCTAAACAAATATCTAAACTATCATTTGTAAGCAAACTTCCTCCAACAAAAAAGTAATCGGTATTTGCTTTTTTAGCTTTCGTAATAATAGTAATAAGTTGATTTTTATCTTGCTTATCAGGATCAATTAGTAATGCAAATGATTTTTTATTTGCTTTTTTATTTAATATTATATTGTTGTAAATACTCATCTTACTTTAGTTTCTTAAGTGCAAACATACACTAAAAAGTGCGTATCTACTTTCTTATAATATAAGATGTGCTCTTTGTTTTTAAAGATTGCAGTAATTTTCCCATCATTTTCTAAAATGAATGGCTTTAGTTTGATATCATTTTTAAAATCAACATTTCCTTTCTGATGCCATTTAAAGATAGCCTCTTTACAACACCAAATTAAGGTTGCCTTTTCTTTCGATAAGTTGTTGCAAGTATCTTTAGAAATAAATTTTGAGAATAACTGAAGTGGTTTTACACTGATTTGTTCAATATCAAGTCCTACTTTATGTTTGCTGCTTGCTATTGCAACTAAGTTCTTTGAATGTGAAATGGAGATTTGATTCCCATTTCTTATTTCAGGAGCACCATATTTATTGTAGAGAATTTCCTGGTTTGGGTGAATTTCCTTGAGCAGTAATCTAATGGCTAGAAACTCCTTTTTTCTTTTTTTTGTTTCAAATTTTGATAAATCAATTTTTTCAGATAGCAGCAATAATTCTTCTAATGATTCTTGTGTATCCCAAATACAAATTGAGCAGTTGTTTTCTTCAAATTTTTTAATGATCCCCATATGGCTAATTATAATCTGCTAAAATAATAATTATGCTTATCTTTGCAATCTGAAAAAACAAATATGGAAATAGAAACTATGAATTACAAAGTAAAAGATATATCCTTAGCGGGTTGGGGACGAAAAGAAATCCAATTAGCTCAGGCTGAAATGCCAGGTTTAATGTCAATTAGGGAAGAGTATGGCGATAGCAAACCACTTGTAGGAGCAAGAATTGCGGGTTGTTTACATATGACTATACAAACGGCAGTATTAATTGAAACATTAATTCATTTAGGAGCTGAGGTTACATGGTCATCGTGTAATATTTTCTCAACTCAAGATCAGGCAGCAGCTGCAATTGCAGCCACAGGAGTTCCTGTTTTTGCTTGGAAAGGAATGAATGATGAAGAATTTGATTGGTGTATTGAACAAACACTTCATGCTTTTGAAGCGGGGAAACCATTAAATATGATTTTAGATGATGGTGGAGATTTAACTAATATGGTATTGGATAGGTATCCAGAATTGGTTGGAGATATCAAAGGATTGTCTGAAGAAACTACAACTGGAGTACACAGATTGCATGAAAGAATGGAAAAAGGAACGCTTACACTTCCTGCGATAAATATTAACGATTCAGTTACAAAATCAAAATTTGATAATAAATACGGATGTAAAGAATCTTTAGTAGATGCTATCAGAAGATCTACTGATGTAATGATGGCAGGAAAAGTGGCTGTGGTTGCAGGTTATGGTGATGTTGGTAAAGGTTCGGCAGCTTCACTTAGAGGCGCTGGAGCAAGAGTAATTGTTACGGAAATTGATCCTATTTGTGCACTTCAAGCTGCAATGGATGGTTTTTCAGTTAAAAGAATGGATGATGTTTGTAAAAATGCAGATATTATTGTAACCACAACAGGAAATAAAGATATTATTCAATCTCGTCATTTTGAGAGCATGAAAGACAAGACGATTGTTTGTAATATTGGGCATTTCGATAATGAGATTGATGTTGCTTGGCTAAACGAAAATTGGGGAGATACTAAAAATGAAATTAAACCTCAGGTAGATATGTACACGGTAAATGGTAACGACATTATTTTACTTGCAGAAGGCAGATTGGTAAATTTAGGTTGCGCTACAGGACATCCTTCATTTGTTATGTCTAATTCATTTACTAACCAAGTACTAGCACAATTAGAACTTTGGAACAATACAGAAAAGTATGAGAACAAAGTTTATATGCTTCCAAAACATTTGGATGAAAAAGTGGCTAGATTGCATCTTGCAAAAATCGGAGTAGAACTAGAAACTTTAAGGCCAGATCAAGCAGAGTATATAGGTGTAGAAGTAGAAGGACCATATAAACCAGAATACTACAGATATTAATAAAAAACACTTATCAGTTGTTATATAAAAATCCTACAGAGATTGAGCTTTTATTATTATTTAACTAATATCAAATAGCTAATTTCTAATAATAACTAATTATAAATATGCAAAAAATCTCCTAAGAAGGTATTTGGGTATTGTTTTAAGGGAAGTATTGCTGGGCCACTAATGGTTTGTCCGTTTTGCCCCAACAAAAAATTAGAATCGCAACAATTACAAATGGCAATAGTAGAATTTACAGAATCAATCTTGGAACAACTCAGTGATGGCTGATAAGAGCAATTTCTATCATATGTTTTGTAAATATCAAAACTTTGATGATATACGATAATTCCTTTAACACCTCCGGTTATAAAAATATAATTCCCTATCGTTTGCAACTCAGAAAACTCTGGTAAAGTCAAATTTAGATTGATATCTACCATTACATTTTGTATGTAATCTTCTTCCTTTTGGCAGGAAATACATAGTAAGCAAAGAAGGGCTAAGATTCTAATTTTCATTGAATTCGCAATATGATGATTTTTCGCAAAATTAGTAAGAAAACAAGACCTAATCTTTTCTTTTGTAGAATGTTTAATTATTTATATCTTTTTTTATCTTTACGGCCTTGTTTTTAAAATACTTATTAAAACAAACTAAAAAAATATGCTGAAAAAAATATACTTACTTTTTGCAACTATCTTTATTTCGACTGTTGCCTTTGCGCAAACGGGAACTTTTAAAGGTTCTGTTTTAGATGACTTAAGTGGGGAAGCAATTCCTTTTGCTAATGTTATTATAGAAAGAAACGGAACACAAACGGCAGGTACAACTACCGATTTTGATGGAAAGTTTACCATCAAACCAATTGAACCAGGTACTTATACTGTGAAAGCTACCTTTGTAGGATATCAAAACTTTGTAATGACTGGCCTTATTATCTCTGCTAACAAAATTACTTTTCAAGATTTGAAACTCTCTTCTGGAATACAAAAAGGAGAAGTAGTAATTGTGGAATACAAAAAACCACTTATTGATCAGGATAATATTACTGGTTCAACAAAAACTGCTGAAGAAATTGTTGCCATGCCTACAAGATCAGTGGCTTCTGTTGCAGCGACATCTGCTGGAATCTATCAAAGAGATGAAGGCGAATCATTAAATGTTAGGGGTTCTCGTTCGGATGCTACGGATTATTATATTGATGGAATAAAAGTAAGAGGAAGTTTAGGCGTACCACAATCAGCCATTGAACAAATTACGGTAATGGCTGGTGGTTTGCCAGCCCAGTATGGAGATGCAACTGCTGGGATTATTTCCATTACTACAAAGGGGCCTTCTAATAAATTTTTTGGAGGTGCTGAGATGGAATCTTCTTCCCTTTTTGATAAATATAATAAAAACATTTTTGGCCTTAATTTATCTGGCCCTATCCTAAAGGGAAGAAATGATGATGGCACAAAAGGAAATTCAATAATTGGATACTTTCTCTCTGGAGAATTTAGAATGGTAGATGATTCTGATCCTTCTGCTATTGGTAATTGGAGAATAAAACAAAAGAAATTAGATTGGTTAAAAGAGAACCCTTTCCGTCCAGCACCAGATGTATCTGCAGGTTTTTTGCAAGAGGCAGAATTTGTAACCATATCTGATTTGGAGAAAGTACAAGCCAGACAAAATGTTGCACAAAAAAGAATAAGTATTTCTGGAAAATTGGATTTCAAACCATCTAAAACTACCTTTTTATCATTAGGAGGAAATTATTATTACAACACAGGTCATTCGTATACAAGAACTTATTCTCTTTTTAATTCCAACAACAATGCGCAAAGCATTAGCAACACTTGGAGGATCTTTGGAAAACTTACCCAAAAGTTTGGTGACC
>CAYZIA010000020.1:0-18374 GCA_964478325.1 uncultured Weeksellaceae bacterium
CATGTCCGCCACTTTTTCTATATCTGCTTGAATAGGACAATCAATTGCTGAGATAATCATATTAGGCTTTAAAACAATTCCCTCAAGTAAAACATTATAAATACTAAGTTGCTCAAACACCATCTTAAGCGTACTATTTGTAACCATATTACATTTCTCAATTGTATGTGTTCCATCCATAAGAACTTCTGGTTCAACAATTGGAACGATACCCGCTTGCTGACACTTAGAGGCATAACGTGCAAGTGAATGGGCATTAGCGTGTATACAAGCATCTGAAGGCATATCATCTCCTATAGTTATTACTGCTCTCCACTTTGCAAATCTTGCTCCAAGGGTATAGTACTCTGCTAATCTTTCATCTAATCCATCTAACCCAGCAGTTGCTTTCTCGTTCAGAAATCCCTCAAGACTAGCCGCTCCTTTATCTACTTTTATACCAGGGATAATACCTTTTGAATTTAACAATTTAGTAAAAGGAATTTTTTTATCACAAGTTGTACTTTGTCTTAACGTTTCATCAAATAGTATCACACCACTAATAAAATCTTCAATTCCATCTGAAGTGAATAAGATATCTCGGTATTCATTTCTGCTATCAAAACTAGAATTGACTCCTATTGAGTCAAATCTTTTTTTACATGTAGGATTACTCTCATCTGCTGCCAATATCCCTTTCTCTTTCCGAACTAAACTAGTAGCTATTTCTTTTAGCTGATTTAGATTACTCATTTTTTTTTAGATTTTAATTATTTACATCAATTTTCAAGGGACAAAATTATAATAATGTTAAAACATCTGCCTTTATTTTTAGAATAATTTCTTATCATTGACAAATATTCAAAACAAAGTATAAATGATAAGCAAAAATCAGATAAAATTTATTCGCTCTTTGAAACTTAAAAAAAATAGAGATGCACATAATTGTTTTATTGTAGAGGGAGAGAAAATGGTAGAGGAGATCTTGCAATCTGATTTTGTTTTGATAGAAATATTTACTACAAGATATTGGAAGTCCTCAATAGAGAGAACTATAAAAATTCACAGAATATCTGAAAAAGAATTGGAAAGAATAAGTACTCTAAAAACTCCAAATACATTATTAGCAATAGTAGAAAAACCAAAACTAAAATTAGATATCTCTAAAATACAAAATGGACTTACTTTAGCTTTGGATGATATTAAGAATCCTGGAAACCTAGGAACAATCATAAGGGTTTGTGATTGGTTTGGAGTTCAAAATATTATTTGCTCTAACAATTCTGTTGATGTATATAATCCAAAAGTGATCCAAGCAACCATGGGCTCTATTACAAGGGTAAATGTATATTATACTAATTTAGAAGAAACGATAAAGAATCTGCCAAATAAATCTCCTATTTATGGGGCATTTATGGATGGTAAAGATATCTCAGATTTGAATTTAAAAAACAACGCTTTATTAGTTATGGGTAGTGAGTCTTTTGGGATTTCTAGAGAAGTAAGCAAATTAATAACCGAAAAGATCGCAATAAAAGGAGAAAAGAAAGGTCCAGAATCACTTAATGTTTCGATTGCAACTTCTATTTTACTTTATGAGTTTAAACGCTAAGGATCAATTAGTTATTTACTCAAAGGTGAAAGAAAGTAGCCAAGCGTTTGTAGTAAGTTTTTCTACTGATTTTGTGTAAATAGTATCATCCTTCGAAAGCAAATCGATAACACCAAAGCTTAGTTTTATTTGTGGAGAAAATTTAAAATATTCTAAATAAAAATCCATCCCAAAACCTATTTCGACAGCTAAATCATTCTTTTTAAGCTTTACAATTCTTTCTCCTTCATCATCAATGTCTTTTTGTGAGGCAATATCCATTCCGTATTTCATACCTCCAAGCAAATAAGTTCTGAGATTATTATATCGTTCTGACTTATATTTTATAAGAATTGGGAAATCAATAAAAGTAGATTCAATAGGTTTGCCTTGTGTATAAATCTTTTTATTACCATCTAAAAATGAGTATTCAATAATTCGTTCTGAGAATACCAATCTTGGCAAAAATCTTATATCGAATGCTTTTCCTAATCTCAAATTAGAAACAATTCCTAAATTAAAACCCTTTTGGTTTTGGGATTCTAATACATACAAACTATCAAGATTAGTAATATTGGCTATTTGTTTTATCCTGAAATCCATAGAGTTGATACCCATAGTAAATCCGAAATGAATTTTTTTGTTGTCATATCTTGGTAAGTTTTGTAATTTAGGATGTTTTTGTCCAAAATTTTTCAAAGGCATACCCATGATAAACAAAATAGGTAATATTATTTTTATTAATTTCTTCATTTTAGCAAAAAACGCTTTATCATTTATTTTATTGCAATATAAAGAGTAACTATTCCAAGTGTGAGTGGTTTATATTGAGCTTTTCGAAAACCAACTTTCTTCAAAATCTCTATAAATTCTTCATTTTCAGGAAATGCATCTACTGATTCCGGCAGATAATTATATGCTCTTTTATTTTTTGAAATTAACTGTCCAAAGAACGGTAAAATATGATGAAAATAAATATTGTAGATTTGTTTTACAGGAAAGATCTTGGGTTTGGATAACTCTAAAATTACAACTATTCCACTTTTATTTAGAACTCTTTTCATTTCCAATAATCCTAATTCCAAATTTTCAAAATTTCTAACACCAAAACCAGCTGTTATAGCGTCAAATCTATTGTTCTCAAAAGGTAATCTCTCTGAATCAGCTAATTGCAACTTTATTTGCTTTTCTAATCCTTTTTTCTCTATTTTTTTTCTGCCTATTTCCAACATTTTTTTGGAGATATCTATTCCTGTTATTTGTACTTCTTTTAGCTTGCTTGCAGCAATGGCAAAATCGGCTGTTCCGCATGCAACATCCAAAATTATTTTTGGCTTATTTGTAAGTTTCTCAATGGCTTTTTTTCTCCAATAAAAGTCCATTCCAAAAGAAAGAGTATGATTTAAAAAGTCATAATTCTTTGCAATATTATCAAACATATTAGCAATTTGATTTTTCTTTGATTCTGAGGAGTATTGCTGTGGTTTTATCATTCAATTTCCTTACCTTTCAAACTATTTACAAATAATATATTTCCTAATTCTTCATAACCCTCAAACGCTGCTAATTTTTGTTTTTTAACCACTTCACTTCTAAAGCCAATAATGGTTAAATCTGCTTTCTTCGAATTCTTGTTAATAATGGATTTAATTCCTGAATATTCATTCTGAGGAATCATTTTAAGGTTTAGTGGAGAAATAGGTAAGCGACCCGATTCAATAAAGGAGAACATTCTTTTTTTGTAATTCTCAAATTCACTTTGGTTTGGATAAATAGAGAAAACTTTGATTTTTACATTTTTCCAATCGGGATGAGAGGAAATAATGTAGCCAAGTAAAATCATCATATTTGAATTTTCATAATCCCTTGATGAAATCCAAATATGAATTTCTTCCATTTTGTTTCTTTTTGCTTCATTCGTTTTATAAATTGCTACATCAAAACCAGTCGATTGAAGTAGCTTAAAGTTACTGATAATATCTATAAACCTTTCCTTTTCGTTTTCTTCGTAAGCCAATAAAATAAGGTTATTACCTTTACCAGAGATAGAGGAAAGTTGAATAACTTGTGCCAGCGCAGAGGTATAAGAAGGTGAAATGATGGTGTCTACATACACATTACTTTTAGATACTCCTTCATCTTTTAGAAGTTGCTTTAATACCTCTTTGGATTGTTTGAAAGTGTCCTTACTCAAATAACCGTTTATATAATGAATATAAGTGCCAAAACCATATTTGAAAGAAATCCATCTACACATATCAAAGGCATCTTTTCTTTCAAATGATTCTTCATTAATGCTTATAACAAATGGCCTCCAATGAAGATTTTCTTCATCATCTCCTTTTTTCTGAATAAAGATTTGAATCTGCCTTGCAGATTGCACTAATACATCTCGAAATAAGCTAACAATCTCCCTTTTATCAGTTGAGTTTCTACTAATATAAATATAAAAGATTACCATTAAGATTATTGATAGAATAGCAAATAAGTTATCCATTTTGAACATTAACCAAACTGATAAAACAGCTCCAATAAGCGAAACGTACCATCTAGACTTAAAAGTAGGACGATAAGATGGGTCTCCTGAGAAATGTTCCAAAAAAGAAATAGCACAAATAGCACCATAAGTAATCATAAAAAACATAGCAATAAGTTGTGCTACCATATTGATATCACCAACTACCACAAAGACCAAAGCTAAAATACAGGTAATAATTGATGAGTTGATTGGTTCATTATCCTGTTTTCTTCCTTTTCCTATCCAATTATTTAGTTTTCTTACTGGAAAAATATTGTCAAAACCCAATGCTTGAAGCGTTCTTGGAGCTATCATAACAGAACCTAATGCAGAGGAAATAGATGCACAAGCCAATCCAATAGGAATAATTGGTCCCCAAATAGCAATTTTACTCATGATAAGTTGGTCAGCATCCAAACTTTGAAGTGGAGCTGAGAGCACCAACTTGAAAGCAACCAAAATATAAACAGCAATACCAATAATGGTTGCCCAGATAGTTCCTCTTGGAATGGAAGATTTAGGATTTCTCAAATCTCCTGACAGACCTAACCCAGCAGCCATCCCAGTAAAAGCCGGAAAAATAATAGCAAAAACATAAAAGAAATCATCAGAATCTCTAATGCTTGCTACAAAGCTAACATCAGCAAAACGATATTCATCAATCGGACTTCCTATAAAAAAAAGTAGCAAGGAAAGAAAAAGAACTGCAACTATTCCATAAAGTGCCTTTATACCAATATTTGCACCTTTTGTAAGCATTAATAAGGTAAGAATCCCCATTGAAATAATCCCTATCATCTTTTTGTTTAACATAATGTCTTGAACAAATTGTGGTATAATAGGATAATTGTCTATTAAGAATAAAGCAAAAGGATAAAAGGATTCCACAAAAGCTATAACATAAAAAGATACAGATATAGCTTGAGAAAGATATAATGCAATTCCTATTGTTGCACCAATATTTAATCCGAATGAACGAGAGATAATATAATATGCACCACCACCTTCTACTTTTCTGTTAGTGGCAATTTCAGCAATAGCAAGAGCAGTAGGCACAGTAACCAGATGTCCTAAAAGGATAATTCCCAAGGCACCCATAAAACCTACATTTCCTACCGCATAACCAAATCGCAAGAACAAGATTGCTCCTAAAATAGTGGAGATTGAAGCCATAAAAACAGGAGTTGTTCCAAATTTTCCTTTTGGTTTGTTTATTTCTATTGGCATCTAATTGGTAAAATAGGAAATGGCAGAAGTAAGAAGTAGACTCTTCTCAATAGGAACTACTCCAACTTTTTCGCATACCAAACCGCCAGCTAAATTAGCAAATTGTGATAAAATAACTAAATCAGTTTTTGCAGCAAGGCAAAGTGCAGCTGTTGATATAACTGTGTCTCCAGCTCCAGATACATCAATAATATTCCGTTTTTCTGCTTTTATATGAGTAAAGTTATCAGTTGTTTGCATACAAACCCCTTTTTCTGAAAGAGTGAGCAAGATACCTTTTGTATTTATCATCTGAAGTAGATTTTTTGTGACAGAACTAATCTCAGACATATTATTTTCATTAAAATTCATATTGTAACCTATTTTGATTTCTTTCAGATTTGGTTTAAAAATATCACAATTCTTGTAGGATCTGAAATTTTTGGTTTTAGGATCTACAATGGTAGGAATATTTATCTTATTAGCTTTTTGGATAATGTTTTCAATCAAGAAAGGCGTAAGAACTCCTTTGTTATAATCCTGTAAAATAATAACATCTGCATCAAGTAAATTGCTATATACCAGATCTAGAAAGGCCTTCTCTAATTGGATATAATTGACCTGTTCTTCATCTATCCTTAATTGATGTTTGTTTTCACTTATTACTCTTGTTTTGATAGTAGTCTTTCTTCCAGATTCCATAAGGATTCCATTTGTTGAAAGTTTTTCTTCTTCTAATAGTTCTTTTAAATACTTTCCATTATAATCATCTCCTAAGACTGAACATAATATAGGTTTTGCTCCTAAGGACATTATATTTCTTGCGACATTTCCTGCTCCACCTAATCTGTTTTCATGCTTTTCTATTTCTACAACTGGTACTGGTGCTTCTGGCGATTGCCTTTCAATCTTTCCCCACATATAGGCATCAATCATAGCATCACCCACAATGAGAACTTTCATATTCTTAAAAGAGTCAAAAAGCTGAATTATTTCTTCTTTCCTCATTTTAACTGTGCTAATTTTTCTTTTATTCTTTTAGCAGCTTCAATCAATTTATCATCAGATGCGGCATAAGAGATTCTTATGCATTCTGGATTTCCAAAAGCAGCCCCAGAAACCAATGCAACATGGGCTTTATTGAGTAAGTACATACACAAATCATTGGCATCCTTTATGATTTTTTCTCCATCTTTTTTCCCAAAATAATAAGATACATCTGGGAAGATATAAAAAGCACCTTGTGGAATATTACACTTAATTCCTGGAATCTCATTCAGTCTTTCAAGTAACATATTTCTTCTTTTTAAGAAGGTGTTTTTCATATTAGTTGTTATAGATTTTGGTTCAGCTAGCATTGCCGTTTCAGTTGCTTTTTGAGCAATAGCACAAGTAGCAGATGTAATTTGCCCCTGAATTTTATTACAGGCCTTAGCTATCCACAAAGGAGCGCCAATAAAGCCAACTCTCCAGCCCGTCATAGCGAAACCTTTAGAAACACCATTTACAGTAATTGTTCTGTCTTTCATGCTTGGAATTGTACCAATACTAAAATGTGCATTGGTAAAATTGATATGCTCATATATCTCATCAGAAATAATATAAATATCAGGATATTTTTCTAGCATTTTTGCAATAGTAGTAAGTTCATTTTTAGTATAAACTGTGCCGCTTGGATTGCAAGGAGAACTGAACATCAAGAGTTTTGTTTTTGGTGTAATTGCTTCTTCAATTTGCTCTGCGGATACCTTAAAATCACTAGCAATAGTAGAAGGAATTTCTACAGGACTTCCCTCTGCTAATTTGATAATCTCTGCATAGCTTACCCAATAGGGGCAAGGCAAAAGTACTTCATCTTCCGGATTAAGTAAACTCAAACATAAATTAGCAAGTGATTGTTTGGCCCCAGTAGAAGTTACAATTTGTTCAGGAGTAAAATTCAAATTATTGTCTCTTTTGAATTTTGTGCAAATTGCTTGACGCAATTCTAGTAATCCTGGGACAGGAGTGTAATGCGAGAAATTATCGTCAATAGCCTTTTTAGCGGATTCTTTAATAAAATTTAGGGTATCAAAATCCGGTTCGCCTAAACTTAAAGAAATTATATCATTTCCTTCTGCTTTTAACTCTCGGCTCATTCGTGCCATTGCGAGTGTAGCTGATTCGGCCAATCGATTTAACCTTTCTGAAACTTCTGTCATTTTGATATTCTTTTTCAGCACGCAAAGATAAGATTAGTTTTTAGTTGCTAGTTTCTTGTGGCTAATTTTTGATTACAGTTTTTTTTTATATTTACAAAATGAGATTCTTCTTACTTATATCAACTATTTTTATTGTAACAAATGTTTCAGCACAAAAAGTATTCTCTGTAGAATATGCTAGCCAAGCAGATATTAAAGTTTTTGTGGTAGATTATGAAAGTCAAGCCGATTTGAATGTGTTTAAGGTAGATTATTCCTCACAAGCAAGTAAGAATAATGGCAAATGGTTTTTTGTGGAATATGCCTTGCAAGCCGATAAAAAGATATTTTTTACTGAATATTCTTCACAAGCAGATGTGCTTATTTATTTTGTGGAATACAGCAGTCAGGCAAAATGGAGAAAGAAAGAAAAGTTGTATTTATTTTATTAGACTGGAAAAACTAGATTGAATAGTTACAAATCTTCCAACAACTGATAAATAGTCACTCTTCTATTTAGGAGATTATTTTCTATTTTTCTTATGTCACCATTTTTTTTCAGCTGAGAATATTTTTTATTTCCCAACTCTTCTTTTATTTGGCTGTGTAGCCAATAGATACTTTGTTCTTTTCTGTTTTTGGAAAAAAAGTTATTTTCTTTCATTTGGTAATTGTGCTCTTCAATTGTTTCCCAGATTTGTTCCAAACCTATTTTTTTCAAGCCAGAACAAGTGTTAATTTTCACTTTCCATCCATTTGCATTTACTGGGAATAGCTGCAAAGCACTTTTGTATTGTAGCATAGCATTCTTTGCTTTTTGCACATTATCTCCATCTGCTTTATTTATTAAAATGACATCTGCCATTTCCACAATTCCTCTTTTGATACCTTGCAGTTCATCTCCAGCCCCTGATAGCATCAATAGTAAAAAGAAATCAACTAAATTTCTAACGGTAGTTTCATTTTGTCCAACACCTACAGTTTCGATAAGTATAACCTCAAAACCTGCCGCTTCACAAAGCAGAATGTTTTCTCTTGTTTTTGCAGCTACTCCTCCTAAAGTTCTTCCAGATGGAGAGGGTCGAATAAAAGCGTTTTCATCGTTAGCTAATTCATTCATTCGGCTTTTATCACCTAAAATACTTCCATGTGTTTTTTCGCTTGTAGGATCTATAGCAAGTACAGCAACTTTTTTACCCAGATTAGTAAGCATTTTTCCAAAACTATTAATAAAAGTACTTTTTCCAACTCCCGGCACTCCTGTTATTCCTATTCGGATAGATTTTTTACCTTTTCCTGAAAGGTTAGCAATGATGTTTTGTGCTATTTTTTGTTCATTTTCTAAGGTGCTTTCGCATAAAGTAATGACTTTGCTTAAAGCAATAGTATCGCCGGCTTTTATATTTGTTATGATGGTTTCTTTCTCCATTAATTTTGCGAAACTAAAAAATTATCTGATTATGCTAATCGTTCCTTTTTTGGGCGCTATCGGCAAACGACTTTCAATATTGTAAAAATACACTCCATCAGAGCAAGGTTTACTATTTTTCATTTTACCGTCCCATTTGAAATTTACTTTATCATCCTCAAATACTTTCTTACCCCATCTTGTAAATATCTTTATAGAGAAATCGGTGTAAAAACAATAATTGAGTTCCACATCTGGAATTTCAAAATAATCGTTGACCCCATCTTCATTTGGAGAAAAGACATTAGGGATTACGCTATCAATTTCAAAAGTAGTTGGTTCAATAATTTCAAATTCAATTTGTAAAACAGCAGTATCGTTAATACAAGCATCATCCACTACAATAAAGGTTGCGGTGAAAGGAGTATGTTCCATATCAATACAAGTTGGCTTCCAACACAAATCGGAAGTTGTAAGTGAAAAATTCTCATCTCCAACAAAATTGTAATTTTGTACATTTACATTATTTTCATTTTTGAAAGTACTAATACCAAGAGACAAATAATCGCTAATTCCGTTATAAACATCTTCATCTTTTGCACTGATAGGATAGCAGATTTCTTTACCCACTTCTGCTGTATACTTTAGTTTTATGGTATCTGTATAAGTAGAATCTAAAAGTACAGCATTATTGATCATTTCTGTAATGCTTGGCGGATTGTTATTTGGTTGTTTTAAATTTATTTCCAATTCTAAAACAGAAGTATGGTATGCAAAGCAAGAAATATCTTTGGAATAAAAATAAATATAATAAGGGCTAGAGATTATATCTTGGCAAATAGGAGTCCAACAAAAATTAGAATTTACATTGGAAAGGGCGCTATCATTGCTGAAAGAAGCCATATTAGATGTACTATCCAATCCAGAATTAAACAAATTTAACTCACAATAAACCGATACAGAATCTTTAAGTATTTGCTGAAAAATATTCACATTTGAATCTAAATCTCTAGCTGCAATTTTTAGGCATATTTCCTTTTCAATATAAGCATCATAAGAAAGCTTAAGAGTATCGTAATAGGGCAGTTGTATTAGCGCACTATAATTGGAATCAATAAAAATACCATTTTCCAAATGTTCATCAATTGTAATGGTTGGGGCATTATTTTGTTCACAATCAATAGTTTCATACTGAATATCTTGCACTACTTCTCCAATCTTTTTCCAAACTCCATTTAGCTCTCTCCATTCCTCAATTCGAACAGAGAAAACATAAACCCCAACTGTAGTAGCAAAGGAAGTTAGATCGCCAGTAACAGCATCAATATACATATAGCTTCCAACACCTAAAGGATTGTTGGTGCTATAACTACTATTTGCCCAAGTAATTGTATCGTAAGGTGCTGGATTAGTAACTGGGCCAGTTGGCCAAGTAAAAGGATGACAGTTTAAAGGACTAGCTAAAGAATAAACCAAAGAATCTCCATCTGGATCTACTGAATTAAAATTAAAAGTGTGTTCTTGTTCTTTACATAAATAAGCATTATGTGGGTAATATTGATTCATCAAGGAATCAAAACCAAAAGTAGGACTTGAGTTTTCTAAATTAGTAAACCCATTATTAGGATCGCTAATTAGTATTTCCGATTTATAGGTTGTTCCTGCCGATAAAGGATTATCGATATTTATGATCCCAGCATTTCTGCAACAAGTTTCCCAAGCAAAATAATAACCTTCACTAAAAAGGGAAAGTTCAATGGTATCTTTGTAAATAAATTCTTCTACCGATAGATTTTTTGGCATAAAACAAGAATCTCCAAAATTGAGGAATTGCTGAGATACTAAATCTAAAGAAAAACCAAATCCGATAGTGTCATTCAATCCATTAAAAACTTTAATGCCATTTACAGGATTTGGCAAATTCACCCCACCTTGGTCTCGATAAATAATAAGGGTTACTTCATAATCCAGATTATTAACTGCAGAGGCAGAAATACCTAGATATTTCATACTGAGATATCCACCAACAATATGGGTTGAGAAACAAGAGAAGGAAAAAATAGAAAAGAGAAAAAAGACAAAATATTTTTTCATCATCTGATAAGTGTTACGATTCCTACTGCCGATTTTTCTTCTCTTCCAAATGTGCCTTTACCTACATAATAAACCTTCCAGCTATATATACCACTCATTACTGTATTTTCATTGTAAGTTCCATCCCAAGGAGTGAAATCAGTACTTTCAAAAATCTTTTCTCCCCACCTATCAAAAACCATAAAATGCAAACTATCTACTCCATCCGTTATTGGAATAAATACATCATTTGTTCCATCATTATTTGGAGTGAAAGAAGTTGGGGAGTAAAAGAAATATTCGCAATCTTCAATTGTAACAAGGAAACTATCGGTTATTAAGCAACCTTCTCCAGTAAGCATGTTAACTGTATAAAACCCCATATCGGTCACTACAATTTGCTTGCTATTCTCCCCAGTATTCCAAAGATAAGTTGCGTTATTATTGGATGGATTTAACACTAAATTAAAGCCATGACATATTTCAAATGAGGTATCAATATTTGGGTAAATAATTGTTTCAATATTGATCGTATCAGTATTTGTACAGCCCAAAATATTGGAAACATTCAGGATGTACTCTGTACTAATATTTGGGGTAGCTATAGGTCTTGCTTTTGAAGCATCATCTAAGGAATTAGTAGGCGTCCAACTAAAAATAGTACTAGGAGTTATAGTGGTATTTTCTCCTAGAATTAGTGAAGCTCCTTTACAAATAGAAGTGTCTTCACCAGCATCCACAAGCATTGGATTTACCGTAACAAGTAGAGAATCTTTTATATCACAACCACCAAGAGTAGAAACATTTATCAGATAAAACATATCCAGAATTCGATAGGCAGAAGGAACAATCCAATTGTAAGAGGCACCAATAATCTCAGTTGAATTTATTTGTATACTATCTCCACACATGATGTTTCTGTCAATACCGGCATCAAAAAATGGAACTGGGCTTACATTTACTAAAACAGTATCAGAATTTTTACAATTTTGATTATCTGTTACTTGCACAATATACGTTTCAGTACTTGGTGGAAAAGCAGTTGGCATAGAAGTGTTCGCATTTTGCAAAGTATTGTTGGGTGTCCAACTATAAGTGTTTCCTCCACTTGCTGTAAGTTGTATACTATCTCCTTCACATATGCTTGTATCGTTTCCGGCAAAAGCATTAGGCAAAGGATTGATGTTTATGGTAGTTGAGCCAGTATTAGAACCACATTTATTGATAGCATGAACTTGTAAATTGCATGCTCCTGTTGCTTGATTCCATGCAACCGTCATTTGATTGTTAGTAGTATCTAGCATGCTACCGCAGGTGGGTGCTGTCCAACTATAATAAGTATTAGGAGAAAATTGCACAAAATATCCGACCGTATCGCCAAAACAAACTGGTGCATTTGGTACTACATAAATACTTGGAGGATTTAAAAGCTTCACTGTAAAAGGAGAAGAAACAGTACCAATACATCCATAGTTGGTCTCCTGAATTGTAAAATTATAGTTACCCGCATTGCCATTAAAAAGTGCCCCTACGGAATTTGCAGGATTTAAACCAGTTGATATTGCTGGCCATATCTGTCCATTTAATCGCCAAAGATAAGTGCTTCCTGGCTGTCTCGGAGAAACCCAAAGCGTAACAGCATCTCCTTGACATATTAAAGAATCAGTTGCATAAATTTCAGGAGGAGGATTAGCGGCAGGGTGACCAATAGTAAGCCTTATCAATGTTCCTAGTTGATTCCCAGGAGTATTTGAGTTTGTAGCAACAATTCGCATATAATACACTCCTGGCTGTATTCCCATTGCAGATAGGGTAATAAAATCAGGTACTACTACCCAAAGTAGTGTATCATTAGTTGCAACTACACTACCAAGACTTCCTAGATTTACTCTAAAAAAGAACATAGAATTTAATAGTTCTACTTGAAATTCATTACCAGGATAATAAATAACATTAGATGGAGGTATGTTCACATCTATAGGAATAAGAGTACTATCTCCAGTAGTGTCAGTAATACAGAATTGTAAATCCTGTCGATTATTAGTTTCAATGTCACAGTCTTTAATACAAAATGGCCCCCAAGTTGACGTGTCATTAGCAATTGGATTACTTGAACTAATTTTTATATAATAATTACATCCAGGAGGAACATTAGGTATATGACCACTAACTGTTCCTGGGAGACCAGGAGCAATATTTGGATCAAAAGTTTGATTACTTGGCAATTGTCCAATTAGAGTTGGATTAGCAAAACTTCCTGTTGAGTCTGATAGATAAGCTGTAAAAATATTACCAGGTAGATAAACACCAATTGCAAAGAATGGGATATCAATGACACTACCAACACAAACATCTGCTGTATCCATTGTTACAACTGGAGGTGTGGGACCTGTAATTATCAAATTAGGGCAAATAGCAACCTCAAAACAAATACTTGCAACTCCCGTTATTTGAGGGGATGGCGAAATACGATTTACCCTAAGTTTATAGCAAGTACTTGCAGTTGCCCAATTAGGAATCTGAATTGTAAGAAAAGAAGATGTATTAGGGTAAACCATCGTAGTTGTCCATAGTGCAGTTGGATTACCAAAATTCCCATTGGCATCTGATAGTTCAATTAGGTATTGTCCCCCACAAAGTGTATCAGAAATTTCATATCCAAAAACAAGATAGGTTCCTTGGCAGATTACACTATCGGAAAGATAAGTAATATTAATATCTATAGGGTTAGAAGTTTGATTGAAATTACCTACCAAAAAGATATCATCTACCCCAAAAGCAATACTATTAGCAGAGTTAGTATTTGCATTTACCCACCTAAACCCAAAACGTAAATCATACACATTATTAAAGGCAGGATTCATAATTCTTTCGTTTTTCCAAAGTGTTTGGTTTTTGTACTGACTTCCGCAAGAAATCCAATTTCCACCATCGACGGAATAAAATACCTCTGCATAATCGGTATTAGAGCCCTCACATAAATAAAAGAAAGAAAATTCAATACTATCAAAACCCAAAGTACAAAAACTTCTATTCAATACATAAAAATGATCGGAAGAGTTTTGCGTATCGTAATTGGCATTAGAAACATTTGTGATTTGAGTGGTATCAGAAATATGTAAATAATAACCGCCAGGATTTCCTATTGTACCTGAAATAGTATTTGTTTGGCTTGTAGTATTTGGGTAAATTCCATTTCCGTTATACTCATTATTTACCACCCAAGAATTAACTCCTTGAGGCAATCCAAAAGAAGAATCAGCCGTAAAAGAATAGTTGCCTGTTTCAAAATCTTCATTAAAGATAAGAATGCTATTTTGAGTCCAAGAAAAAGTTGGAAATAACAAAATTACAAAAAGAAGAAGAAAATATTTTTTTCTTAGGAACGTCATATCTCTGATTATACAAAGATATAAATTTAAAATCAAAAGTAGAAAAGGAGTTTTTTTTAGTTTAGTTTTTCCAATATAGTAATAGCTGATTTTGCAATAATGCTGCCAGGGCCAAAAATACCACTTACCCCAGCTTGAAAAAGATAGTTATGATCTTTTTTTGGAATAACACCTCCAGCAATTACCAAAATGTCACTTCTTCCCATTTCTCTCAAACTATTAATTACTTTTGGGACAAGGGTTTTATGTCCTGCTGCCAACGATGAAATCCCCAAAATATGCACGTCATTTTCAATTGCCTGTTTAGCCACTTCTTCAGGAGTCTGAAATAATGGACTTATATCTACATCAAAGCCCAAATCAGCAAAGGAAGTGGCTACTATCTTCGCACCTCTATCATGCCCATCTTGTCCCATTTTTGCTACCATAATCCTTGGTCTTCTACCTTTTTCTTTGGCAAAATTATCAGTCAAATCTTTAGCTTTTTTAAAGTATTTATTGTCATCTATCTCCATTTTGTAAATTCCTGTTATTAGTTGATTTTGAGCTGCATATCTTCCAAAGGTATTCTCCAAGGCATCTGAAATTTCACCCAAAGTGGCTCTTTTTTCTGCGGCATCAACTGCCAAACTTAACAAATTTTCTGAATCATTCTTACACCCTCTTGTTAAAGCATCCAGTGCGTCTTGTACTATTTTTGGATCTCTTTCTTCTTTCATCTTATTTAAGCGAGCAATTTGTTCTTTTCGTACAGTTGTATTGTCTACTTCTAGTATTTCAATTTCTTCTTTATTATTATTTTTAAAGGCATTTACCCCAACAATAATATCTTTTCCGGAATCAATTCTGGCTTGTTTTTTGGCAGCTGATTGTTCAATTCTCATTTTTGGAATACCACTTTCTATGGCTTTTGCCATACCTCCCAATTCTTGTATCTCCTGAATGTATTGCCAAGCTTTCTCGGCAATCTTGTTAGTAAGATACTCCACATAATACGAGCCACCCCATGGGTCAACTCTTTTGCAGATTCCTATATTTTTTTGTAAATAAATTTGGGTGTCTCTTGCAATCTTCGCCGAGAAATCAGTAGGTAATGCAATGGCCTCATCTAATGAGTTAGTATGTAAACTTTGTGTGCCTCCCATTGCGGCAGCCATTGCCTCAATTGTAGTTCGTGTAATATTGTTGAAAGGATATTGCTCAGTTAAGCTCCAACCAGAAGTTTGGCAATGCGCTCTAAGTGCCATTGATTTTGGATTCTTAGGATTAAATTGTTTTATCAGTTTTGCCCAAAGAATTCTAGCAGCACGCATTTTTGCAATTTCCATAAAATGATTCATACCAATTCCCCAAAAGAAAGAAAGTCGTGGAGCAAAATCATCAATCTTAAGCCCTGATTTTATTCCGGTTCTTACATATTCCAAACCATCAGCCAAGGTATAAGCTAGCTCGATATCAGCAGTAGCACCTGCCTCTTGCATATGGTAGCCAGAAATAGAAATATTATTGAATTTAGGCATTTCTTTGTTAGTGTATTTAAAAATATCTGAAATAATTCGCATGGAATATTTTGGAGGATAAATATAAGTGTTTCGTACCATAAACTCCTTTAAAATATCGTTCTGAATGGTGCCGGTTAATTTTTCTAGATTCACTCCTTGTTCTTTGGCTGCTACGATGTAAAAAGCTAAAATGGGTAAGACTGCGCCATTCATAGTCATGGAAACAGACATTTTATCCAATGGAATTTTATCAAACAAAATTTTCATATCTAGTACAGAATCAATTGCAACACCAGCCATACCTACATCTCCCTCAACTCTAGGGTTATCAGAATCATAACCTCTGTGAGTTGCTAAATCGAAAGCAACCGAAAGACCTTTTTGTCCACCCTCTAGGTTTCTTCTGTAAAAAGCATTTGATTCTTTTGCTGTTGAAAAGCCAGCATATTGCCGAATGGTCCATGGCTTACTTACATACATAGTAGAATAAGGCCCTCTTAAAAAAGGGGGAACGCCAGCTCCAAAATTATTTACCTTTTCTGTTGGTTTTGAAAAAGTATTTGGTATTTCAATTTCTTCTGCAGAAAACCAAGTTTTAGTACTTTTAATCTTATCTCTTTTTTGCGATATATCAAAGTCTTTTAGAAGTTCAGATGTAAGGTGTTCTACATAATATGCCCCAGCAGTTGGATCTTGAACCTTATCTAAAAAACTTTCTTTTCTTAAAATATGTTGCTGATTGCACGATAACTTTTGTGAAAAGTCATCAATTTTTTGAGAACCATTGTTGTAATCGGGAATTAAAATATTATCTGAACCTCCAAAAATAGCTGACATTAGGGAAGTTGTACTTGCAATTAAGTTATTGTAAGGGTACTTAGTTTGCCAGTTACTCGTATCAAGTTCTGCAAAAATAAATGGGTTTCTGACGGTTTTTTCTTTGCATAAAATCCTAAATGCTCTGAGCTTTGCTATTTCCCTAAAAAAATCTTCTGTTATATAGAAATGATATTGGATATTTTTGTTTTCTTTTCCCCCTTTTTCTAAGACATTTCTTATTTGTTCTTTAGCTGTTTCTCCTTCTGCAAAGATAGTGGAGCAATAGGTAGGGTGTATGAAACTTTCCATACCATGAAATGCACCATGTACTTTTTTGTTCTCAATAAAGCTAATCCATTTTTTTACAAACTTGGCAGTATAATCTTTAAAATCAATTCGGATATGCTCTATAGAAACATCTTTTAGTAAAACTTCTAAATTATTAGGATTTTTAAAACAAAGAGCACTTACCTCATTTTGTAGAGCTAAAATTGTTCTTTTATTTGCTTCTTTTGCATTGCTAGCGTCAATTAATTGGCACGTGTTCCAGGTATCTTTTTTGGTAATAGGCTGATTTTGCTCTACATTATCTGCGTGATAAAAAGGTAGGGTACCATCCTCTGCAATAAGGGAGTTATACTCTTTGCCTTTTAAATCGATTAGGATTTTTTCTTTCCAATCAGAAGCACTGAATTCTGGAAACTCTTCAAATAAATTACTCATCTTCTTTTTTATCTCTTACAATAAAAACATCTTCATTGTCTTTTTTCATTAAGAAACGCTCTCTTGCAAATCGTTCCTGCTCTTCCGGATTATTATTCAGATTATAAACTTTTATACTATCCTTTTCTATCTCAGTTTTATAAAATTCTTGTTGTTCTTTTAATTGTTTAAACTCATTATTCATCCTTACTTGTGTAATAATATCGAAAGTATCGATAAAGAAAATCCAAACCAAAAAAACAACAAAGGTAATGAGGTATTTGTTGCGCAAAGGAGCAGGCAGTTTTTCATATAAATTTCTTATTCTTTTCACAGACACAAAATTAAATAAAAATAGTCCATCAAAGATTGACTATTTTTATTGTTAATAATTTCTTATCCTAAGAAAGGGTACTTGTAATCTTTAGCGGGTACAAATGTTTCTTTAATTGTCCTAGGAGATACCCATCTTAATAAGTTTAAAATCGAACCTGCTTTATCATTTGTTCCTGAACCTCTTGCACCACCAAATGGTTGTTGTCCTACAACTGCACCAGTTGGCTTATCATTTATATAGAAGTTCCCTGCTGCATTTTCCAAGGCTTTTGTTGCATATTCTGCAGCATATCTATCTACAGATAAGATTGCTCCAGTAAGCGCGTATTCTGAGGTGTTGTCAACTAATTCTAAAGTTTCTTCCCATTTATTAGCATCATATACATAAATAGTCATTACTGGCCCAAAGATTTCTTCAACCATAGTTCTGAATTTAGGATTAGTCGTTACAATAATAGTTGGCTCAATAAAGTATCCAGTTGATTTATCATAATTTCCACCAGCAATTATTTTTGCATCATCATTATTCTTGGCATAATCGATATAAGAAGAGATACTATCAAAAGCTTTTTCAGAAATTACAGCATTTATAAAATTTGAAGTATCTTCAGGAGATCCCATCTGGAATTCTTTAGTATCTGCAATAATTTGAGTTTTTACATCATCCC
>CAYZIA010000021.1:0-15696 GCA_964478325.1 uncultured Weeksellaceae bacterium
TAGTAAAAGAGCTAGGAGTAGAACTCATTATTTTTGATGATGATTTGAGTCCAGTTCAGCTGAGGAATGTTGAACGAATTTTAGAATGTAAAATACTAGATAGAAGCAATTTAATATTAGATATTTTTGCGTCTCGTGCCAGAACAGCAAATGCAAAAACACAAGTAGAACTGGCACAGTATCAGTATTTACTTCCTAGACTTACTAGAATGTGGACACATCTTGAAAGACAAAAAGGAGGGATAGGAATGAGAGGCCCTGGAGAAACCCAAATTGAGACTGACAGAAGAATTATTGGGCAAAAGATTGCTTTGTTAAAAAAGCAGTTGGAAAAAATTGACAAGCAAAAGATCACTCAAAGAAAAGGCAGAGGGAATATGATTCGTCTTGCACTTGTTGGTTATACCAATGCTGGAAAATCAACTTTGATGAATCAGCTTAGTAAATCTGAGGTATTTGCAGAAGACAAACTTTTCGCTACTTTGGACATCACTATTCGGAAGGTAGTAATTGAGAATATTCCATTTTTATTGGCCGATACAGTTGGTTTTATTCGAAAACTTCCGCATCAATTGGTGGATTCTTTTAAATCTACATTAGATGAGGTGCGAGAATCTGATTTACTTTTACATATTGTTGATATTTCTAATCCTAATTTTGAAAGCCAAATAGAAGTTGTTAATCAGACTTTATCTGAGATAGGAGTTAATGATAAACCAATGATTTTAGTATTCAACAAAACTGATGCATTTACCTTTGTAGAAAAAGATGAAGATGATTTGAGTCCTAAAACAAAAGAAAACATTTCATTGGAAGAGTTGCAAAAAACTTGGATTTCAAAAATGGAAGACAATACCATTTTCATTTCTGCACTTAATAAAACTAACTTTGAATATTTGAGGAAACTACTTTATGAAAAAGTAAAGTCACTACACATAAAAAGGTATCCTTACAACAACTTTTTGTATTAGGAGAAATCTTGTAAATCGTATAGTCTTTTGTAATGCTTATTGTTAGTTAAAAGCTCTTTATGAGTACCTTCTTCTACAACTCTTCCTTCATGCAGAACAATGATCTTATCGGCATGTTGAATGGTGGAGAGGCGATGAGCAATTACTATAGATGTCCTATTTTTCATTAGATTATTCAGGGCATCTTGTACTAATTTTTCTGATTGTGTGTCTAATGACGAAGTGGCCTCATCCAATATCAGAATAGGGGGGTTTTTCAATATCGCACGAGCAATACTTATTCTTTGTTTTTGTCCGCTAGAAAGTTTCACTCCACTATCGCCAATATTTGTGTTGTATCCATTTTCTGTTTGGAGAATAAAATCATGTGCATTGGCAACCTTTGCGGCTAATCTCACTTCTTTTTTTGTTGCTGTAGGATTTCCTAACAAAAGATTATTTAGGATACTATCGTTAAATAAAATAGATTCTTGGTTTACAATACCCATCAATGTTCTTACATCTGCAATTTTCAGATTCTTGATATTCTTCCCATCAATTTTTACTGTACCTATTTTCACATCATAAAAGCGTGCAATAAGATCAGCCAAAGTAGATTTTCCACTTCCTGATTGCCCTACTAAAGCCACTGTTTCTCCTTTTTTAATACTCAAATTAATTTCTTTTAGTACCTGAATATTTTCATAGCTAAAAGTTACTGCTTCAAAATTTATCTCAGATTTAAATTCTGATATTTTTTCAGTATTTTTTCCATCTTTTATTTCGTTTTTTGTATCTAATATTTGGTAAATACGAGCAGCTGAGGCACTGCCTTTCTGAATAAAATAATAAGCAGAAGTGAAGGATTTTGCAGGCGGAATAAGTTGAGAAAAGATGGCAATATAGCCAATGAATTCTTCTGGGGAAAGTGTGCTTGTCCCACTTAAAACCAACTTTCCACCAAACCACATCACGACTATCATTACTACTGTGCTTAAAAATTCACTCATTGGAGATGATAAATCTTTTTTTCGTAAAAGCCGAGTCATAATATTTTTGTAATCGGTGCTTTCTTTTTCAAACTTTTTATGAACCATTTTTTCTGCATCAAAAGCTTTTATAATTCTAAGACCCGATAAATTTTCATCAATTATAGAAAGCAAGACCCCCATTTTACTTTGTCCTTTTTTTGATGACTTTTTCAAACTTTTCCCAATGAGCGCAATTAAGAATCCAGTAATAGGAAATAGAATTATTACAAAAAGTGTGAGTTTAGGGCTGATGATTATAAGTGTAATTAAAAAGATAATAATGTTGAGTGGATCTTTGAAGAACATTTCCAAAGAACTCATTACGGACCATTCAATTTCCACTAAATCAGTAGTCATACGGGCTGTAATATCTCCTTTTCTTTTTTCTGTAAAGTAAGAGATAGGTAAACTAATAATTTTTTTATTCAAATCATTTCTTAAATCACAAACTACACCATTTCGGATTGGCGAGAGAAAATAAAGTGCTAAATACCGACACAAATTCCTACAAAAGAACATTACCAGTATTAAAATACAAATAAAAACAAGCGCTTCTACTTTCCCCTTATCATCAATAATATTAGTGATAAGAGCATAAAAGTTTTCTTTAACAGAAATAGCTGAGAATCCTAAATCAATTGGATTATATACTTTTTGCTGTGTACCAAAAAGCAGTCCTAAAAAGGGGATAATCATAGTAATGGAAACTAAGGAAAATAAAATATTCAAAATATTGAAGAATATATTAAGTCCAGCAAAACCTAAATAAGGGGTTACATATTTTAGAATCCTAAAAAAATCTTTCATAAGCGCAAAGATAGAATAATGTATCTTTGCAAAATGGAAAGTACACGACAAAAAAAGATATCTCGGCTTTTACAAAAAGATTTGGCAATTATTTTTCAGCAAGATGCTCCTGATATTTTAGGCAATATTTTGTTTACCATAACAGGCGTAAAGGTATCATCAGATTTATCAGTAGCAAAAGTGAATTTGAGTATTTTCCCTACAACAGATAGTAAAAAACTAATCAAACAAGTAAAAGAGAAATCTCCTTTATTTAGAAATCTATTGGCCAAGAAAGTACGACATCAACTGAGAATAATTCCTGAATTGCATTTTTATTTGGATGATTCTGCAGATTATTCTGATGAGATTAACAGATTGTTGAAAGAATGAATTTCCCTTTTTTTATAGCCAAACGATACCTTTTTAGTAGCAAAACAAAACGGGCTGTAAATATTATTTCCTTTGTTTCTATAGTGGGAGTAATTATTGGGACTTCCGCTTTGGTCCTTTTGCTTTCAGTATTCAATGGCTTTGAGGATTTGATACTTAACATGTATAATTCATTTGATCCTCATATTAAAATAACATCAAATGAAGGGAAAACTTTTAATAGTAAAAATATAATTTCTGAATTAAAAGAAAATGAAGACATACTTTATTGTACAGAGATACTGGAAGAAAAGGTATTGATGAAAAATGGGAATCACGAATTTATTGCTTCTATAAAAGGAGTTGGAGAGGATTTTAATAAAATGACAAATTTGGATAGCATAATTGTGGAAGGAGAAAGTTTCAATAATTATGGAAATAAAAATGTAGCAGTATTAGGACAAGGGGTTGCTTATCATCTCTCCATGGGAGTAGGTAATATGTTCAATCGACTAAGAATTTTTGTCCCAAACAGAGAAAGTAAAACGCTACTTAATCCAATTTCTGCTTTTTCCTCCACATCTGTATTACCAATAGGTGTTTTTAGTTTAGGGGCGGAATATGATAGTAAATACATTATAACTCCCATTGATTTTTTACAAGATTTATTACATAAAAATGAGGTGTCTGCTATAGAAATAAATCTAAAAGACGAAAGTAGAATGTTAGAGATTCAAAAGTATTTACAAACCAATTTAGGTGAAACCTACAAGGTAAGTAATCAATTGCAACAACATGCTGTTCTGCATAAAATACTAAATTCAGAAAAATTAGGGGTTTTTATCATTCTCACTTTTATGTTGATAATTTATACCTTCAATATTATAGGATCTCTTAGTATGCTTATGATTGAAAAAACGAAAGATATTAAAACCTTTTGGAATTTGGGTGCTACCCAAAAGAAGGTTCAGGAAATATTTTTCATAGAAGGAATGCTAACGATAATAATTGGTAGTATTTTAGGAGTTCTGCTAGGTCTAGTTTTAGCTACAATTCAAATGAGATATGGTATTATTGGTATGGGAGAGGGTAATTTTATTATTAATTCTTACCCAGTTTCCATTCACTATGTGGATTTAATTTGGGTGGAATGTACTATGTTGTTTATTGGGATTTTTGCTTCCTGGTATCCTGCAAGGGTTTTGAGTAAACGGTTAATTAAAATCTAACTCCTTCAAACTCACCCTCTATTTTATTTAAAGTCATCAAAATCTCATCCAAATTGTAAGAAGTGATTAATTTAATTCTGTATTCTTTGAAATGCGGAATCCCTTTAAAATAATTTGTATAGTGGCGTTTCATTTCAGCAATTCCTAATATCTCTCCTTTCCAATTAATAGAATGTTCTAAATGCCTTTTACAAGCAATTACCCTATTTTTTAGAGTCGGCTTTTCTAAATAGTTGCTGGTTTTCAGAAAATGTTTTATTTCATTAAAAATCCAAGGATAACCAATGGCAGCTCTACCAATCATTACCCCATCTACACCATATCTTTCTTTCATCTCTTTTGTCTTTTCAGGACTATCTACATCTCCATTTCCAAAAACAGGAATATGCATATTTGGATTATTCTTCACTTCTCCAATTAAAGTCCAATCAGCTACTCCTTTATACATTTGTTTTCTAGTCCTTCCGTGAATAGAAATTGCTTTTATTCCCACATCTTGCAATCTTTCTGCAACGTCAACAATATGTAGAGAACGTTCATCCCATCCCAAACGAGTTTTTACTGTTACTGGAATATTAGTGACTTCTACAATCTTTTTGGTCATAGCCACCATCTTTGGGATATCTTTAAGTATTCCGGCACCAGCTCCTTTGTTGGCTACTTTTTTTACTGGGCAACCATAATTAATATCGATAAATTCTGGTTTTGCTGCTTCACAAATTTCAGCTGCTTCACGCATAGAATTTATATTATTTCCAAAAATCTGAATTCCTATTGGCCGTTCAAAATCGTATATATCAAGCTTTTGTTTGCTTTTTACTGCATCCCTAATTAGTCCCTCAGAGGAGATGAATTCCGTATACATAATATCTGCCCCATTCTCCTTACAAAGTGCACGAAATGGAGGATCAGAAACATCTTCCATAGGCGCTAAGAGAAGTGGAAAATCTCCTACATCAATATTTCCTATTTTTACAGTCATAATTTTTTACAAAAATACATAATAATGGGATTTAAAGGAATTTATAAAGAGAAGTCATTAGGGCTAAAATTTGCATTGTTGTCTATGATTGCCTTTATATCGGTAGTGGTTTTTACACTTATTGCCTATGCTTTACTACCCTTATTGTTTGATATAGACTTTTCAGATTTATCTTCTTTCTTGTCTGATTATAGTATCCCTAAATCGGTAAATGCTCTAAAATTTTTACAACTATTTACTTCTGTTGGGCTCTTTATTTTGCCACCTTTATTATTCACCTATTTCACTGGTTTTCAATTACAATTATTACGAAAGATAAATAAACAAAATGTTTTGCTTGTTATTGCAATTATGCTCATTACGAATCCTTTTGTAGCTTATTTAATGCAATGGAATCAAGGCCTGAATCTTCCAGATTTTTTGGAAGCAGTACAAAGATGGATGGAAGCATCTGAGCAAAAAGCAATGCAACTGACAGAAGCATTTTTAGCCATGAATAGTATGGGAGATTTGCTTATTAATTTGTTTTTAATTGCTATAATTCCAGCAATTGGAGAGGAGTTATTATTCAGAGGAGTATTACAGCAACTATTTGCAAAATGGACTGGGAAGATTCATCTTTCTATTTTTATTTCTGCTTTTTTGTTTTCTGCTGTTCATTTGCAGTTTTTTGGCTTTTTCCCAAGATTCGTTTTAGGGATTATTCTTGGCTATATGTTTTATTGGAGCAAAAATTTATGGCTTCCAATTTTAGCACATTTCACCAATAATGCCCTAGCAATTATTTTCACTTATCAGTTTATTGCGGATAAAATACAAATCGATTTTTTGAATGAGGAAACACAAGTAAATATTAGTGCAGCGCTTATTAGTTTTTTAGCAGTTACTTTGTTGATGTATTTATTACGACGTCACAATCAATGGTAAAATTGATTGTATAAAAAGTCATGCATAAAAAAAGGCTGAGAATCAACCTTTCTTTCTAATAACTAAAAATTAGCACCCAACAATTAATAAGTCCCCTTCCTAGTAGAGTAGTTAATTTTTAGTGCGTTTGCTTTTCTGAGTTCTTGCTTTACATCAATTACTGTCCCCATTTTTACCTTTTCATCCGCCTTTATAGAAACTGTCATATAAGGGATTTCCTTTTCATCATGCGATTCTCTTTCAGTAGCGATAAATTCTTGGATGTCGTTAGTTTCTGCAAATGCATCATTTAGTTGAATTCTTGGTTTTGTTCCGTAAGAAGATTGCAAGCGTTTTACAGGAGAACCAATATAAATATAGCTGACTAAAGATTTCTTTTCCATTTTTCTTATTTCAGTTGCTTTTGGTGTAAGTACATCCACAAACAGAGTAGTTTCTCTCATTACGGTTGTTACCATAAAAAAGAACAACAACATAAAAACAATATCAGGTAAAGACGCAGTTGAAATGCTGGGTGAACCACCTTTTAATTTTCTTTTGAATTTACTCATTGTCTCCTACATTTTTAGGTTCTGCTTCCGATATTTTTTGCGGATATTTTTTTCTGATAGTTTTTTGCTGGTTTTTTGGTAAATCATAATATCGTGAGCCAAATTCAGATAAGGCAGCAGTATTTCTTAGTTCATTATAAGCTGCAGTTAATTCATTCTGCACCTGAATGTATGTTTTATAAGATGTCCCTCTATCATTCTGCAAAGAGATAATTGCTTTTTCCGGATTGTCCGATAGTTCAGGATTTAATCCATTGTTATCAATAAAATCTTTTGCTCCATCTTTCAGTTGTGAAATATCTATTGGGACTCCTTCTACCAAAAGTTGATTATTCGAATTTACAAGTACCACATAAATGTTTCTAGCATGAATTTGAGAATCATCTTCAATTTGTTCATCTTCTGGCATTGGAGGTAATTTTCTGGCAATACCAGTATCTACATCCATTGTCGTTGTTACTAAAAAGAAGATTAAAAGCAAGAAGGCAATATCTGCCATTGAACCCGCATTAATTTCTTGAAGTTCGCGATTGCTTCTTGCCATTATTTTTTAAATGCTTTTCCGAATTCTGTATAAAGAATTGTTAAAACTGCACCAATAGCTAAAAAGTAAAACGCATTAAGTCCCATACCAACTCTTTTTGCTGAACCAGAAGTTATTTTGTATTTTTCATAAGAAGGTAATACTTCTGATGATGCGATAAGGTAAGAAATAATCAAAACAACCACTAATCCGCCAATAGTATAAAGTGTTTCCTTGGAATTTTTTGGACTTTTCATCATTTTCATTATAGAAAAACCAAGCACAGCCAATCCTGCACCAAAAACCATAATGTAAGTAATAATTATACCAATATTGATCAGATTCATGTTTATTTATTTTTTACTAATAAATCAATTAATGAAATAGAAGCATCTTCCATATCATTTACAATGGAATCAATTTTGGAAACAATATAGTTGTAGAATACTTGTAAAATGATTGCTACTATTAATCCGAATACAGTAGTTAAAAGGGCTACTTTAATGCCTCCTGCAACTAAGGATGGAGAAATATCACCAGCAGCTTCAATTGCATCAAAAGCACCAATCATACCAATTACCGTCCCCATAAAACCAAGCATAGGCGCTAAGGCAATAAACAGGGCAATCCAAGATAATCCTTTTTCCAACAATCCCATTTGAACTGAGCCATAAGAAACCACTGATTTTTCCACCATATCAATACCTTCTCCAGAACGATCTAATCCTTGATAAAAGATAGATGCAATAGGACCTTTTGTGTTTCTGCAAACTTCTTTTGCTGCATCTACTCCACCAGATTGAAGAGCACTTTCCACATCATTGAGAAGTTTGGAAGAATCGCTTGTTGCCATATTTAAATAGATAATTCTCTCTATTGCTAATGCTAATCCTAAGATAAGACATAATAGAACAATCCCCATAAAAGAAGGACCTCCTTCAATAAATTTTTGCTTTATAACTTGATGGAAAGATTGCTTTTCTTGTGGAGTCTTAGTAATTGCTTCTTCTACTACTGTTTCTTCTACAACCTCTTGAGTAGGCGTAGAATCAGTTGCCTCCATACTATTATCTTGAGCAAACAAATTTATACTTGCAATAGTCAAGAACCCGCATAATGTAAATAGTGATAATTTCTTTTTCATTTTATTTTTTGTTTAATTTTTTAATTGCGCAAATTTATAAAAATATTATAAAGCGGCTATATATCTTCTATTTACTTCCTCCCAATTAATTACATTAAAAAATGCAGAAATGTAATCAGGACGTCTGTTTTGATAATTTAAGTAATAGGCGTGTTCCCAGACATCCAAACATAAAATTGGCGTGCAACCACACTGGTCATCCATTAAAGGATTATCTTGATTAGCGGAAGAAGATATTTTCAACTTTCCATTATTTACGCCAAGCCAAGCCCAACCAGAACCAAATCTTGTTCCAGCAGCAGTGGAAAATTCAGCTTTAAAATCATCAAAACTTCCAAAAGTTGAATCAATTGCATTTGCTAATTCTCCCGTAGGATTCCCTCCGCCATTCGGGCTCATGATATTCCAAAACAAGCAGTGATTGTAGTATCCTCCACCATTGTTTCTTGCTGCTCCACTTAATCCTGGAGTAGTACAAATTTCTTCAATGCTTTTGCCTTCCATATCAGTTCCGGCAATGGCGTTATTTAAATTGTTGGTATAGCCATTATGATGTTTGCTATGGTGAATTTCCATAGTTTTTGCATCAATATATGGCTCCAATGCATTATAATCGTAAGCTAATTTTGGTAATTCAAATGACATAATCTTTATTTTTTTAATGGTTTATAATAGGACTTGCCAAGCATCTTTTACATTGCCTTGACTCAAGTATTTTTTTGCTAATGTATGTTTTTCTGCTGTATTTTTCCCTTCTCCTTCCAAGAAATCTGTTTTTGCGGGTATTTCTTCCACAGATGCTAATATAGCCACATCACTTCGTGATAAAATGGAGCTATTTCTTATTTCCTTTGGCAAATTATCAAACCCCATACTGATTTTACCAATTGGTTTTTCCATTTGAAACAGACTGTCCTTAGTTGCTTTTCCGTACCAATTACCTCCAAGACGAGAAAGCGCATTTAGTTTTAAAGGATCGATATTTTCATTTGCATCTAAAATTGTTTCATCAATATGGATTTTTAGCACTTCACAAATTACTAGGTTTCCTGCACCACCTTCTTTTCCTAACGCAATTACTTCATTCATTTTACATTCAAAATTGATAGGAGATTCTTTAATCAAATAAGGAGTTACCAAATCTGCTTTTACAGCTGTAAAACCTGCTTTTTCAAATTCGTTCACACCTTTTTCAAAATCGCAACTACTAAGGGAAACTTGCTGTGCCATTTCAGCCGTTACTATACCAATGACTACTTCTTTAGTTTCAATAACATTTTCCAAAGTATGTTTGATGGTGTTACCTCTCACTCTCCTTGCAGGAGAGAAAATCAAAATAGGAGGATTTGCAGAAAAAGCATTAAAGAAACTAAAGGGGCTTAAATTAAGATTGCCGTCACTATCAAGTGTGCTAGCAAAAGCGATCGGTCTTGGAGCAATAGCCCCCAAAATGTATTTATGTACAAGAGAAGTTTTTTTTGTTTTTGGGTCAATAGTCAGCATCTTTTACATATTTTTCTTTAATGCGAATAAGGAATGTGTATCGTTTTCCAAAACTATTTTATTTTTAATTTTACCTAAACTTTCAATTTCCATTTCGATGATATCTCCATCTTTTAGCCAAACTGGTTCATAATCCGGATTTTCCAATTTATGCGTTCCATTTAACTCCAACAAACATCCTGTTCCAACTGTTCCTGAACCAATAACATCACCCGGAAGAATATCAGTACCATATGCGCATCTTTCCACAATTTCGGCAAAAGTCCAATTCATATCTTTCATATTTCCCTCAGATAACAATTCTCCATTCACCCAACACTTCATTTTTAAACTATATGTATTACCATTATGACCTTCAGCTGTTTCTACTTTTTTATCTACCAATTCATCTTTAGTCACTAAATATGGGCCAATAATAGTACAGAAATCTTTCCCTTTTGCAGGCCCTAAATTTAATCTCATTTCTTCCATCTGTAGCCCTCTTGCACTCATATCATTCATGATTAAATAGCCCGCAATATAATCATCTGCGTCTTTTGCTTTTATGTTTCTTCCTTTTTTACCTATGATAATAGCTGCTTCCAATTCAAAATCCAATTTTTGCATATGGTCGGGCATACATACAATCTCATCAGTTGGCCCTAAGATTGCATTATGGTTAGTAAAATAAAAAATAGGAAATTGATCAAATTCTGGGATCATATCCACTCCTCGATTTCTTCTTGCCGTTGCTACATGTTGCCTGAAAGCATAAGCATCTCTGCAAGAAGCAGGATTGGGAACGGGAGCTAATAATTTGGTTCCAGTAAGAGAAACACTTTTTAAATTTGAACTACCATTTAGTATGCTTTTTTCTATATTTTTTGCCTTCTCCATAGCGCCTTCTCCCATTTTCAAAAAGTTTTTCATACTACTTGCAATAGCATTTAAGGAATATATCTTTTCATCAACTAAAAGACCTAAATCGTTCTCCTTTCCATTTGCATAAGTTACAATTTTCATATTAAGGTTATTTTTGGCAAAATTATCATTTTTATTTTAGGGATCATATAAATCATGCTTTGTTTGTGTTTTATGTCTTATATTTGCACTAAAATTCAGAAATGCCTTTTTATCATAAATTGGGTAAAATCCCACACAAAAGACACACCACTTTTAAAAAAGAAGATGGTAATTTCCATTATGAAGAACTTTTTGGTACCATTGGATTTGATGGGATGTCTTCTTTATTATATCATTTACACAGGCCTACTCAGGTAAAAGAAATAACAGAGGCCTATTCAGTAGCTCCAGAGATTGCTGTTGAGAATAACTTAAAATCCTATCTATTAAAAGGTTTTGAAGTGCCTAAATTAGCCGATCATTTAGAGAGTAGAATTTCGATAATGATAAATAATGATTTGAATATTTTATTATCTTCTCCAACCAATTTAGAAGAAGATTATTTTTACAAAAACACAGATGGCGATGAGGTAATTTTTGTACATAAAGGGACAGGTACCTTACGTACTTTTGTAGGGAATATCAAATTTAAGGAAGGCGATTACTTGGTAATTCCAAGAGGAATGATTTATAGTATGAACTTTGATTCTTCAGAAAACAGATTATTTATTGTTGAATCTTACACTCCTGTTTATACGCCTAAAAGATATAGAAATCATTTTGGACAATTATTAGAACATTCTCCTTATTGCGAAAGAGATTTAAGAAAACCAGAAAATTTGGAAACTTATGATGAAAAAGGAGATTTCATTATCAAAATAAAAAAGCAAAATGAACTAATACCTATGACCTATGCTTCTCACCCTTTTGATGTTGTAGGATGGGATGGTTATAATTTCCCATATGCATTTTCTATTCATGATTTTGAACCGATAACTGGAAGGGTACATCAACCACCTCCTGTACACCAAACCTTTGAAACTTCTAGATTTGTAATATGTTCGTTTTGTCCAAGAATGTATGATTACCATCCTGAATCTATTCCAGCGCCGTATAGTCATTCTAATATTGATTCGGATGAGGTTCTTTATTATGTCGATGGTGATTTTATGAGTAGGAATCATGTAGAGGAAGGATATATTTCTTTGCATCCCGCAGGAATACCACATGGTCCACACCCAGGAGCAATGGAAAGAAGTATTGGAGAAAAACAAACGGATGAATTAGCAGTTATGATTGATACTTTTGCACCTCTTAAGTTAACAAAAGCTGCTATAACAATTTCTGATGGAAAGTATCATAAATCATGGTTAGAATAAGTAGGTAATGAAATGAGAGACGACTTATCAAAAATAGACACGATTACTTCTTCACTTGAAAAGATATTCCCTGATGCACAGGATTTTCTCCCTCTATTAGGGACAGATTATGTAGAGTTTTATGTAGGTAATGCTAAGCAAGCAGCTCATTTTTATAAAACGGCTCTTGGATTTCAGTCTTTGGCTTACGCAGGATTAGAGACTGGTATTACTGAGAGCACCTCATATGTTGTGGTACAGGATAAAATTAGATTGGTATTTACAACTCCTATGCCAGGAGAAAACAATGAAATTTTTGATCATATAAAAAAACATGGTGATGGAGTAAAAGTAATTGCACTCTGGGTAGATGATGCGAAATCAGCTTGGGAAGAAACAACAAGTAGAGGAGCAGAATCTTATTTTGCTCCTAGAACTGAAAAAGATGTAGATGGTGAAGTAGTAAAATCTGGAATTAAAATTTATGGAGATACGGTTCATATTTTTATAGAACGAAAGAATTATAATGGAACATTTTTGCCTGGCTTTGAGAAATGGGAATCAAATTACACCCCTGAATCTTGTGGGTTGAAATACATTGACCATATGGTAGCAAATGTAGGATGGAACGAGATGAACATTTGGGAAAAATTCTATAATGAAACTATGGGGTTTGCAAACCTTATTACTTTTGACGACAAAGATATTTCTACTCAGTACACAGCACTTATGAGTAAGGTGATGACAAATGGAAATGGCAGAATTAAATTTCCAATTAATGAGCCAGCTTCAGGGAAAAAGAAATCTCAGATTGAGGAGTATTTGGATTTTTATAATGGGCCTGGATGCCAACATATTGCGGTAGCTACTGACGATATTGTTTCAACCGTTTCACAAATGAATCAAAGAGGAGTAGAGTTTTTAAAAATACCATCAACATACTATGATACAGTTCTTGATAGAGTTGGGGAAATAGATGAAGAAATTTTATCACTCAAAAAGCATGGCATATTAGTTGATAGAGATGATGAGGGATACCTGTTGCAGATTTTTACTAAACCACTTACTGATAGACCAACATTATTCTTTGAAATTATTCAAAGAAAAGGAGCGCAATCGTTTGGAAAAGGAAATTTTAAAGCTCTTTTTGAATCGATTGAAGCAGAACAAGAAAGGCGAGGAACACTTTAAAAGATGTTGATTCGTTTTGTATTTATATATTTAAGCATGTTTGCAGTAATCTCATGCGCACAAACCGAGTATAAACAAAAACAAATAAAGATGTTAAAAATAGGAGACAAAGCACCAGCAATTAATTCCATAGATCAAAATGGAGAACAAATTTCTTTAGAACAGTTTAAAGGAAAAAAAATAGTATTGTATTTTTATCCAAAAGATATGACTCCAGGGTGCACTATGCAATCTTGTAACTTGAGAGATAACTACCAAGCCCTTTTGGATAATGGTTATGTTGTTTTGGGCTGCTCGGCTGATAGTCCAGAAAAGCACCAAAAATTTATTGCAAAATATAATTTACCTTTCCCTCTCATTTCAGATGAAAACAAAGAAGTGTTAAACGCGTATGGTGTTTGGGGGCCTAAGAAGTTTATGGGAAGAGCGTATGATGGGATAAGCAGAACTACTTTCGTTATTGATGAAGATGGGATAATAGTAAATATTATTACAAAAGTAAAAACCAAAGAACATACAAAGCAGATTTTAAAATAGTACAAAAATTACTGCTCATATTACTTTGCTTGCAGAGAGGAAGGGATTCGAACCCTCGAAACAGTTTCCTGTTTACACGCTTTCCAAGCGTGCGCCTTAAGCCACTCGGCCACCTCACCAAAATTTTTGCAAAACTATCAAAATTTTATTCCCGATCTTTTCAAAAAATATTAAATAAATTGCTTGCGTTTTTACTTGTTACTTCTGCAATTTCATCTAAAGAAATGCCTTTTACTTCAGCTAATTTTTCAGCGATGTTACGGATATATTTACTCTCATTTCTTTTTCCTCTAAATGGTGCTGGTGCTAAATAAGGCGAATCCGTTTCCAAAATAAGATGTGATATGTCAATTCCCTTTATTGTATTGTCCAATCCTGAATTTTTAAAAGTAAGTACGCCACCAATTCCTAAATAAAAATTCCCCAAATCAATAATCCTTTTGGCATCTTCCATATTTCCTGTAAAGCAATGGAATACACCACTTAAAGAGTCATCATTTAATGTTTCCACTATTTCAATGGCTTCATTAAAAGATTCTCGAACATGAATTACAATTGGTAATCGGTTCTTTTTTGCTAATTTTATTTGAGCTTCAAAAGCTTTTTTTTGAATATCCAAAGTAGTTTTATCCCAATAAAGGTCCAAACCAATTTCTCCAACTGCAATAAATTTTTCTTTTTCAATTATTTTTTTTACATGTAAAAGTTCCTTGTCTATACTTTCTTTTTTCACATTACAAGGGTGAAGACCGATCATAGGGAAACAATTATTAGGATATTTTTGACATAGTGCCATCATAGAATTTGTGGTTTTTGAGCTAATGTTTGGCAGAAACATTTTACTCACGCCACTATCAATTGCATTTTCAATCACTAGGTCAATATCCTTATCAAATTGTTTTAAAAAAAGATGAGTATGTGTATCAATAAATTTCATGGATGCAAAATTAGAATAAAATAATTAGTTTTACCCCCAGTGCAAAAACCATTAAAAATATTAGTAGTTCGTTTTTCTTCCATTGGCGATATAGTGCTCACAACTCCAGTTGTGAGAGTATTGAAGAAACAGATAAATGCTGAGGTTCATTTTCTTACCTTTTCAAAATACTCAAATTTATTATTGGACAACCCTTATATAGATAAAGTGCATACAATTGATGAAAATATTAATGAGATTATTCCAGCACTAATAAAGGAAAAGTTTGATTTATTGATTGATTTGCACCATAATATTAGAACTCAACTTTTGAAAAAGAAATTAAAAATACCTTCTAAAAGTTTTAGAAAATTAAATATACAGAAATGGCTGATGACAGCTTTCAAAATAAATTTATTACCCAAAATTCATATTGTTGATAGGTATCTGGAAACAATCAAACATCTTGGAATTACAAATGATAATTTGGGGTTGGATTTTTTTCTAACTGATAAAGATAAGGTTGAAAATTTGCCAATTGACTATATTGTTTTCGCTATTGGAGGAAAACACAAAACAAAAATGTTACCTACAGAAAAAATAATTTCTATTTGTAATAAACTAAATAAGCAAGTCATTTTGATTGGCGGAAAAGAAGATTTAGAGGCGTCCGAAGAAATTGTTTTTGCAACATCAAATATTCAAAATACTTGTGGAGAATATAGTATTGGTCAATCTGCTTTTATTATCAAAAATGCAAAATATGTGATAGCGCACGATACTGGGATGATGCATATTGCTGCTGCTTTCAAAA
>CAYZIA010000021.1:15706-18116 GCA_964478325.1 uncultured Weeksellaceae bacterium
ACAAGGAGTACTTGATGAAAAAAATCCCACACATGACTTCTCTGAAATTGTAAAATTGGAATCTAATTAAAACTCTTCTTCGGGAAAAATTAAACTTAACTTAAATTTAAACATTCCTATTTATGACAAAAATTATTGAAGTAAAGAATTTATCTTGTAGGCCTTGCACAAAAATTGGTTTTGAAAAATGTCCAAAAGGACACTTTGATTGCATGCAAAAAATAGATGAAGATTTATTCTTGAGTAAATAATGCTTTTAGCTCTGAAGCATCATCTGCTTTTAGTTTTCCTGCTAAAATAAGTGAAAGTTGCCTTCTCCTAAGCGCCCCTTCAAATCGCCTTTTTTCCAAATCAGTTTCCGGACTTACTTCTGCAACTTTTGATGGTTTCCCCATATTATCAACCGCTACAAAAGTATAAATTGCCTCATTGCATTTTGTTTTTTCCCCTGATAAAGTATCTTCAATCCATACATCAATAAATATTTCCATAGAGGAGGTAAAAGAACGAGAAATGTTTGCTTCCAATGTAACAATGCTCCCTCTTGGAATCGGATGTTCAAACGATACATTATTTACAGATGCAGTAACACAAGTACAGTTGCAATGTCTGTGAGCTGTAATGGCGGCTGCAATATCCATCCAATGCAGCAGTCGTCCACCCATCAAATTATTCAAATTATTAGTATCGTTAGGTAGCACAATTTCGGTAAGTGTTGCTCTACTTTGTTGGGGTTTTTTAGCTTCCATAATTTACTTAGTAAGTAGCCAAGCTGATTTATTATCTTTTCTAATTTCGGCAAGAGCCAAAAGAGCATCTTCTCTATTTTGGAATGAATTATAAGAAACGCGCATCAAATTTCCGCCTTCAACAATACTGGCATCATAATTCCATCTTTTTAATTTTTGCAATAATTTATTTGCATTTTTTTGTTCAGCAAATGCGCCAGCAATAATATAATAAGTATGTTGCTCTGTAATAATTGGAATAACAATTTCCGCTTTTTCTGTTTCAATTATTTCAGCAATTGGGACTTTAATTTCTTTTGCAGGAGCTTCCTTTACAATCTCATTTTTTGAAGTTGTAAATGGATTTAAATTTGCCATTTGATTATAAATATCAGTGATATTTTCTTCTTGTGTGATTCCAATTAAAGATAAGCCAATAAGCGGAATAAGTACAGCAGCTGCCTTTTTGAGTGTTTTCTTGAAATCTTTTTGCTTGATTGTTTTTACAATTATGTCTTCTTCACTTATAATGCGCTCTACCTTTTTGGATTTATGGTTGGCTTCCATCCCAAAAGATGCTAAATTATAATTGTAGTTTTTATCTTGTGTAAAGGAAATATTCCCTTCGTTTCCTCTGGTAAAAGTGCCTACTTTTTGCAATTTGAAAGCACTTCTATTTTTTAATTCCTTTTGTATTTTTTGAACAAATCCTTCAATCAAATTTGTAATTTCTGACAAATCAAGTTCTTCCTCTTTTGCAATATGAGTGGTCAATAGCCCGTCATTTTGAATTAAATTTTTATTAAATAAAAGCGCTTTGCTTGGAGGATAAATAATGCCTGAAACAGGATGAATATAAGCTGATCTTTTGTTACCAACAAAACCTCCAAATCCTGGAATAATTACACAATCGTGAATATAAAGTAGATTTGAAATATAGTGTTCTATCTTTTGCTTCATTCTAAGTGCTAAATTACTTAAAATAGTTTTACAAATTTAATTTTTCAATATCTTTTGGCACATCTATTGAAATACTTTCAAATTCTGTAATACCCACTTTTATTTTATAGCCATTTTCTAGCCATCGTAATTGCTCCAACTTTTTCGAGATCTCATTTTGTGTTGGCTCTAATTTACAAATTTCTTTCAATACTTTAGCCTTATAACCATAAATGCCAATGTGTTTATAAAATTTATTTAGAACAAACCATTCTTCAGTATCAAAACTTTTGGGTTGAGGGATAGGTAGTCGGCTAAAGTTTAATGCAAAATTATTTTCGTCAAGGACTACTTTTACTATGTTCTCATCCAGTAATTCTTCAACTGTTGTTATTTGTTTTGCAAGTGTTGTAATGACTATTTTCTCGTGATCAAAGAGTCTTGTAACTTGCGAAATTTGCTCCGGGTTTATAAAGGGTTCATCTCCTTGGATATTTATAATAAGATCAAATTCTCTTTTCAAATCTTGAAACAGAACATTACATCTTTCTGTACCAGAATTGTGTTCGGCAGTCATTTTTACTTGCCCTCCAAACGCCATCACTCTTTCAAAAATTTTATCATCATCCGTAGCTACAAAAACGGCAGAAAGTAATTTACATTTTTCAGCTTGCTCATATACCCTTTGTATCATGCTTTTCCCACCAATATCGGCAAGTGGTTTTCCAGGAAAACGGCTAGAA
>CAYZIA010000022.1:0-17988 GCA_964478325.1 uncultured Weeksellaceae bacterium
GTTCTGGAATGGATTCCTTCTAATTCTTTAAATCCGAATGGGAACTTAAATTCAATATCAGTAGCTGCATTTGCATAATGAGCTAAAGTTTTATGATCATGAAAACGATAGTTTTCTTCTCCCATGCCTAATAAGTTATGCCATTTCATACGGGAATCTTTCCAATATTCATACCACTTAATTTCTTCACCAGGGCGAACAAAAAATTGCATTTCCATTTGTTCAAATTCTCTCATCCTAAAAATAAATTGACGAGCTACAATCTCGTTTCTAAAGGCTTTTCCAATCTGTGCAATCCCAAATGGAATTTTCATACGCGCAGTTTTTTGGACATTTAGGAAGTTTACAAAAATTCCTTGTGCAGTTTCTGGTCTTAAAAATAAATCAGAAGAGCTATCAGCTGTAGCTCCCATTTGTGTTTTAAACATAAGATTAAACTGACGAACATCCGTCCAATTATTTGTACCTGAAACAGGGCATTTAATATCTAATTCCTCAATTAGTGATTTTAAATCATCTAGTTTCCCTTTCGTAAGTGCAGTACCCATTTTCTTATTAATGTCATCAATCTTTCTTTGTCTATCTAAAATTCTACTATTTGTTGTTATAAATTCTTGTCTATTAAAGGCGTCGCCAAAACGTTTGACAGCTTTTTCGCAATCCTTCTCAATTTTAGCTTTAATTTTAGTAATATGATTTTCAATAAGCATATCAGCTCTGTATCTTTTTTTAGAATCTTTATTATCAATTAGAGGATCGTTAAAAGCATCAACGTGGCCAGATGCTTTCCAAATAGTAGGGTGCATAAAAATAGCCGAATCTAATCCCACAATATTTTCGTGCATATTTACCATTGATTTCCACCAATAATTTTTAATATTATTTTTTAATTCTACTCCATTCGGGCCATAATCATAAGTGGCTGCTAACCCATCATAAATCTCTGAGGACTGAAAAACATAACCATACTCTTTTGCATGGGAGACTACTTTTTTAAAGAGATCTTCATAATTTGCCATACTGCGAAAGTAGTAATTTATTGTAGTTTTGCTTTATGATTCAAGTAGAAGATAAAATAATTTCAATGAGTATTTTTGAAAAATATTTTGTTTGTGATTTAAATGCCTGCAAAGGAGCTTGTTGTATCGAAGGAGATGCAGGAGCTCCACTTACTGCCGAAGAAGAAAAAAAACTAAATAGTATTTATGAAAACGTAAAACCTTACATGAAGGAAGAGGGCATTTCAGAAATAGAAAAATATGGATTTGCTGTTTACGATTCCGAAGGAGAATTGACCACAAGACTAGTAAATAATAGAGAATGTGTTTTTGCAATTGAAAAAGAAGGGATAAGTTTATGTTCTATTGAAAAAGCATACTTAGACGGGGCAATAAATTTCAAGAAACCAATTTCCTGCCATTTATTTCCTATTCGAGTAAAAGAATATCGTGATTTTGATGCGATAAATTATGAGAAAATAAAAATTTGTAAGTCAGCTTGTGAATGTGGCAGTAAATTAGAAGTGCCAGTTTATGCCTTTTTAAAAGAAGCTCTTATTCGAAAATATGGAGAAGATTGGTATCAGAAATTATTAGAAGCCACTAAGTTGTTAGGGAAATAAATCTATTTAAAAGCGTTTTCACCAGTTATATCAAACCCAGTAATAAGTAAGTGTATATCGTGAGTCCCTTCATAAGTAATCACAGATTCTAAGTTCATCATATGCCTCATGATCGAGTATTCTCCTGTAATCCCCATAGCTCCCAAAACTTGTCTTGCTTCGCGAGCAATATTAAGTGCGATAGCTACATTGTTTCGTTTGCACATAGAAATTTGTGCAGAAGTTGCTCTATCTTCATTTCTAAGTACACCTAACCTCCAAGTAAGTAATTGTGCTTTGGTAATTTCTGTAATCATTTCAGATAGTTTCTTTTGTTGTAATTGAAAAGAAGCAATTGGTTTCCCAAATTGAATTCTTTCTTTAGCATATCTTAAAGCCGTGTCATAACAATCCATTGCTGTACCAATTGTCCCCCATGCAATTCCGTATCTAGCAGAATCTAAACATCCTAATGGGGCACTTAACCCATCTTTACTAGGTAATAGATTCTCTTTTGGAATTTTTACATTATCAAAAACTAACTCGCCAGTTGCAGAAGCTCGTAAGCTCCATTTCCCATGGGTTTCAGGGGTAGTGAATCCTTCCATTCCTCTTTCTACAATTAATCCTTTTATTCTTCCTTTTTCATTTTTTGCCCAAACAACATCAATATCAGCAAATGGATAATTTGAAATCCACATTTTAGCACCATTTAAAAGATAATGATCTCCCCTATCTTTTATACTAGTTACCATTCCTCCAGGATTTGATCCATGATCTGGCTCAGTAAGTCCAAAACAACCTATAAGCTCACCAGTAGCAAGTTTTGGCAAGAATTTCTGTTTTTGTTCTTCACTACCATATTTCCAAATTGGATACATCACAAGTGAAGATTGTACAGAAGCTGTAGATCTGATACCGCTATCCCCTCTTTCCAATTCTTGCATTATTAGTCCATAAGAAATTTGATCTAGTCCAGAGCCACCATATTCTTTAGGAATATAAGGCCCAAATGCTCCAATTTCACCTAATCCTTTTATAATTTGTTTTGGAAATTCACATTTTTGACAAGCATCTTCAATAATTGGTGATACTTCTCTTTTTACCCATTCTCTTGAGGCATCTCTAATTAGTTTATGCTCATCCGTTAAGAGTTCATCCATTAAAAAATAATCCGGTGCTTGATATAAATCTTGTGACATAGTATTGTTAATTTTTTAGCAAAAATACCTTTTTTAATAAGATTGAGAAACCTAAGAGAAAACATATCTTTGGAAAATATAAAAAGACAAAATTGACTTATAGCGACACATTCTTCCTTATTCTTACTTTCGATTTACTGTTAATTGCATTTTTGAAAGCTTTTTATCAGAAATTCACTAAACAATTGTTTCTTAGTGTATTTGCCCAACGTTATGCTAATCAGTACTTAAAGGAAGAAAATGTGTTTACAGAAAGGGTAACTTTTTTAATTACAACTATTATGTTGATAAATATAAGCTTGTTTCTTTCCAAAGCTATTTATGGAGAAAGTTTAACTCCTTTTAATTTTTGGAATGTTGCAATGATTATACTTGTTTTTTTTCTAATCAAAACTATTATTATTCGCCTTTTGGGGCATCTTTTTCTCATAAAATCATTAGCAAGATTAGGTGTCTATTTTTCTTTTTTGTTTGATAGAATAATGGGGGTTATTTTATTTCCTATTATTGTTTTTATGTTTTTTTCTCCTATTAATCTAAGCCCTATTTTACTTACATTTTCAGTAGTCATTATAGTTTTATTTTTAATAATAAAAATATTTTGGATATGGAAGATAGGAATTAGCGGTTTTGGACTTTCCAAATATTATTTATTTCTGTATCTTTGCACTCTTGAAATTTTACCACTTTTAGTTTTTACGAAAGCGGTGTTTTATTAGAAGGAATATAAAAAACAAAGGCAAATGCAAGAAAGACAAAAAAAAGTAAAATCCATATTAATATCGCAACCAAAACCAGAAAATGGTAAATCGCCTTATTTTAATTTAGCGCAAAAACATAAATTAAAGATTGATTTCGTTCCTTTTATTCATGTTGAAGAAATTACAGCTCAAGAATTTAAAAAGCAGAAAATTAGTATTTTGAATCATGATGCAGTAATTTTCACTAGCAAAAATGCCATGGACCATTATTTTATGATGTGTGAGAAACTCAGAATAAAAGTCCCTGAGACTATGAAATATTTTTGCGTTTCTGAAGCTATTGCATATTATCTTCAAAATTTTATCACATTTAGAAAAAGAAAAGTATTTACTGGGGAGCAAATGTTTGCTCAACTTATTCCGATTTTAAAAAAGCATAAGGAATGCAAGTTTCTTTTACCATGTTCTGATCTTATAAAAGAAAGAATTGTAGACACTTTAACAAGCAATGAAATTAATTTTACCAAGTCTGTAATGTATAAAGTGGCTTGTTCCGATTTATCTGATTTGGAAGATGTGTACTATGATGTGCTGGTATTTTTCTCTCCAACAGGGATTACATCCCTTTATGAGAATTTCCCTAATTTTAGACAAAAAGATACTAGAATTGCAGCTTTTGGCCCAACAACAGCAAAATCGGTTGCCGATCATGAGCTAATCTTAGATATTAATGCCCCAAATGAAAAAGCGCCATCTATGTCTATGGCCCTTGATCAATACATAAAAGTATCTAATAAAAGAAAACGATAATTTACAAAAAATAAAATTAAAAATAACTAGCTTTTACTTCTTTTTCCCTTTAAAAAATAGTAATTTTCTCCCATGCAAACTTTTAGTAAAGACGAGAGGTTATGTGGTAAGAAAAAAATTGATCAACTTTTTGAAAAAGGAGAGAAATTTAAAGAGGGAAGTTTTGCAATAATGTGGCAAGAAATAAAAGAAGAATCAGAATTCCCAGCAAAAATTTTAATAAGCATTCCTAAAAAAAATATTCCAAAAGCTAGTAAAAGAAATATGCTTAAAAGACTACTAAAGGAATGCTATCGAAATCAAAAAGAATCATTTTATCAAGTGCTTTTGCAAAAAGAAAAAAAAATCATTTTTGCTGTTATTTATCAGAAAACAGAGGGTCTAAAATATAAAGAATTAGAGTCTGAAATAAATTTAATTTTAAATCGTTTAAAGAATAAGCTTTGAAAAAACTATTTAGTTATATTTTTATCGGCATTATTAAAATCTATCAAAATATGATATCTCCACTTTTTCCCGCCGGATGTAGATACAGACCAACTTGTTCAGAATATGGCCTGCAAGCAATAAAAAAACATGGGGTATTTAAAGGAGGAGTTTTTACTATAAAACGAGTCTTAACGTGTCATCCTTGGGGCGGAGACGGATACGATCCTGTTCCATAAATATAAAAAAATGAAGAAAAAAATTAAAATTACATTAGTGGCAATTTCGGTATTCTTTGCATCCTTTCTCACAATTAGTTTTACCGACAATTATTTTGAAATAGCTAAAAATCTAGATATTTTCACTTCACTATATAAAGAGCTCAATATTTATTATGTAGATGAAACTGATCCTGGAAAATTGATGAAAAAAGGGATTGATGCCATGTTAAAATCTTTGGATCCTTACACCACGTATATTCCAGAATCTGAGATTGAAGATGTACGCTTTATGACAACTGGGCAGTACGGAGGGATAGGGGCAATTATAACAAAAAGAGATGATTATGTTTTTATAAGCGAACCTTATGAGGGGTTCCCAGCTCAAAAAGCCGGTCTTATGGCTGGAGACAAAATTTTGGAAATAAATGGAGTCTCAGCGAAAGGAAAAAGCACAGAAGAAGTAAGTAAAGTTTTAAAAGGACAGCCCAACACTTCTGTTACACTGTTAATGGAAAGAAAGAATTTAGCATTTGAGGTAAGTTTTGAAAGAGAAAAAGTAACAGTAGAGAGTATTCCTTATTTTGGATTTGTTGGAGATGGGATTGGCTATATCAAACTTAGAAGTTTCACTAGAAATTGCAGTAAGGACATAAAAGATGCTCTTGCAGAACTCAAAAAACAGCAAGAATTAAATGGACTAATTTTAGATTTAAGAGGAAATCCTGGCGGGCTTTTAAATGAATCGGTAAGTATTGCAAATATTTTTATAGAAAGAGGAGAACAAATAGTTAGTACAAAAGGGAAAATAAAAGAGTGGGAAAAGGTATATACAGCAACTCAGAAAGCAGAAGATACGGAAACCCCATTAGTTGTACTTATAAACCAAAGTTCTGCTTCTGCTTCTGAGATTGTATCTGGAGTAATGCAAGATTTGGACAGAGGAGTTATTATTGGTAATAAGAGTTTTGGGAAAGGCCTAGTGCAACAAAGTAGAAAACTCAGTTATAATACCCAACTGAAAGTGACCATTGCAAAATATTATATTCCAAGCGGAAGATGCATACAAGCATTAGACTATTCTAACAGAAATAAGGACGGAAGTGTGGGCGAAGTCCCAGATTCATTAAAAACAGCTTTTAAAACAAAAAATGGTAGAACAGTATATGATGGAGGAGGTATTGAGCCAGATATAGAAATTGAACAAGAAAAAGTGGGAAATATTATAATAAGCTTGATTAGCAAAAGATTGATTTTTGACTTTGCTACTGATTATAGATTCTCTCACGATACAATTCCAAATGCTAATAATTTTCTATTTACAGATGAAGAGTTTGAAGATTTCAAAACATTTCTTACTGGCAAAGAATATGAATACTCTACACAAACAGAAGATAAAGTAGAGGAGCTAAAGGAGGTAGCAAAAGAGGAATTTTATTATGAAGAAATAGCGAATGAATATGATGCTTTAATTTTGAAATTAGGGATAAATAAAAAAGATGATTTGAATAAATTTAAACCCAAAATAAAAGAGATACTCACAAGTGAAATAGCAAGTCGTTATTATTATCAAAAAGGTAGAATTATTGCTAATTTACAATTTGACAAACATGTGAAAGAAGCGATAGAGCTTTTAAATAATAATAGTAAGTACAATTCAATTCTTGCTGGGAATGAGTAATAATATATCGGCAAAGCTTTATTATTACTCTTTATTATTTATTGCTATCAGTATTCCATTTCAATGGAAATTTCTTCCCTTTTCTGTTGGCATAACTATGCTTGGTCTAGTTTGGTTTTTAGGAGGCTCCTTAACTGATAAGATCAAAATATTTATAAAGAACCCCTATGCAATTTTGTTTAGCGGAGTTTATATTATTTATCTAATAAGTTTTTTTTATTCTGAAAACAGGACATATGCTTATGAGGATTTACTTTTAAAACTTCCTTTACTCTTAATGCCATTATTTTTAAGCACAGTAGATAAATTAAATCTTCCTCAATATCATTCTGTTTTAAGAATATTTGCTATTTCTACTTTCTTTTCAGCCGTTACTACCCTTTTGGTTGGCTATTATAATTACGTACAAACAGGCCTTACAAAGTATTTCTTTTATCACGACTTGACTATTTTTATGCATTCTGCTTATTATGCTTTGTATGCTCTATTTGCTATTGCTATCTTCATATATCTTTACTATAAAACCCAAAGTAATAAGCATAAGATAGCCTATTCTTCAATGGCGTTTGGATTAGGGATCTTCTTGTTTTTACTTTCCTCTAGAATGCAAATTTTGATTTTTATAATTCTTCTTACGCTTTATGTATTAGGAATCGCTTTCCAGAAAAGAAGAATATTTACAGGAATTCTAATAATATTTTTAAGTTATGTATGCATATTTCTATTGGTTACAGAAATGCCAAGAACAAGTGTTAGATTAGAGCAAACAAAAAAACATTTGAAAAACATTAATTATTCCAAAACAAATGGGGATGCAAGAATACAAATATGGGCAGCTGCAATTAGGGTTGTTAAAAAAAATTATTTAAAAGGGGCAGGAGTTGGAGATGTTAAAGATGTATTAATAAATGAGTATGAGATTTTATCAGAGACAGAAGGGGGAAACCTTGTTGAGCAAAAAATAGAGGAAATCAAATATAATAAAAAGTGGATTTTACATGTCAGGGAGAAAGCAATAGCAAACAATATATCAGTTGAAGACCAGCTTTTTCAGGATGCTATTTATGTTTTAAAAGATAAAAAAAGCAGATATAAATACTTTATTAAAAAGGCCTATAACTATCATAGTCAATTTTTTCAAACCTTAGCAGCAGTTGGTATTTTAGGTTTTCTGTTTTTGTTTTTCTCTCTGTTAATTCCTACTTACTATTTAGCATTTAAAAATAAGCGATATTTACTTTTTTCATTTATGTTTATGTTTTTTCTAAGTTTTGTTACAGAATCCATGTTGGAGCGACAAGCAGGGGTGATTTTATATGCTTTTTTTAGTTCTTTTTTGATTTTGGTCAATAAGGGGATTATTGATAAATCCGTTTAATTCTTCTGTTTAGAGTAGCTAAAATTTCGTAAGGAATTGTCTCTAAATTTTTTGCAATTTCTGCAACTGAATTTTCTTGACTAAATATATTTACCAAATCCCCTTCTTTAGCATTAATTCCACTTATATCTACCATAAAACTATCCATACTTATTTTACCAATAATAGGAGCCAGAATATTATTTATTAGTACCCTTCCTTTTTTGTCACCTAATTTTCTATTTATGCCATCTGCATAACCAAGAGGAACTACTGCAATCTTCATTTCTGTTTTAGCGACAAAAGAAGCATTATAACCTACTTTTTCTCCTTTTTTCAATATTCTTATTTGAGCAATATTACTGAATAATCTCCCAACTGCCATTAAACTTTCATCTTCTCCAATGCCATAAAGCCCTATACCTATTCGAACCATTTCTTTTTGCTGGTCAGGAAATCGCAAAACTCCAGCCGTATTTAGAATATGCCTTTCAACTTTTACATTTAACTTTTTAGAAAAAAGATTGCAAAGAACATCAAACTTTTTGAATTGTTTTTGTGTGAAATCATCTTTCAATTTATTATCGGCTACTGCTAAATGAGAACAAATACTTTCTATTTTTAAGTGTGGAGATTCTTTTATCCTTGATGTTAAAGTGTCTATTTCTTTTAAATTAAAACCATAGCGATTCATTCCGCTATTAAATTTTATATGTACTGAAATAGGAGTATAATGTTTTTCAAAAATTTCTAATAATCTAAAGTTATAAATAACAGGTTCCAAATCGTATTTTATAATCTCAGAATAACTTTTTCCCCCAGGATTTGCTACAATTATACTTTTAAAAATTCCAGTTTTTCTAAGATTTACTCCTTCCTCAAAATCAGCAACCCAAAAAGCATCAACTCCTAATTCTTCCAGTTTTCTTGCAATAGTAGCATCACCATGCCCATATGCAAATGCTTTTACTACAGCAATAATTTTAGTATCAGATTGTAGTTTATTTTTCAGATAATTGAAGTTATTTTCTAATGCCTTTAAATCGACATATAATATGGTTTCATGAGAAGTAGACATTTTATTTTTGACTGTTAAAACATTTCCTGCAAAGGGGTTTGTATTCTTGCTGTTCCCCTAATTTTACCAATTGTACTTCTTTAGATTTTCGATATGAATGATTTGCAATTCCTCCACAATCTATACAAATAGCATGTACTTTTGTGATGTGTTCTGCAATAGCTAATAGATTTGGTATTGGGCCGAAAGGATTACCTAAAAAATCCATATCTAGTCCTGCAACGATAAGTCTAATTCCTTTTTTTGCAAGCTTATTACAAACTACATAAAGTTTATCATCAAAGAACTGGGCTTCATCAATAGCAACAATATCTTCATTATTACAAAGCTTTAGTATATCATTAGCACAATCAACTGTTATGGAATCTATGAAATTTTCATCATGAGAAACAACTTTTTCTTTATCATAACGATTATCAATTTTTGGCTTGAATATTTTGATATTAAGCTTAGCGTACTTCGCTCTTTTTAGTCGCCTAAGTAGCTCTTCCGTTTTGCCTGAAAACATCGAACCACAGATGACTTCAATACTGCCTTTTTGTATTGGATAACTATTAGGAGATTCTAAAAACATTTTTTAATAAGGATATTTATACGGCTTTGATTATGTTTGCTAACAAATATATAAAAAGCTTTTGCATAACATATGAAAATGAAATTTTTGTTTCTATCGTTCTTTCTATTTGGATTTTCCTCAGAAGCTAAACAGACTCTAAAAAATGATTCTATCAAAAAAGGAAGAATAGTATTAGTCAGCAGTAGTTTGATTTTAGCATTGGGAGGATCTTATTTATATATTGAAAATTCTTGGTGGAGTGAAAAACAAATTGCTTTTCATTTTGATAATGGAAGCGATAAGGTTTATGCTTTAAATGTAGATAAAGCAGGACATTTTATAGGAGGATTGCAGGCAGCAGATTTATTTTCAGAATCCATGCGTTGGGCAGGGATGAATAAAAAACAAGCACTTTGGCTTGGAGCTGCATTTGGTTCAGGGTTACAATTAGCCATTGAAATGAAAGATGCTTATGCTCCTTATTGGGGGTTTTCTACTTTGGATTTAACAATAGGCTCTGCAGGAGCACTTTTGCCAATTGCTAAATATTATTCTCCAACATTAAGAGTTTTTGATGCAAAAATTTCCTATTGGAAACAGCATAATACTTATTGGGATTTAGAGAGGCAAAGAGGAAAAATCCCGAATAAATATGCTTGGCAAGACGATTACGTAAATCAGACCTATTGGATATCTATAGATTTAAATCACTTCAATGAAAAAATTCCAGAATGGCTGAATATTGCTATAGGTTTTGGATTGGATGAGACACAATATTTGAATGAACATAACGCTAAAATGGGAGGGAATAACGAATGGTATATTGGCCTTGATTATGATATTCCTAAAATATTACAAAAATGGAATTCTCCAATAGTCAAAAAAATAAAGCATTGGTTGAATTATTTCCATTTTCCAGCGCCAACAATAAGAATTTCTCCAAAAACAGAATTTTACCCACTATTTCTATAAATTTGTAGTATGTCAAGATTGTATATTATACCAACTCCCATTGGAAATTTGGAGGACATTACTTTAAGAGCTATTCGTATATTAAAAGAAGTAGATTTAGTGTTGGCTGAGGATACAAGAACAACAAAAAAGCTATTTCGGAATTATGATATTAAAACAACTCTAGCTTCTTTTCATATGCATAATGAACATAAAGTTCTTGCAAAAATTATTGAAAGGTTAAAAGGAGGCGAAATATTTGCATTAGTTTCAGATGCAGGAACACCAGGGATTTCAGATCCAGGCTTTTTATTGGCGCGTGAGTGTATTAAAAATAATATTAAGATAGAATGTCTACCAGGAGCAACAGCTTTTGTCCCAGCATTAGTTAACTCAGGATTGCCATCAGAAAAATTTATTTTTGAAGGATTCCTTCCAACAAAAAAAGGACGGCAAAAATGTTTAAAACAACTTTCAGAGGAAGAAAGAACTATGATTTTTTATGAATCTCCTCATCGAATTGTAAAAACGCTTTCTCAGTTTGCTCAATACTTTGGAGAAGACAGAAAAATTTCTGTTTCCAGAGAAATAAGTAAAATGTTTGAAGAAACAAAAAGAGGTAAAGCGAAAGAAGTTCTGACATACTTTGAAGAGATAAAACCGAAAGGAGAATTTGTAATTGTAGTTGAAGGTAAAAAATGAAAATAGAGAAATTCATACACAAAAAGCCATATCTTATAGCAGGTCCTTGTAGTTGTGAATCGGAACAACAACTTTTACAAATTGCTACTAAAATCCAAAATATAGCTGACGTTTTCCGTGCAGGAATCTGGAAGCCAAGAACCAAGCCAAATTCTTTTGAAGGAGTAGGAGAAAAAGGATTACAATGGTTAAAAAAAGTACAAAATGAAATAGGACTAAAAGTGGCAACTGAAATAGCTACAGCTACCCATGTAGAGAAATGCTTAAAAGCAGACATTGACATGCTTTGGATTGGCGCCAGAACCACAGTAAATCCTTTTTATGTACAAGAAATTGCAGAAGCATTAAGAGGCGTTGATATCCCCGTTTTTGTAAAAAATCCCATCCATCCAGAATTAGGATTATGGATGGGCGCTTTAGAGCGATTAAATAAAGTAGGAATTACTAAATTAGCTGCAATTCATAGAGGATTTTTTTCTTATGAAAAAACAGCTTTTAGAAATGACCCTAAATGGGAAATGCCAATAAAATTAAGAGAGGAAGTTTCAGAGATTCCTATAATTTGTGATCCAAGCCACATTGCTGGCGATAGGGAAATGGTAGAAGAGGTTTCACAAACAGCTATGGATTTGAATTTCAATGGTCTAATGATAGAAACGCATCACAATCCTAACAGAGCATGGAGTGATGCTGAACAACAAATTACACCAAATAAACTATATCAAATAATAACTAATTTGGTGCTAAGAAAAACGACAACAGATGATGATTTTTTAAATATTAAACTTAAAGAATTTAGAGAGAATATTGATCTCTTGGACAGAAAGATTGTAAGTATTTTATCAAACAGAAAAAAAATTGTAAAACAAATTGCCCATTTTAAAAAAGAAAACAAAATCACTATTTTCCAATTAGAAAGATGGTTTGAAATTTTAAGATTTAGGAAAGAAGATGCTGTTGATTTTGGAATGAATGAGAAAATGATTGCTGAAATTTTTGAGCTTATTCATAAATATTCCATTCTTACACAAACAAAGATAATGCGAAATCCCAATGGAGAAAAACTGGAAAATAAAAGAAACGAATAATAAAATTGTTCAAGAATTATCCGAAAGTCTGGGTGTAAGCAGAACTATTGCGAACCTTTTGGTTTTTAGAGGAATTACTACTTATGATGAGGCAAAATATTTTTTTCGTCCTGATTTTTCTCATTTTCACAAACCATTCTTAATGAAGGATATGCAGAAGGCAGTGAGCAGAATTCAAAAAGCAATTAGAAATAATGAAAAGATTATGGTGTATGGGGATTATGATGTGGACGGCACAACTTCTGTTGCAATGATGTATACTTTTTTGTTGACTATTACTAATAATATTGAGTTCTATATTCCATGCCGATACAAAGAAGGATACGGGATTTCACTACAAGGGATTGACTATGCAAAAGAAAATAATTGCTCATTAATTATAAGTTTAGATTGTGGGATAGGGGCAGTCCAACAAATTGATTATGCCAGAGAGAAAGGGATTGATTTTATTATTTGTGACCACCACAATCCAGGAGAAAAAATACCAAATGCCGTTGCTGTTTTAAATCCAAAACAGAGTGATTGTAATTATCCTTTTAAGGAACTTTCTGGCTGTGGGGTAGGGTTTAAATTAATTCAGGGATATTGTGAAAAAAATCAAATCCTCCTAAAAGAGATAATACACTTGTTAGATTTTTTAGTGGTAAGCATTGCAGCAGATGTTGTCCCAATGATTGATGAAAATAGAGTGTTTTCATTTTTTGGATTAAAGCAAATAAATTTAATCCCTAGAGCTGGGATAAAAGCACTAATGGACTTTGCTGGCAGAAAAGGGAAGTGGACTATTCCTGATATTGTTTTTGGAATTGCTCCAAGAATAAATGCGGCTGGCAGGTTAGAACATGGAAAAATTGCAGTGGAATTATTGATTGAAAAGAATTTCGAGAAAGCAAGAGTAGTAGCAGAGAAAATTGAAAAAATAAATTTTGAAAGAAGAGATATTGATCAATTTATTACCAAAGAAGCTTTGGAAATGATTGATGAAAATAAAAATTCAACTGTAGTGTTTAGTGAAAATTGGCATAAAGGAGTTGTTGGTATTGTCGCTTCTCGTCTTGTAGAAACCCATTATAAACCAACAATAGTATTGGCTGAAAAAGATGGGGAACTAACGGGTTCTGCTCGCTCGGTTAAAAACTTTGATTTGTATAATGCTCTTTTTCAATGCGAAAAGTATTTAGAGAAATTTGGAGGACATATGTATGCAGCAGGCCTTACCCTAAAAAAAGAAAACTTAGAAGATTTTATAATAGCTTTTGAAAAGGTAGTTTCTTCTTCTATTACACAGGACCAATTAACTCCAGAAATATCCATTGATATGGAGTTAGAGTTACATGATATTAATGATAAACTTTTTAGAATTATTCAGCAGTTTTCTCCTTTTGGGCCAAAAAATCCTACTCCAATTTTTATTACAAAAGCTGTAAAAGATAGTGGTTATGGAAGAGTAGTTGGTGTAGAGAAATCGCATTTACGATTAGGAATTATAAATAAAAATAGTAGAATCTCAATAAGTAGTATTGGTTTTGGTTTGGCGCACCATTTTAGTAAAACTAAAGATGGTCAAATCTTCGATATTTGTTATTCTATTGATGAAAATGTTTGGAATGGAAAGAAAAACTTGCAATTAAAATTACGAGACATTAAGGTCAGCACATAGTCCTACCCAATTTTTCCGCAATTTGTTTTCTTACTTGTAAATATTTAGCATAAGTTTTTGTAATCCGCTCTACATCTTCAGGATTCTCTTTCAATTGGAATTGGATATCCCCTAATCTAGTATCCAAATGTTTTAGCTTTAAACTATAAAGAGAGCTCTCCACTGCTTTTCGTAGTTTATTTTCTTCCGTTCCAGTAAGGATTTTGTGTCGTTTATCCCAATTCTCACTCATATTATATTCATTGCTAATCAAATCAATGGTTAATCGGCTAATAGCAGGGTTGAAATGAAGTGTAAAATATTCTAATTTTATCTTTCCTTCTTTTTGTAAAATCTCAGAAATTTCATCTAACATCATTTGGTATTGTTCATTTTCAAAAGTCATTTTGTCTGCTTTTAACTCAGCAATAATAAAAGCTGCAATGCTTATTGTTTCCTTCTCAAATTTTAATGTCTTATTCCCATAATTTAATAAAAGGCGGACTATTTCTTTTTCTTCCTTTAGTTGTTTTCTTTTAATTTTTTCATTTTTTGTATCTCCCTCTCGCTTTTCATCAGAGGAATGACTTACTCTTTTACTTTTTTGAGATCCTACTTCTTTTGATAAATCCAATTCTTTTACTTTAAGTATTCTGCTACATACTTTTATATATTCCGAACGACTTATATCATCAGGAATTTGTGATATGGAAGAAGCGATTTCTTTTATCATTTCTATTCTTTTTGTCGGATCATCTTTAGTATTTTTACTTAAAACATCTGTTTTGAAAGTGATAAAATCTTTACTATTCTCAACCAAATAATTTTTTAATTCTTCCTGACTACAAGCCCTAGCAAAAGAATCTGGATCTTCTCCATCAGAAAATAAAACGACTTTTACATTCATGCCTTCTGCTAAAATCATATCAATACTTCTAAATGACGCTTTAACCCCGGCCGCATCCCCATCAAAAAGAATCGTAATGTTTTTTGTAAAACGCTTGATTAGTTTTATTTGTTCCGAAGTTAAGGAAGTCCCAGAAGAAGAAACTACATTTTCCACCCCTGATTGATAAAGGGAAATCATATCTGTATACCCCTCCACAATGTAGCAATTATTTTGCTTGCTGATATGTTGTTTTGCAAAGTAGATACCATACAAAATTTTGCTTTTTAAATAGATTAAACTCTCAGGAGAGTTAATATATTTTGCCTTATTATTCTTTTGCAATGTGCGGCCACCAAATCCCAAAACTCTTCCAGAAAAACTATGAATTGGGAACATCAATCTCTCTCTAAATCTATCATTTATAGTTCCATTTTTTATAATTGAAAGTCCAGAATCTTCTAAATACTTTTTTTGAAATGAGGATTTTAAGGATTCTTTACCGAGCGCATCTTTTTGTTTTGGGCTGTAACCTAATTGAAATTTTTTGATGGTTTCTTCTAAAAACCCTCTTTCTTTATAGTAGCTAAGCCCTACGGCTTTGCCCTCCTTTGTCCCCCATAATTGCTGCTGAAAAAACTTATTAGCAAAAGAGGAGATTACATACAAACTATCCCTATCATTTGCTCTGATGCTTTGCTCAGGAGTCATTTCTTTTTCTACTATTTCAATGCTATACTTTTCTGCTAGATATTTTAATGCTTCTGGATAAGAGTAATGTTCATGCTCCATTACAAAACTTACGCTATTCCCACCCTTTCCACAACCAAAACACTTATAAATTCCTTTGCTAGCAGAAACTGTAAATGATGGTGTTTTTTCGTCATGAAAAGGACAATGCCCAATAAAATTTGCTCCTCTTTTTTTAAGTTGAACGAATCCTCCAACCACTTCTTCAATTCTGGCTGCTTCAAATATTTTATCTATGCTTTCTTTTGGAATCATTGCTTTCTTTCAATTACAAAATCAATCATTTTTTTAAGTGAAACTTTTGCATCATTATCTTCAAAATCTTCTAAAATAATTAATGCCTTTTTATGATATTCTTTCATTTTTTTTGTGGCATACTCTAATCCTCCGCTTTCCTTTACTAACTGAATTAATTCTGCTACTTTTTTGTTGTCAGTATTATGATTTTTTACGATATTAATAATACTTTTTTTCTGCACGGGATCACTGATATTTAAAGTGTAGATTAGTGGCAAAGTCATTTTCTGTGCTCTTATATCAATACCAGTTGGCTTTCCAATGATTGGGTTGTGAGTATAATCAAAAAGATCATCTTTAATTTGGAAAGCAATACCGGCCATTTCTCCAAAAAGATGAAGTTTTTCTACAATTTTTTTATCATTAGTACTAGAATTCGCCCCACAAGCACAACAAGCTGCAATTAAAGTTGCAGTTTTTTGCCGAATAATTTCAAAATAAACGACTTCCTCAAGATCTAGTTTTCTTGCTTTTTCAATTTGCAAAAGTTCACCCTCACTTATCTGCTTTACGGCCTTACTCATTAGCTTCAAAAGTTCATACTCATTATTTTCTACTGCCAAAAGCAAACCTTTACTAAGTAGGAAATCCCCTACTAAAACTGCAATTTTATTTTTCCAAAGAGCATTGATAGAAAAAGATCCTCTTCTGAAATTAGCTTCATCTACCACATCATCATGCACCAGAGTCGCTGTATGTAAAAGCTCAATTAGGGAAGCTGCAATATAAGTGCTTTCTGTAACTTTTCCACAAAGTTTTGCTGATAGGAAAACAAACATTGGACGCATTTGCTTTCCTTTCCGCTTAATAATATAATGCATTACTTTATCGAGCAAAGGCACTTTGCTCGAAAGAGATGCTTTGAACTTTTTTTCAAAAAGCAACATCTCTTGACTTATAGGCAATTTTATTTTGTTTATTGCAGACAAATTTTTAAAAAGATAGAGAGCGAATATACAAAGAAGTTTGCGCTAATCTTTCGAAAAAAAAGAGTTGTTAAAAAGTTATTGAAGCTTATTTACTAATTGACCGCAAGCAGCCGAAATATCCTTGCCTTTGCTTTTTCTTAAATTGACTATAATATTTTTCTCTTCCAGATAAGAAATGAAGTTTTCTGTGTTTTTTTTGCTTGCTTTTTTATAATCCATTCCATCTATTTTATTGTATTCAATTAAGTTTATTTTACAAGGGCTAACTTTTGCAAATTGCACTAATTTCTGAGCATCTTCAATGCTACTATTTAGATTCTTAAATAGAATATATTCGTATGTAACTCTACTGCCAGTTTTATCATAGAAATATCTAATTGATTCTCTGAGTTCAGCTAATTTCACTTTTTTATTTAGTGCCATTAAGACGTCTCGTTTACTATCAGAAGCTGTGTGCAATGAAATAGCCAAATTGAATTTAACCTTATTATCCCCTAATTTTTTTATCATTTTAGCAATACCGGCGGTGGAAACAGTAATTCTTCTTGGTGATATTCCCAACCCTTTATCAGTAGTGATTAATTCTACGCTTTCAAGCAGATTATTGTAGTTTAAAAGCGGCTCTCCCATTCCCATAAAGACAATGTTGGAAAGCGGTTTTTTAAAGTTAGAAAGAGACTCCTCATTTAGAATAAAAACTTGGTCATAAATTTCAGCAGCATCTAAATTTCTTTTTAATTTAAGTGTCCCTGTTGCACAAAAATAGCAATCTAAGCTACATCCAACTTGAGAAGAGATACAAGCAGTTATCCTCTTTTTGGATGGGATTAAAACTCCCTCCACAAAATTTTTATCATGTAATTGTATGCTGTATTTTATGGTTCCGTCTATACTCTTTTCTGCTTTATGGATTTTTAAGGCATTGATGACAAAATGAGCAGCAAACAAATCCCTCATTTCTTTGGAAAGAGAAGTCATTTCATCGAATGAGGTTGCTCTTTTTCTCCAAAGCCATTCCTGCAATTGCTTTGCTCTAAACGCTGGCAAATTATTTTCTAAACAAAATGATTGGATTTGTTTAAAAGTAAATTTACGAATGTCTTTTTTATCACTCATA
>CAYZIA010000023.1:0-11685 GCA_964478325.1 uncultured Weeksellaceae bacterium
TGCTTCTACCATAAAAAATGCCTTCTTTACCATTCAAGGAGATTATACCAGAAACCAATACAAAACCCAAGATGATTCGCATAACGAGAATATTTTTGATTATGGATATATAGGAAAATTCAATACCTATAAAGAGAATATTTATGATTCTGGGACTATTTACGATACAACCAGGAGTCAGTATTTTTCTGGGCAAATTCATTCCGGTTGGACAGATACCCTTTACACCTTTAAAGCGGGAAGTTTAAATCCTGATGCTGCTATTTATACTAATAAATATTTTGAAATGTTTAGAGATTATGGTATGACTTCCTATATAGGTGGTTATGGTATGGATGGTGTAATTAGAACTCCATTAGATTTACAAGGAGTTGGACTCAGAAATGGCGAACGCTCTCAGTCTATTTATTCCCTTTGGTATCCTTTTGGAAGAGAATATAATTATTATGGATACTCTTATTATTCACAAACTACATTTAAAGCATCTGGTTCTGCCGATATTAAAGATCATGAGTTTTCCTTTGGCGTAGAGTACGAACAAAGATTAGATGCATCTTGGGGAGTAAATCCTGTTGGGCTTTGGGGCTATATGAGACAATTGACTAATAAGCACCTTACTCAATTAGATTTAGCCAACCCACATCCAGTATTTGATGAAAATGGAATATATAAAGATACAGTTAATTTTGATCGGCTTTATGTAGCAGAGGAACAATCATTTTTTGATTCAAATTTAAGAAAAGATATATTTGGAAAAACTAACATAAATAATACTGAATGGATTGATGTTGATTCTTATGGTCCGGATAAGTTTGATTTAAGCTGGTTTTCTGCTGATGAACTTTTAAATAATGGAGGATCTTATGTGGGATATTATGGTTATGATTATTTAGGAAACAGACACACAAACCAACCTACATTTAGCGATTTTCTAAATAAGAAGGTAGACGGAAATTATACTAGGCCAATTGCTGCTTTTCAACCAATTTATACAGCTGGATATGTGCAAGATAAATTTGCTATTGAAGACCTTATTTTCAATGTAGGTTTAAGGGTAGATAGATATGATGCTAATCAGCCAGTGCTAAAAGATAAGTATTTATTATACGATACTTATACGGCAAGTTCTGACAAAGCGCGAGATTTGGGTAGTTTATCACAATTCGGTGAGGACTATTATGTATATGTAGATGATATTACATCACAATCTTCTATTGTTGGGTACAGGAAAGGAGACACTTGGTATGATGCAACTGGTGCTGAGATTTCTACTCCTGATATATTAATAAATGCTGCTGGAGGAAAAATTGCTCCAATGGTAAAATCTGCAGTAGATGCAGTAAGTGGTGATTTAAAGACAGACGCTTTTAAAGATTACGAACCACAAACCATTTTTATGCCAAGAATTGCTTTCTCTTTTCCAATCTCTGATGAGGCACAGTTCTTTGCCCATTATGATGTGCTTACACAAAGACCTCCAGAAAGAAGTCGTTTCGATCCAACTCAATACTATTTCTTAGAGCAAAACATTGGTGGCTTGCTTAACAATCCAGATTTAAAACCAGAAAAAACAGTCGATTATGAAATTGGGTTTGCTCAAACCTTAAGTTTAAAATCTGCTTTAACGATTTCTCTTTTCTATAAAGAATTAAGAGATATGATACAAGTTATGAATTTACCTGGTGCATACCCTGGAAGATATATGACCATGCAAAACTTAGATTTTGGTACAGTGAAAGGTTTATCGGTTGCTTTTGATTTAAGAAGAACTAATAATGTAAGTTTAACAGCAAACTACACTCTTCAATTTGCAGATGGAACAGGTTCCTCAGCTACTTCTGGTTATAGCTTGGCTAATACAGAGCAACCAAATTTAAGAACTATGACTCCGCTTTCTTTTGATCAAAGACATGCAATATCTCTTTCTGTTGATTACCATTACGGACATGGAAAAGATTATAATGGCCCAATTCTATTTGGAAAGAAAATTTTGCAAAGAGCTGGATTTAATGCAATCGTTTCAGCTGGTTCTGGCACACCTTATAGCAAACAATCTAATGTTACTCAAGAGGCAGCTTTTGGTATTAACGATCGTTCTACTTTAGAAGGAACGCTTTATGGTTCTCGTTTACCTTGGCAATCTAGAGTAAGTGCTAAAATAAACAAAGAATTTGAGATTAAGTGGAACGATAAAAAACGTTCGCATGTAAACGTGTATTTGCAAGCACAAAACTTATTCAATACCAGAAATATTATAAGCGTTTACAGAGCAACTGGTAATCCGGAGGATGATGGATATCTATCTGCTTCTGCTTCTCAGAATGAAATTAACACCAAAAACAATCCAGAATCTTTTGTAGATCTATATGAAATAAAAGTTAATAATCCTTCTCATTACTCTTTACCAAGAATGATGAACTTAGGGCTAACCATTAGTTTCTAAATTATTAAATAAATGAGTTTAAAGAAAAATATAATATTCATGAAAAATAAAGTAAAACAATTTTTTGCTATTTCGCTTATTTTTATCTGTACTAATGCTTTAGCTAAAGAAAATGTAACCTATCCCGGAATGAGTAATAGCGTGCTAACAAAAATAGCTGCAGGTTGTGCTGCTTCTACTTCACAAACCGATTTGGATGTGAATAATGTAAGAGCTACCATTTTAGGAGGTGGCGATATGTGGTGGGATTTAAATGACGCTCAATACGAAATCCCAAAGGGAGGGCTGAAAAATTCTTTATTTGCTGGAGCGCTTTGGATTGGAGGAGTAGACAATGGAGGACAATTAAAAGCTGCTGCTCAAACTTATAGGCAAGGTGGTGATGACTTTTGGCCAGGCCCATTGAATGTAAATACTGCTTCAATTACAGATGATGAATGTCAGGAATACAACAAGCATTTCAAAATTGACCGTTCACAAGTAGAAGAGTTTATTGATAGACATGTAGTGGCTCAAGACCCAACTTATGAGATTCCAGACGAAATTTTAGAATGGCCAGCACATGGAGGGCCTGGGCAAGATGCTTATTTAGCTCCTTTTCATGATGCTAATGGAGATGGTTTTTATAGTGCTTATGATGGTGACTATCCAGATTATAATATGACGGGAACCAATGATAATGCAAAACTCTATGGAGACCAAACGCTTTGGTGGGTGTTTAATGATAAAGGAAACATACACACTGAAACTGAAGCAGAGCCAATTGGGTTAGAGATTCACGCACAAGGATTTGGCTTTGTTGCTGAAAATGAAGTCAATGATATGACTTTTTATAACTATAAAATTATTAATAGAGGAACTCAGCCACTCACTGAAACTTATTTTGGCCAATGGGTAGATCCTGATTTAGGATGGTATCTCGACGATTATGTGGGTTGTGATGTCGGTTTAGGATTAGGGTTCTGCTACAATGGTGATGCAGAAGATGAAGGTGCTTCCGGATATGGTTTTAATCCACCAGCTATAGGTGTTGATTTTTTTCAAGGCCCAAGAGCTGATGAATATGATTTGATTGATAATGATAGAGATGGATTTGTAGATGAGATGGATTCAATTATAAATCCTGTAACAGGACAATGGGAATATACTCAATATGAGGAAGTTATTATGTCAAAGTTTGTTTATTACAATAACGATTTTACTGTAACAGGTAATCCTTCAACTGGAACACACTTTTACAACTATTTACAAGGTATTTGGAAAGATAATGTGCCAATGACCTATGGTGGAGATGGAAAAGGAAATGGTCCTGGAGCTACAACTGAACTTTGTAACTTTATGTTCCCAGGTTCAACTGATAGAGGAGATCCAATTTCTACACCAAATTATCCTGATATGTATGCTCAGTATGGAGAATGGACAGAAGTAACTGCTGGAAACATTCCTGCTGATAGGAGATTCCTGCAATCTGCAGGCCCTTTTTCCCTGGCGCCAGGTGCTGTAAATTATATTACAGTTGGTGTGGTGTGGGCAAGAGCAAAGGCGGGTGGTCCGACTGCTTCTGTGCAACTATTAAAAGTATATGATCGTGAGGCACAAGCACTTTTTGATAACAATTTCAACATCTTAAATGGTCCGGATGCTCCTGATTTAACAGTTAGAGAATTAGATAAAGAACTTATTTTTACACTCTCTAATGGAACATCATCCAATAATGTAAATGAAAGTTATGCGGAGAAAGATCCTTATATTACCAAGCCTGCTAATTTACAATCCGATCCTAATTATGACTTCCAAGGTTATTTAGTATATCAATTAATAGATGCCACTACTTCTGTTACTGATTTGGATGACCCAGATAAAGCAAGACTTATTTTTAGATGTGATGTAAAAGATGAGGTTACAGGTATTGTAAATCAGTATCTAGATCCTATTTTAGGCGTTTATACACCTGTAGAAGAAGTTAGTGGAGTGCTTAGTTCGGGGATGCAGGGTTCTGTTGATAATGGAATTGAGTATTCTTTCAAAATTACGGAAGATAGATTTGCTTTAGGAAATACACGTTTAGTAAATCATAAAACATATCATTATATGGCGCTTGCTTACGCCTATAACAAAGCTGAAGAGAATGCAGATCCTTATGACGTAGATGCAATTGATTATGATGGTCGTAATCAACCATATATTGCAGGAAGGAGAAATATACAAGTATATTCTCATATTCCACACTTTACTGAACCTGAAGCAGGAGGAACTAACCTTAACTCTTCTTTCGGCGATGGTTTAAGAATTGAAAGGTTGGAAGGTACAGGTAATGGAAATATTCCAATGGAACTCACAGATTCAACTATTATTGAGATTCTTAATTCCCCTACTCATAGATCTCTAAATCCTATGTATGAAAATGGACTAGGGCCAATAAATGTTTCAGTAGTTGACCCTGTTGCAGTCAAAAAAGGAACTTATATATTTACTTTAGAAGACCCTCTTTACACGATTGTACAAGGTGTAAGTACAGTTACATCTTATGGAAAATGGGTGCTTAGAAATGAGGCTACAGGAAATAAAGTAGCATCTTCCAACAAACCAATTGAAGTAGGTTCTGAAAAATTGATTGGAGGTACTGGACTTACTGTAAAGATTCAACAAGGAGTCAATCCAGCAGAAGATCCTACTATTATTACGAATAATGGTTTGATCTCTTCTTCTATGGAATTTAAAAATATTAATGATAGATGGTTATCAGGTGTTCCAGATAGAGATGATGAAAATGGATATTTCTGGGGGTTAAACTGGATAAGAGCAGGCTCTTATGAGAATGACAACAATACACAACTTAGCGATTACTCGACAGATGATGATCCAAATAGTGTGTATGAAACTGCTATTACAAAAAATGTGGCAGTTCCTATAAATAATTTCTTTGGTAATAATTTTACTTTAGAATATTCTGGAGGAACTTGGGCACCTTATCATTTAGCATCTGTTTATAAAGATGGACCTGGTTATAGCAAGTCTACCACAGATCAAATTAAAATGGCTAATTTACATTCAGTGGATATTGTATTTACAGATGACAGATCTAAATGGTCAAAATGCGTGGTGGTAGAAGCACAAGATGATGATTTGCTTTCAGTTGGTGGGCAAACTAAAATGGGCTTACGCCTAACACCTTCAATAGATAAATTTGGCAATCCTGTTAATGATGGTACAATGGGCATGAGTTGGTTCCCTGGTTATGCTATAGATATAGAAACAGGCGAAAGATTAAATATAATTTTTGCAGAAGATTCTTATTTAGCAGAAGATAATGGAAAAGATTTAGAATGGAATCCTACTTCCAATATTGTAACTTCTGAAGTACCAATGTACTCTCCTCAAACCGGAGAATTTTCACAAGGATCTTACCTGCTTGGTGGAAAACATTTTGTTTATATAATTAATGGCTCCGCTGATGTAAAAAAAGATAGTACTTATATTGACGGAACACTGAGTCCTAATTATGATGAATGTGCTTGGATTTATAATCAACTAAAAAATTATATACTCCCTACAGGACAGCCAAATCCAGGATATGCAGCCAATATTTGGCAAATATTTAGAAATGCTTCTTGGGTTGGTATGCCAATATTGGCTCCTGGGAGATCTATACCATGGTATAAAACTCCATCTGAGAAAAATGATGCAACTGTTAAGCTTAGAGTTAGTAAGCCATACGAGCAATATATAACAAGAGATGCTTCAGCAATACTTGACAAGAATGACGATTTAACTTTAGGAACAACATATTTTTTGATGGGTGCAAACATAAACCATAACGGAACGTCATATGCTCCAGGTGATACTTTTACCGCTTCTAGTACTTCATTCTCAGGCAGTACTAATGCAAGAGTTATAAGTCCTATTCCAGAGAATGGATTTAGTGCTATGTATAGATTTTCAACAGATGATATTGTAGCTGAAAAAGGAGACCATAAAACAGCTGTAAATGCATTAGATATGATCAATGTAGTGCCTAATCCGTATTACGCATATTCCACTTATGAAACCTCTCAGCTTGATAATAGAATTAAGATTACTAATCTTCCAAAAAGAGCTACAATCTCTATATATACAATTAGTGGAACTTTGGTGAAGCAAATAAAAAAGAATGATAAAATGAATTCAGTCGATTGGGATTTAAAAAATACTTTTGGTATTCCAGTTGCATCAGGGCTATATGTAATACATGTGGATGCAAAAGGAGTTGGTGAAAAAGTGCTTAAATGGTTTGGTGTAATGCGTCCTATTGACTTAGATACTTTCTAAATTTTAGATAAAATGAATACTACTAATATGAAAAAAATAAATAATTGGCTAAAAACCCTACTAGTTGTAGTTTTTATTATAGTTCCTGTAAAAGATAATTTTGCTGGAAATGAGCAAAGAGCCGGACAAGCAGGTGCTTCCGAATTACTTATCAATCCATGGGCAAGAAGTTCGGGTTGGGCAGGAGCAAATGTAGCTTGTGTTAGAGGGCTAGAAGGTATGTTTAACAATGTTGCTGGTTTGGCATTTACGCCTAAAACTGAGCTCATCTTTTCACGAACTAATTGGCTAATGTATAACAATAATGAAGCGGTAAGTTATATCAATACTTTTGGTTTTGCTCAAAAAGTGGGAGAGTCAGGTGTACTAGCACTTGGTATTATGTCTATGGATTTTGGTGATATTGAAATTACAACTGAGGATCTTCCTAATGGAGGAATCGGAACATTTTCTCCTAAGTTTATGAATATTGGTTTATCGTATGCTAAAACTTTTTCGAATAGTATTTATGGTGGTTTTACTATCAAAATGATTTCTGAACAAATCTCGAATGTAAGTGCAGGAGGAGTGGCTTTCGATGCTGGGATTCAATATGTAACTGGAGCTAAGGACAATTTGAAATTTGGTATTTCTTTAAAAAACATTGGTCCTAGAATGAGCTTTTCAGGAGATGGACTCACTTTTAGAGATTATGTAGACCCTAATTATCAAATGGCAGTAAATCATAAATCAGCTGAGTTTGAATTACCATCCTTGCTTAATATTGGTTTAGCATATGATTTACTTTATTTAAGACACCGGCTTACAGGTTCCGGAACTTTTACATCTAATGCTTTTCAGAAAGATCAATATCGTTTAGGTTGTGAGTATTCTTTCCGAGATATGTTTATGATAAGGTGTGGATACACTATAGAAGAAGGTCTTAGAACGCCATCAACTAGAACTACAGCTCTAAGAGGTCCAAGTGGAGGTTTTACTATAGAGGTTCCAATGGGTGGGGGTAAAACTTTTGGTGTAGATTATTCTTATCGACATACCGACCCTTTCCAAGGGTCACACTCCTTAGGAGCAAGAATAAATCTCTAATTAACTAAGATTAATTTTTCATGAAAAGAGGAGAAATTCTCTTTTTGTGATGATGTTATATTTACTATGAGTGATATAAAATATTTTACTAAGGAAGGGCTAAAGAATTTACAAGATGAAATAAATCATCTTAAAACTATAGAGCGTCCTAATATTATCAAAGAAATTGCAGAAGCAAGAGACAAAGGAGATTTGTCAGAAAATGCAGAATATGATGCTGCAAAGGAAGCGCAAGGAATATTAGAAGCAAAAATTGCAAAATTAGAAGGACAATTAAACCAAGCAAGGGTGCTTGATGAAACTGAATTAGATACTTCTTCTGTGCATTTACTTACCAAGGTTACTATTAGAAATACCGAAAATGATATGCAACTTACTTATTCTATAGTTCCAGAATTAGAAGCTAATTTGCTAGAAAAAAAGATTTCGGTAGAATCACCTATAGCACAAGGATTACTTGGGAAGAAAGTAGGTGAAATTGCTAAGATTCAAGTGCCAAGTGGTATTGTGAAATTTGAGATTATTTCTATTACAACCTAAAATATGTCAAGCATCTTTAGTAAAATAGTAAAAGGTGAAATACCTGCTTACAAAGTTGCAGAAGATGAAAGGTTTCTAGCTTTTCTAGATATTTCCCCTCTTACAAAAGGACATGTACTTATAATACCCAAAAAAGAAATAGATTATATTTTTGATTTAGATTTTAAGACGTTTTCGACTCTCTGGTGTTTTGCTCAATTAGTTGCAAAAGCCATAGAAAAAGTTATAATATGTGAAAGAATTGGAATAGCAGTTATTGGATTAGAAGTTCCACATGCTCACATTCATCTGGTACCTTTAACAAAAGGAATAAGTAATATAAATTTTGAAAATCCAAGAATGAAACTTACACAGCAAGAATTTGAAGAAATTGCACAAAAGATAAGAAGAGAAGTGTAACTATTTCAATTTATCTGGATTGTTTTTTACAAAAGCTTTCCATCCAGTATAACTTTTTCCTCTCTCTGCTGAATCCCTTTGAAAAGAATGACAAACTGCGGCAGCCAATCCATCAGTGGCATCTAAATGTTTTGGCATTTCTTTTATTGTTAATAATGATTTTAACATAGCAGCTACTTGTTCTTTAGAAGCGTTTCCGTTTCCGGTAATTGACTTTTTTATTTTTTTCGGACTATATTCAAAAATAGGGATATTTCTATAAAGACCAGCAGCCATTGCAACTCCTTGTGCTCTTCCCAACTTTAACATCGATTGTACGTTTTTCCCAAAGAATGGAGCTTCTACTGCTAACTCATCTGGCTTGTATTCATCTATCATGGTTAATGTTCGTTCAAATATTCGCTTTAATTTCAGTGCATGTGAACTCAATTTAGATAAATGTAAAACACCCATTTGCAATAGCTCCATCTTCTTTCCTTTAATTTGTATAAGCCCATAACCCATAATGGTAGTTCCTGGGTCAATTCCTAATATAATTTTATCTGTTCGCAATTGGTATCTTTAAGTATATTTGCAAGACAAAACTAAACAATGCTTTCGAAAAAAACACTTGGCTTACTATTAAAAATTACAATTGTAGTATTTGCTCTGTATTTTTTGTATCAACAACTTACAAGCAAAAAGGCGATTGAAGGATTTGACATTGATTTTATCAAGCAAACAATTTTTAGAAATCAGTCTTTAGTTTTTTTAGTTTTCATTATGATGTTTTTCAATTGGTTAGTAGAAGCGATCAAATGGCAATTCTTGATTGGAAAAATTGAAAAAGTAAGTATGCTTACTTCTTTGCGGGCAGTTTTTTCAGGAATTACAGTTTCCGTTTTTACACCAAACAGAATTGGTGAGTATGGAGGCAGAGTATTTTGTTTAGAAAAAGCCGATAGAATTCAAGGGGTTTTAATAACAGTTTTAGGATCTATGGCACAACTTTTGACTACTATTTTTTTTGGTTCTATGGGTATTTTGTTTTTGAATAATTATATTCCAGAATTAGATAAGTTATATCAAGAAATGGAATTTGCTTATCCTGTGATGTTCTTTATGCTTTTGCTTCTGAATATTTTACTACTATTACTTTTTCATAATATCTCAATAATCTCGAATTTAATGGATAAGTTTTCTTGGCTTTCAAAATACAAAAAATACAAGGAAGTTTTTACCTATTACAATACCCAAGAGTTGGTTTTTATATTTATATTTTCCATTATTCGATATGCTATTTTTACTACTCAATTTTTCATTTTACTTAAATTATTTACAGTAGATATTATGTACTTTGACGCCATTATTCTAACAATGGTTATGCTTTTTATTATTTCTATTATTCCGACTATTGCTATTTCTGAGATTGGTATAAGGGGCTCAGTGGCTGTTTATTTATTTTCGCTTGTTTCTGCTAATATCTTAGGAATTCTCTCTGCTACTTTTGTTTTGTGGGTGATTAATTTATTGCTTCCTGCACTCATTGGGGCCTTCTTTGTGTTTACACTTAAATTTTTCAGAAAAGTATAAATGGAAATCATATTTATTTTCTTATCAATTTTAGGCGTTTGGTATTTTTTCGTTTTTTTATTATATAGAAATGCATGGCAAAAGATTCCAAATGCAATAGATAAAAATGATAAGGATTCTGTAAGTGTAATTGTAGCTTGCCGAAATGAACAGAATAATATTTCGAATCTTATTCAGCAAATAAGAATGCAAAACTTTGACAAGAATCGTTTTGAACTTATAGTTGTAAATGACCATTCTACTGATGAAACCGTATCAATTTTAGAAAAGGAAGCAGCAATTTGGAATAAGTTAAAGATAGTATGTTTAGGTGAAGGAGAGGAAGGTAAAAAAACAGCTATTAAAAAAGGAATATCTTTTGCAAAAGGTGATATTATTGTTTGTACCGATGCCGATTGCTCAGTTACTGAGAATTGGATAACTACTATTATAGCTTATTTCTCTGATGAAAAAATAAAGATGGTTTCAGCTCCTGTATTATTTAAAAATAAAAAAGGAATTTTTTGGGAATTACAATCTTTGGAATTTCTAAGTTTGATTGGATCAGGGGCAGCAGCAATTGGCAGAGGAAAAAGCATTTTTTGTAATGGTGCAAATTTTGCCTATCGCAGATCTGTTTTTGCAGAAGTCAACTCCTTTGATAACAATATTGCTTCTGGGGATGATGTGTTCCTGATGCACAAGGTCAAACAGAAATATGCTAATGGAATTGCTTTTGCAAAGCAGAAAGAAGCAATTGTAAGAACAAGCAGTCAGCCTAATATATTAGCACTCATCAATCAAAGAAAAAGATGGACAGCCAAAAGTAGTTATTACAAAGATTGGGACACAATTGCTATTAGTATCTTGGTGTTTCTGATGAATATTAGTATTACCACTTTATTTGTTTTATCCCTTTTTAATATGCAATGGCTTGAATTCTTTCTGACGTTGTTTTTAGTAAAGTATATTGCTGATTATCTTTTTTTAACTCCTATTCTTAAATTTTTCAAAAAAAGAAACTTGGCTTTTTGGATTTTGCCTTTTGAGATATTTTACTGCTTCTATATTATTTTAATTGTAATTTTATCTTTTACAAGTTCTTTTGAGTGGAAAGGAAGAATACATAAGAAATGAAAAAAGAATCTTTAAATAGCTTGGCTTGGCAGAAATTAAAAAACAATAAAATGTCTTTTAGTGCATTGCTATTTGTTGTTGGTTGTCTTTTTGTTGGAATTTTAGCAGTTTTTATTAGCCCCGATAAGACGCCAATGGCAAATCAGATGCATCTTGAATTAACTACTCTAAAACCATTTACAAAGGTTACTTTTTTGGAAATACCAAAAGAAGATGTAAAA
>CAYZIA010000023.1:11785-17715 GCA_964478325.1 uncultured Weeksellaceae bacterium
TTTCTGTTGGCTTTATTGCAGTTTTTATTTCATTAATAATTGGGATTAGTTTAGGTCTTATTGCTGGTTATTTTAGAGGAAGAACAGATGATATAATTATGTGGCTAGTGAATGTGATCTGGTCTATTCCAACTTTGCTTATGGTCATTGCTATTACTTTAGCATTAGGGAAAGGATTTTGGCAAGTATTTGTAGCGGTCGGTTTAACCATGTGGGTAGAGGTTGCTCGTATTGTTAGAGGGCAAGTGTTATCTATCAGAGAATCTGAATATGTAGAGGCAGGAAAGGCATTGGCCTACAAGCCTTCTAGAATTATTTTCAAGCATATTTTACCAAATATAATTGGGCCTGTAATTGTGATTTCAGCAGCTAATTTTGCAGCTGCTATTTTGATTGAAGCTGGGCTTTCTTTTCTTGGAATTGGCGCACAACCTCCTATGCCCAGTTGGGGCGGAATGATAAAAGACCATTATGCTTATATTATTATGGATAAAGCTTATTTGGCCATTATTCCTGGAGTAGCCATAATGTCATTGGTGCTGGCTTTTATGCTTTTAGGTAATGGACTTAGAGATGCTTTTGATGTAAAGGATTAAAAAAACAAAAGTCCTCCAATAAAAATAACAATTCCAACAAGTAGTAAAATAAGGGTGTAAGGTAAAATTTCTTTAGCTCTAAGGCCTGTAATTCCTAAAAGAGGTAAAGCCCAAAATGGCTGTAACATATTAGTTAGTTGGTCACCATAAGCTAAAGCCATGACACTTTTAGGTATACTAACACCCAATTGTGTAGCTGCCTCAACAATTATAGGTCCTTGTATAGCCCATTGTCCGCCACCACTTGGCACAAATACATTTACAATGCCAGCACTAATAAAAGTAAAAATAGGAAATGTAGTGTCATTAGAGATATTCACAAAAAAGTCAGACATAATTTGTACTAAACCTGAATGGTTCATAATACCCATAATTCCAAAATAAAGAGGAAATTGTATTAAGATACCAGAGGCACCACTAATAGCATTATCTATTGCTTTTAAAAAACTAAAGAATGATTTATGCATTACAATCGCTAGCCCAAGCAATACTAAATTGATGTAGTTAGGGTTAATGACTCTTAAGGAAATAGTTTCTGGAAGTATTAATGCTTTATAAAAAGCATAAAATAAAATAATACCGCCAAAACCCCATGCTATAATTTTTGAATGGTCTAATTTTTCTGCTCCACTAAAAATAGTATTCTCTTCTTTCTCTTCCGTGTTAAGGTTTATTAAACTGCCTTTGTTTTGTTTTCCTAAATAATACATTAGCAAAGGAAGGGTAATCAGCAAAACAATACTGATGTTAATATTCATAGTAGAGAAAATGGTATCTGCTTGGGAAATAACCCCTATTTTATCAATTAAGAAATGTCCTTCTTCTGCAATCTTTATGGGTGCAGAACCAGATATTCCGCCATGCCAAACCATTAACCCTGAATAACCAGCTGCACCAATAAGAGGGTAATTGAGTATTATTCCTTTTTTACTTGCATGTTCCCCAACTTTTCGAGCAAATATTGCACCAAAGATAAGGCCTAATCCCCAATTAAAGAAAGAAACTAAAAGGGTGAGAAAGCAGATAATAGCAGCCGCATTGGCAGTATCCTTGCAATACTTTGTACCTATTTCTATGATCTTACTGATAGGTTTACTAAGAGCTAAAGCGTGTCCGAGCACGAGCATCAGCATCATTTGTATCGCAAAAACAAGAAGGGGTGGATGCCAAACCCCTTGCTCCCAGAATTGCAAAAGTTGAAGAATATACGATTCTTCAACTTCTGACTTTGTAAAGAATAATGCGAGTAGAAAGGTCAAAAAAGTAAGTATTACCGCTATGGTAAAAGGAGTCGGTAATACTGACTTAAACATTTTCTCAAACCGATTGGCAAAAATCATTTTCTAAAATGGCAAGTCGTCCTCTGCTGATTCGTTCGCATCAAAAATTGGTGGTTCTTCTATTTTTTTTGAAGCAGAATCTTCATCTGCGATTTTCTCAATTTTCCAAGCATCTACATTATGAAAATATCTTCCATTCCATTCTCTTGAAGAAAGGTTGAATGACACTTCCACTTGATCCCCTATATTATAATGCTCTAACATTGCGATTTTATCCTCACCAAACAATTGGAAACAAATTTCAGGATTATATTGTGCACTAGTATCAACTAGAAAAGATTGTTTTTTCCACTCTTTCCCTGCTTTTGATGTACCGTTTTCTACACTTAATTTACTGCTGATTCTTCCTTTTACTGATAAACTCATATTTTATTTTATTAATTTGAAAAAACAAATATAAAACTTAATAATCTTCTGTTTTGCTTTTATGAAAGAATGTTAAAAAATAATATCTTTGCTCTCCAATTTTGCGGCTGTGATGGAATTGGTAGACATGCCAGATTTAGGATCTGGTGCTGCAAGGCGTGGGGGTTCGAGTCCCTTCAGCCGCACAGAAAAAATGCAAGTAGAAATACTTGCATTTTTCTTGTAAGAATAACTATTTTCTCCTTTTTAATATTTCAGAATTCTTTCAATCTTTTCACTTACTTTTTCTGCATTAGGAATCATGGTCTCCTCCAATTTGGAATTAAGTGGTATTGCTGGTATATTCTCAGAACCTAATATAAATACAGGTGCATCTAATTTTTCAAAACACTTCTCTTGAATTCTACCAGCTAAACTTTGTGCAAATGAATTATTATAAGGCTCCTCTGTTATAACTAAACATTTCCCATGCTTATTTACCTTTTCAAAAATTAATTTTTCATCAAGTGGATAAATAGTTCTTAAATCAACAATTTCAACTTTTCCTTTATGATCTTTTGCAGCATTTAAAGCCCAATGAACCCCCATTCCATAAGTAATGATACAAATAGAATTTGTTTCAGAACTTTCAGATTCCAAAGCGATTCTTCCTTTACCAAAAGGAATTACATAATCTTCTGATGGTTCAATAGTTTTGGCTTTCTCAGTCCCTTTTATTTTACTCCAGTACAAACCTTTATGTTCTAATATAACTACAGGATTAGGATCATAATATGCTGATTTCATCAAACCTTTCAAATCTGCACCAGTAGAAGGATAGACAATTTTAATTCCTTTTATTTGTGCCAAAACTGATTCAACTGAAGATGAATGATAAGGGCCGCCACTTCCATAAGCTCCAATAGGAACACGAATTATGCAACTTACAGGCCATTTCCCATTTGACAAATAGTTGGAACGACTTACCTCAGTAAACAATTGATTTAATCCTGGCCAAATATAATCGGCAAATTGAACTTCCACAATTGGTTTTAATCCTACAACCGACATACCAACTGTACTTCCAATAATAAATGCTTCTTGAATTGGAGTGTTGAATACTCTGTTATCTCGAAATGTTTGTGCTAATGTTGCCGCTTCACGAAATACACCTCCTAATCGTTTTCCAACATCTTGTCCATAAAGTAAGGATTCGGGATGTTTTGCCATTATTTCTTTAATAGCAAATAGAGCAGAGTCAACCATTACAATAGCCTCTTTATCTTTTGGTTCTCTTTCTCCTTTTTCTTCTAAAATAGGAGTAGATGCAAAATCATGAGAGAATAGATCTTTAGAATTTGGATCTTCTGCGTTTAATGCTTTTTGATAATCTGAAGAAACAGTTTCTTTAGCTGATTTCTCAATTTTTGAAAGCGCTTTATGAGTAAACCCATTTTTTAATAATTTAGTTTTTAGTTTAGGAAATGGATCCCTGTCTTTTGCTTCTTTTAAATCATCACGATACCATTCCATTCTTACTCCAGAAGTATGGTGATTTAAAAGTGGAACTTTTGCATGAATTAATAGAGGAGTTCTTTTCTCTCGAATTTCTTTATATGCTTTTTGAATTGTTTCATATGATTCTTCAAAATCAGTACCGTCAATAGTATAAGTTTTCAATCCGAACCCTTTCCCATAATGCGTAGCATCTACAGCTCTCATCTCAGATGAATGTGCTGAGATATCCCATTCGTTATCCTGTACTAGATACAAGATTGGTAATTTTTTAAGGACTGCCATTTGAAAAGCTTCTGCCACTTCCCCTTCTGTGATTGCTGCATCTCCAAATGAACAAACAACCACAGGTTCTTTTCCTTTTTCAGGATTTGTAATACCTTCCATTTCTTGGTACTGAATTCCCATTGCTACTCCTGTTGTTGGAATTCCTTGCATTCCAGTTGCAGAAGATTGATGTGGTATTTTTGGAAATCCATCTCTTTTTAAAGAAGGGTGGGAATAATAGGTTCTTCCTCCAGAAAAAGGATCCTCTTTTTTACATAATAATTGCAACATTAATTCATAAGGCTTCATACCTATACCTAAAAGAATAGAATCATCTCTATAATAAGGAGCTACCCAATCATTTTCAGTAAGTTGTAATCCAACAGATAATTGAATAGCTTCATGTCCTTTTGAAGTTGCATGTACATATTTGGAAGTAATAGTAGAATTTTCTTCATAAATATCACTCATAGCACGAGCTGTGCACATTAAGGAGTAAGCTTTCTTCAGTATATCCTTTGATAGTCTATTACTCATTATTTACTCTTAAACTTATTAATTGCATTTTTAGTAAAATCAGATAAAACCAATTTACCACTACTTATCGCTCTTTCCATTAAAAGGGTGTCCCAATGATCTGTGCCTTCCCACATTACTTTCTTTAGTTCTTTCATTGCTTTTGGGTTAGATGTTGAAAGGGTAGAAGCTAATTTTTCAATTGCAGTATCCATTTCTTCAGTTGTATCGTAAACCTCTGTGTATAGTCCTTTTTCTCTAGCCCAGTTTGGATCAAACCATTTAGTTGCATTTATCGTCATGGCATTAAAAGCAGAAGTGCCAACTTTACGCTCCACTGCAGGACCTACTACAAAAGGACCAATACCAATAGTAAGTTCTGATAATTTAACAGCAGAAAATTTAGTAGCAAAACAATAATCAGTTGCGGATGCCATACCAACGCCTCCACCAACAGTTTTTCCTTGTACTCGCCCAATAATAAGTTTAGGACATTTACGAGCTGCATTAATCACATTGGCAAAACCAGAAAAAAATTTCTCCCCATTCTCTGGTGTATCAATTGCTGCTAATTCATCAAAGGATGCTCCTGCGCAAAAAGCCCTATCTCCTGCACTTTTTAGTATGATTACTTTTATATTTTCATTTTTTCCTACACTAGTTATGGTATTGGCTAATTCTGCTAATATATGCGATGGCAAGGAGTTAGATTGTGGGTGGAAAAATTCAATAGTTCCTAGCCCATTCTCTGTTGTTAGTTTTACGTATTCTTTCATATTTTTTTTATTCATAGAATTAAGTTTGATCTAATTTTTGTACCATAGTTAAAATAGTAGCGAGCATTACCGTTTCTCCTTCATCATCATAAACATCCACTAAGAATTTTACAATTCCTTTTGCAATATCCTCCTCATCTTTTTTTTCTTGGCTTATTTTTTCTTTGGCTGTAAAACGAACTCCTACTGTCATTCCAGGATATACTGGTTTGGTAAATCTACACTCATCAATTCCGTAATTAAGCAATACGGGTCCTTTTTCAGGATCAACAAATAATCCTGCAGCTTTACTCATAATAAAATACCCATGAGCAACTCTTTCTGTAAATATGGTTCCATCCAAAGAATTCTCATCCATATGAGCATAAAACTTATCTCCACTAAGTTCTGCGAAATCTTCAATATTATCCAGTGTAACTAAATGTTTATCAGTAATTACTGTATCTCCAATTTCAATTTCTTCAAAGTGTTTCCTAAATACATGAGGACCATCCGTATTTTGTTTTCCTCCCACTTGATATTGTTTTGTAAGTGCTGTGATAGTTGTTGGGTGTCCTTGTATTGCAGTTCTCTGC
>CAYZIA010000024.1:0-559 GCA_964478325.1 uncultured Weeksellaceae bacterium
CAGTATCACATTGGATGAAGCCACCCATATTGATTGTTATGGAGATAAGCAGCTACACATGTACCATGAATTCCCATTGCTACCTAAAAAATTAGAAACCAATAATAGTTGAGGCCTATTCTAAACTTAATGAGTCAAACTCCAATATTTTATCTGTTGAGTTTAACATTCTTAATTAATGCGGGTAATTTATTGTATGTAAAAGAACTTAAATAGTGTCTTCTAAAAGAGAATCAAGCACTTTTAGTTTGTCTTCTGTACCATCATCTTCTAAAACTTTTTTATCTTTAACAGTTTCATATTTTGCTGCAAATTCAACAAGACACATCGCTAATAAATCTTGCTTATCCTTTATTGCATAATTTTGCTGATAAAATTTCAACCTTTCCTCAATTATCTTTACTGATTTTCGAATACCCTCCTCATTCTTTCTTTCAATCTTCATAGGATAGATTCTACCCGCAATATTTATCTTTATTGATAATTTACTCATCAAAAAAACTGTTTTCTATTTATTTAACAACGAAATACATTTATCAATCTCCCGCACATACTCATT
>CAYZIA010000024.1:569-17624 GCA_964478325.1 uncultured Weeksellaceae bacterium
ATCTTTTGTTTTGTCTTTTTGTTATCTTCTTTTGAAGAATTAACAACTTTTGACATCTTTATTAATTTTATTTTTTCTTCTAAACCTTTAATAACTTCTTGCTTTTTATTTAAATCTTTCTGAATTCTTTCAACCTCATTTACAGCCAATTCTCTTTCTTCTTTCACCTTATTGTACAAAGATATTAATTTCTTAACCTTGACTTCCAAGCTATCAACAATTACTTTCATTTTGCTGTTTAAAATTATTGTTACAAATTTAATTTTTTCTTTATACTTCTGTGCTTTTTTGATGTTATATTTGTAATCTTTTATAGAATACTCAATCTTTAAGGTAGTAATGAATTTTAGAATTTTTATTTTCTTTATTTTTTTTTGTTTAGTGTCGTTATCAATTTACGGACAAGATTATCATCCGCCTGTTGATTTTAAAATGCTATTGTCAGGCACTTTTGGAGAACTAAGAGGTAATCATTTTCATTCAGGAATTGACATAAAAACTGAAGGAGTAGAGGGGCAAAAGGTATACTCTATTTCTGATGGTTATATATCGCGAATTAAAGTATCAGCTTGGGGATATGGCAAAGCATTATACATCACCCATCCAGATGGAAATACCTCTGTTTATGCACACCTAAAGAAATTCTCAAAATTAATAAATGACTATGTAATAGAAAACCAATACAAAAAAGAAAGTTTTGAAATTCAGCTTTATCCTCCAAAAGGCAAATTTGTTATTAAAAAAGGAGAAATTATTGCTTTTTCAGGAAATACTGGAGGAAGTGCTGGAGCTCATCTTCATTTTGAAATTAGAAATACAAAAGCAGAGCGTCCTATTAACCCGTTACAATTTGGTTTTGATATAACAGATGATATTCATCCAATAATTAATAAAATAAAGATGTACGCTATAGATGGTGGAACAATTGATGGTAATTCAATTGATAAAAGTTTTAAACTCAAGAGAAATGGAGTAAAATATACTCTTGGTGAAGTTATCCCTATCGTAAAAGGTAAGATTGCTTTTAGTATTTCTACTTACGATAAATTAAATGGTGCTTACAACAAAAATGGTGTTTATGCTATCAAACTACTAGTAGATAATACTTTGATTTATCATCTCCAGATGGACGAATTTTCTTTTTCAGAAAGCAAATTTATAAATGCTCATATCGATTATAAAGAGAAGCAAATAAACCACACAAAATATCATAGGTGCTATAAATTACCAAATAACAAACTTTCGATTTATCAGCAAATACTTGAGAAAGGTATAGTGAATTTTACCGATGATACAACTCATTTAGTGCAATTTGAGGTAATGGATATTTATAAGAATAAGAGCATTTTATCTTTTAGAATAAAAAGCACAACTGATGAAATAGAGAGTGAAAGCAACATAATTCCGACTTATTCTTCTAAATACTTCAATTATACAAAGTCTAATATTATAAAGGAAAAAAACTTTCAACTTCATATGGAAGATTATTCTCTTTATGAGGACCTAAGTTTTGAATACTCTGAATTAGATTCTATTCAAGGAATCTTTGGAAGAGTACAGCATTGTCATCACGATTATGTGCCAATACATAAAAGTTTTGTAATTTCCTTAAAAGCAGAAATACCTAAAAAACTAAAAAATAAAGTGTATGTTGCAAAAATAGATGAGAGAGGAGATTTCTGGTATATGGGTAATAGTTGGAGAAATGCAATGCTTTCAGCTAAAGTACGGGAATTTGGTGATTTTTGTATTGTAGCGGATACAATTAATCCAATTATAAAAGGTGTAAATATCTATCCTGGAAAAAAATTCAATACCCAAACTACTATCAAATGTACTATTTCAGATAAAGAAAGTGGTATCAAAACTTATAGAGCAGAAATTGATGAAAAGTGGATCCTGATGGAATACGATTATAAAAACAAATTATTAGTATATGAAATTAAAGACGATTTAGGAAAGGGAAAGCATACTTTTAGTTTGGTAGTAAGTGATAAAATAGGAAACTCCACATCATATATAGCGGAATTTACACGTTAGTACTTTAAAAATCTACTATCTACCTAATCAAGATAGTGTAATTACAAATCTCCTCTGCAATGAAAGTTTCTAGTACGAATCTTTTCTTTTACACTTATTCCTAATTCATTTTGAACAAAATCTTTACAAAATCTTTTAAGCATATCTCGAACTTTCATATAAGCTAATATGACCTGCGTTTTATCTCCTTTAGCGTTTGCAGGATCTGGGAAGCTTTTATGTATCTTCTTCGCTGTAGAAGAAAAGTGAGGACAATTTTCATTTGCATCATCACAAACCGTAATTACATAATCCAGATTTATATTTAAATAATCATCTAACAGATTAGATTCATGATGAGTAATATCAATACATTCCATTTGCATTACTTTAATAGCAAAAGGATTGACTTCTTCTGGATGAGTTCCTGCACTAAATACTTGTACTTTATCGGAAGTAAATTTACGAATCCATCCTTCCGCCATTTGCGACCGACATGAGTTACCTGTACAAACTATCAATACTTTTTTCATATTGGTTTCTTCTTAAAAGTCTAAAAACAAAAATAGCAGATTTATTACAATATAAAAGAAGTTTAAATGTTTTAGGTATCGCAGCCAAAATTTAATTTATTTTTGGTTGCTTTTTATTATGAAAAAAATACTAATCCTCTTTCTATTGCATTTCTGCTTTATGTCATTTGCACAAGATAAAAGTGTGCAGCTTACAGGCATACTTGTTTCAACCGATAGTTTATTAACTATCCCTTTTGCTAATGTGTTAATTAAAAACAAACAAAAAGGAGCGATTAGTGATTTTTACGGATATTTTTCTTTAGTAGCAACAAAAGGAGATACCATTGTTTTTTCCTGTTTAGGCTATAAAAAAACCAAATTTATCATCCCAGAAAATACAGAGGAGAACTTTATTACAGTGATACAAAAATTAGAAACAGATACTATTTTGTTAAAAGAAACAAAGGTATATCCTTGGCCAAGCAGAGACCAATTCAAACAAGCATTCTTAACAGCAGATATCCCAGATGATGCAATTGAAAGAGCAAAAAAGAATATTGATAATACCTTTGTGGATATTATGATTACCGAAATGTCAAATGATGGAAAAGAAAATTTCAAGCATTTTATGAACGATATGGAGCAACAGCAATATATTATGATGGGAAATCCAACTATCATTCCAATCTTGAATCCTTTTGCTTGGGCTGCTTTTATTAAGGCATGGCGTGATGGTGATTTCAAAAGAAAAGATTAATAACTTTGTCAAGAAAATGTTGAAACAGATTCTTTTACTTTCTTTTTTTATTCCTACTCTTTTGTTTTCACAAACATTGAAAGGAGTTATAACTGACAAAACCAATTCCCCAATTGAGGCAGTGAATGTATCTATTTTGGATGAAAAGGGAGGAACAAGCACAAATCATATTGGAGAATATCAATTAAAGATTAAGCCAAATCATTCCTGTATAATTAGCTTTTCTTTTATTGGTTATCAGTCGATAAAGATCAGGATCCCTATGCTTAAGATGGGACAAGAATATGTGTTAAATCAACAAATGGAGCCTCAAAGTTTTATAAAAAATGAAATAATAATTCAGGACAAACAAAGTCGAAAAAAAACCCTAACGAGAATAAAGCCAAAACATGCGGCAATTATACCAAGTTCTATTGGAGGTGTGGAATCACTTTTAAAAACACTTCCAGGAGTGAGTTCTGCCAATGAATTGAGTTCTCAATATTCTGTAAGAGGCGGAAATTTTGATGAGAATCTAGTATATTTAAATGATATTGAGGTTTATCGTCCTTTTTTGGTCCGCTCTGGTCAGCAAGAAGGACTTAGTTTTATAAATCCTGATTTAGTAGGGAGTATTCTTTTCTCATCTGGAGGGTTTGATGCAAAATATGGTGATAAAATGTCCTCTGTTTTGGATATAAAATACAAAACGCCTAAACGCTTTGGCGCATCACTAAATATGAGTTTGCTTGGAGGTAGTGCTCATTTTGAAGGAATAAGTAAAAATAATCGCTTCTCATTTTTAACAGGAATCAGGAGAAAAACTACACAATATATTTTAAGTAGCTTAGATACAAAAGCTGATTACAAACCGACATTTACCGATATTCAAACTTTTCTGAATTATAATATAAGTTCGGACTGGAGCATCGGCTTTTTAGGAAACATATCCAATAACACTTACAAAATGGTCCCGGAAGATAGAAATACAGAATTTGGCACTTTGAACGAAGCCTTGAAGCTTACCATTTATTTTGATGGACAAGAAATAGATACTTACAAAACTTATTTTGGAGCATTAAGCAGTTCCTATCATCCAAATGAGAAATTGCAATTAAAGTTTACTACTTCTGCTTTTCTCACATTTGAGCAAGAGAACTTTGATATTATGGGTCAATATTGGTTATATCAACTAGATAATAGTTTGGGAAGTGAAAATTTTGGAGATGTAAAATACGATAGAGGAGTTGGCACTTACATCAATCATGCTAGAAATAGTCTCAGCGCCACAGTTATGAATTTTCAACATAGTGGAGATTTTAATTCAAAGAATACAAAGATACACTGGGGATTTAGGATACAAAAAGAAGAAATTGAAGATAAAATAAGTGAGTGGAACATGATTGATTCTGCTGGTTTTACTTTGCCTCACACCCCTGATTCGGTTGGGTATGAGAATCCTATATTGCAGCCATCACTTATAGTATCAGTAAATGATTTGTTAAAAACTACTATTAACCTATCTTCTTATAGAAACTCCGCTTATTTACAATACTCCAAAGATATTGGTAACTTCTCCCTCACAAGTGGAATGAGGGGGAATTATTGGAGCTTTAATGAAGAATTGATTTTGAGCCCAAGAATATCATTGGCATATATTCCAAATTGGGAAAAAGATGTAGTATTTAGATCTGCTGCTGGGATTTATTATCAGCCGGCCTTTTACAAAGAACTCAGGGATCTTGATGGGACTATAAATAGAGATATCAAAGCTCAAAAATCTACTCATTATATTTTAGGTGCGGATTATTTGTTTTATGCTTGGGGAAGACCATTCAAGTGTGTAAGTGAAGTTTATTACAAGCAATTAGAGAATCTGATTCCATACAAAGTAGATAATGTACGTATTAGATATTTGCCTTACGAAACTTCAAATGGCTATGCTAGTGGAATTGATCTGAAGATAAATGGGGAGTTTGTGCCAGGAATTGAATCATGGGCAAGTATCTCTATCATGAAAACTGAGGAGGATATAGTTGGAGATTACTATACAGATACAGATGGTAATCAAAAAGAAGCAGGATATATCCCTCGCCCAACCGATCAGAGGGTAAATTTTTCCTTATTCTTTCAAGATTATATTCCAAACAACCCAACATATAAAATGCACTTAAATTTGGTGTATGGAACTGGGCTTACATTTGGCCCTCCAAAATCAGAAAAAAACCAAGATATTTTACGTATACCACCTTATAGAAGAGTAGATATTGGTTTTTCAAAAGAAATAATTAAAGAAGGGGAAAAGAAAAAAGGATTTTTCAAACACTTTGATGCTATTTGGTTGAGCTTGGAAGTATTCAATCTTTTACAAATAAACAATACGGTTTCTTACCTTTGGGTGTCTGATGTTTCTGGCAGACAATATGCAGTACCCAACTATCTTACTACAAGGCAAATAAATGCAAAACTTATTTTTAGTTTTTAGGAGATGGGAAGACAAAACAGAAAAAAACCGATATCTTTAAAAAATATTGAAATTATTGATACTGCTGATAAAGGAAAATCAGTAGCAAAACATGATGGTATGGTTATTTTCTTAGAAGGAGGGGTTCCAGGTGATATTTGCGATATTACGGTTTTAAAAAGAAGAAAAAAGTTTTGGAAAGCTCGTATTGAAAAAATACACACCTATTCTGCAAGAAGAACTAAACCAAAATGTGAACATTTTGGAACTTGTGGAGGATGCAAATGGCAAAACATGAAGTACCAATCACAATTAGATTTTAAACAAACGCAAATACTAAATAACCTAAAAAAAATTGGTGGAATTGAACTTTCTCCTAACCAAGATATTTTAGGAAGTGAAAATAAGTATTTCTACAGAAACAAACTAGAGTACACTTTCTCAAATAAAAGGTGGTTAACATTAGATGAAATACAATCAGGAGAAAAGATTATAGATAAAAATGCTCTTGGATTTCATGTCCCTGGAATGTTTAATAAAGTAATTGATATAAACAACTGCTACTTACAAAAAGAGCCATCTAATACTATTCGGTTATCTGTGAAGCAGTTTGCAGATGAGAACAAGCTTACTTACTTTGATATCCAAAATCATACAGGACTACTAAGAAACTTAATGATTCGCACTTCCTCTACAAACGATCTGATGGTATTAATTCAGTTTTATGAAGATGATAAAAAATCTATAAAACTATTGATGGAACACATTAGAACTTCTTTCCCAGAAATTACTTCTCTACTTTATATCATTAACCAAAAAGCAAACAATACCATATATGACCAAGATGTTATCTGTTACAATGGAAAAGATCATATTATAGAAGAAATGGATGGGCTTTTCTTCAAGGTTGGAGCCAAATCCTTTTTTCAAACAAATAGCGAACAAGCAAAAATCCTGTATCAAAAAATTAAAGAACTAGCATTCATTACAAAAGATGATTTGGTATATGACCTTTATACTGGAACTGGTACAATCGCGCAATTTATAGCAAAACAAGCTAAGCATGTAGTGGGCCTGGAGTCAGTGCCTGAGGCCATAGAAGCAGCTAAGGAAAATGCTAAAAATAATGACATTGATAACTGCAGTTTTTTTGTTGGAGATATGAAAAAAAGTTTTACAGACGAGTTCATTAGAAAGAATGGTACTCCTGATATAATAATTACTGATCCACCAAGAGATGGAATGCACAAAAAAGTAGTAGAACAAATTCTAAAGATTGGAGCAAAACGGATAGTGTATATAAGTTGTAACTCTTCTACTCAAGCCCGTGATTTAGCACTTATGGATAGCATGTATAAAGTAACACACATCCAGCCACTTGATATGTTCCCGCAAACACATCATGTAGAAAATATTTTGGTTTTGGAGAAGAAGTAGAATATGATTATGTTTGGTGAGAATTTAAAACTGAAAATTATGGAGAATATTTTTAGTAATTATGGAATTGAAATTGTAGTTGGAATGATTATTACTGTTTTAGCAACTCTATTGCTACAAATCTTATATTTTGGCTACATTAAGAAAAAGTAATAGGTTATGAAGAATATTTGGGAGAAATTAAAGGAATTATATGATACGAACCCTACTTTGTTTGGTATACTTCTTTTCTTAGATTTGGCTATTTTATATTTTATTATTCAGTGGTTAATCAATTAGCTTTTTACAAATACTAATGATTTGAGGAAGCAATTCTTTCTTATCGTTATTTAAAATTACAAAATCAGAAAGTTTTTCTTTTTTTTCCTGGGGCATTTGATTTTCTATGCGTTTAATAACATCCTCTTTTGTGCAATTATCTCTTTTCATCACTCTTTTTATTCGTTTCTCAAAAGGAGCCGAAACACAAATTATTCCATCCAATCCTTTGTGTGCTTCACTTTCAAATAAGATAGCAGCCTCTTTTATTACAAATTTTGATTGTTGATTCTTGCACCAAGCTTCAAAACCCCTTTGAACAAAAGGATGAACCAAATTATTTAATTCTTGTAACTTTTTAGTATCATTAAAAATAATATCAGCTAACCTATTTTTTTGTAAAACCTCTTTTTGGTAAATCTCATTCCCAAATTTCTTTTTAATTTCCTTTTTCAGATCATCTGATTCATGAATACACTTTTTGGCATGTAAGTCAGCTAAGAAAACTGAATAACCCATTTTATGAAAGATCTCACTCACAAAAGTTTTTCCTACACCTATTCCTCCTGTTAATCCTATTTTCTTCATTTGCTTAGATTCTCATAAATTTTCTCATACAAAGGTAAGATATTTGGTAAATCGAACTCCATAGCGTGTGAAAAAGCATTCTCTTTAAATTGTTCTAATTTATTCTGATCAGCAAGAAGTGAAATGGACTTTCTTGCCATACCATCAATATCTTTTACCTCTAGTAAGAACCCTGTCTTTCCTTCAATATTTACCTCCGGTAGGCCCCCAGAGTTGGAAGAAACAACCGGAACTTTGGATGCCATTGCTTCTAATGCAACTAAACCAAAACTTTCTGTTTCAGAAGGCAAGAGAAAAAGATCAGAAACCGATAGAACCCTTTCTACTGCTTTTAGTTTTCCAATAAATCGAATATTATCACACAAATCCAAATTACGGCACAATTGCTCCATCTTCAATCTTTCAGGTCCATCTCCAATAAGCAATAATTTGCTTGGAATTTCTTTTCTAATTTTTACAAATACTTTAAGTACATCTTGCACTCTTTTAACTTTTCTGAAATTGGAAATGTGAATAATAATTTTTTCAGAATCTTTAGCGAAACTCCTTCTTAAAGTTTTATCATTCTCAAATTTATATAATGTGGAATCGATAAAATTAGGGATCACCTGAATCTTTTTCTCTAATTTGAATGAGGTAATTGTTTCTTTTTTTAAGCTTTTGGAAACAGCAGTAACAGCATCCGAATTATTAATAGCAAATTCAATTACTGATTTGAACGACTTATCTTTTCCTAAAAGAGTAATATCCGTCCCATGCAAGGTGGTAATGATGGGAATATGAATTCCTTGTGCTGCTAAAATTTGTTTTGCAGAAAGAGCTGCTGACGCATGAGGAATAGCGTAATGCACATGTAATAAATTTAATTTTTCGTGTAATACCACATCAACCAATTTAGCAGTAAGATTGTGCTCATAAGGAATGTACTCAAACAAAGGATAATCCGGCACACTTACTTCATGGAAGTTTATTTTATTAGAAAAAACATCTAATCGAAAGGGTTGTGAATAAGATATGAAATGAACCTCATGATCCTTGCTGGCCAAAGCCATTCCAAGTTCTGTTGCTACTACCCCACTACCACCATAAGTTGGATAGCAAACAATACCAATTTTGTATTTTTTATTTTTCAATTGCATCAAAAATTACTTGCATAATATTGGTTCGCACGTCCATATCCAATAATTTTTTATTGTCAGATGTTGGATGTATTCTGTTGGATAAAAATACAAAAACAATACCAGTCTCCGGATCAGCCCAAGCCAATGTTCCTGTAAAACCTGAATGTCCAAAACTGGAAAAAGAAACGCACTGACAAGTGGGTCCACCCTCTTCCTCAGGTAAAGCGGGTTTATCAAAGCCAGCCCCTCTCCTATTTTCATCTTGGCAAAACTGACATTTTGTAAACTCTTTTATGGTTTGGGATTTGAAATATTGCTTATTGGCATAACTTCCATTTTGCAAATACATTTGCATTAAAATAGCTAAATCGTTAGCATTAGAAAAAAGCCCTGCATGTCCGCCTATACCTCCCAGCATTGCCGCTCCCATATCATGAACATCTCCAACAAGAAGTTGGTCTCTAAAATAATCATCTTTCTCAGTAGGCACAATTCTTTCTTTTTTAAATCTTGATTTTGGAAGAAAACCCATAGTAGCTAAGCCTAAACTTTTATACAGATTCTCGTTTACTAATTGATCAAAAGGTTTGTTATAATATTGCTCAATAATTTCTTTGAAAAGATAATATCCTAGATCGGAATACTGATATTTTTTTTCTTCTAATAGATCAGATTCAATCACTTGCTTTAAAATACTATCTGGATAAGAGTGATGCAAATACAAGTCTTCAGCAACTTTTATAGGATATTTTTCAGAATACACATTGCGATAAAGTGTATCCCGCAAAGTATTATCTTCATTAATGGTTTGTTTATAAAAAGGAATCCATGCTAGCAAAGCTGACTGATGTGCCAAAACTTCTTTTGCCCGTAAATGCCCTTTATTACTAGTATATAGCGACTTATCTAATTTTCCCATTTTATAATTTAAAGAAAAACTTCCTTCTTCACGCATTTGCATTAACATAGGGATAGTAGCTACAATCTTTGTAATGGAAGCCAAATCATAAAGATCCGAATCTTTTACTTCTCTTTTTTTACTATAAGTATGATAACCATAAGATTTTTGAAAGAAAACTTTTCCTTCTTTTGCAATTAGAATCTGACAGCCAGGAGTTGCTTTTTCTTGAATAGCATTTTCAGCTAAACTATCAATCTTGTAAAGCACGGATTCGTCAATCCCTACTTCTTTTGCAATTGTGTATTTTAAACGAAAAGCATTTGTTAATAATCCTGTTCTTATTTTAAAACGCAAGGTGGATACTGGCAACTTTCCGCTTAAGGATATACCTCCAAAAATAGCCTGAGCAACAATCTCTTGTGTTATTTCACTATTCTGATAAGCCATAATTAAACCATCAAAATTATTTGTAAATAGAAAGTGATTAATGGTATAAGGATTTGCAAATACATTTACAATTATTTTAGATTGAATCGCTAGGGTTTGTAAAAATAAATCGGTATTTCTTGTAATTTTATGGATCTTCCATGGGTTCTCATTCGATTGATGAATACTAACAATTACTAAATTAAATCCAATTAATTTATCCAAAAGTTCTCTTTGTCTCTCAGGAGTTGGATCCTCTTCAATAGTAAAGTGTGTAATCGGGGTGTAATTAGATAACATTTCCGAGAATTTCACTGAATTCTCGCCAATTGTAATAGATGCTATTTTTAACGTATCTAAACGTTCAAGTGGAATTATATTCTCATAATTTTGTAACAGAGTGAGCGAATTTTCTATTAAATTTCTATTTATTAATTCAGCATCAGAGTTATTTATTCTAGAAATTAGATTATTAATCTTGATTGGCTGAATACTATCAAGTCCCATCCATTTTTTTGCCATTAAAATCTTCTTACATCTATTATTAATTTCCTCTTGTGTGATTTTTCCATCCAAAATTGCTTCCTTAATTCTTTCTATTGCCACAGGTACATCTTCCGAAACTAGCAGTATATCATTACCAGCTAAAAGTGCTTTTACATCCAATTCTCCAGCATCAAAATATTTGCTAACTCCTTTCATATTTAATCCATCAGTAAATATTAACCCCTGAAAGCCCAATTCTTTTTTCAAGAGATTTGTTACTACCTTTTTAGATAAAGAAGAAGCAAGATTCTCCGTTGCATCAATAGATGGAATCCTCAGATGTGCTACCATTACACTTCCTAACCCTTTAGTAATCAAATGCCTAAAAGGAGTTATTTCAGTTGTATTTAATCGATATCTGTTATGCCGAATTACTGGAAGGGTTTCATGTGAATCTGTATCTGTATCGCCATGGCCAGGAAAATGCTTCGCGCATGCCAAAACACCATTGTTTTGCATCCCTTGCATATATGCTGTAGAAAATCTAGATACTTTTTGAGGTGATTCCCCAAAAGAACGATTTCCAATTATTGGATTTCTTGGATTACTATTAATATCGGCAACAGGAGCAAAATTTATATTTACACCCAACAATTTACACTGATTTGCAATTTGTTCCCCCATTCTATAAATCAAATCTTCGTCTTCTATCGCTCCTAAAGTCATTTGCCAAGGAAATCGCATTACAGAATCTATTCGCATAGCAGGACCCCACTCGGCATCCAAAGCAATCATAAGCGGTGTTTTAGAAATAGATTGAAAATAGTTTATAAGTTTTACTTGCTTTGTTGGGCTTCCTTGTAAAAACATCAAGCCACCAATCTTATATTCTTTTATTAGTGCAGAAATTTCTTCTTTATGAAAACTTTCTTTATTGGAATAAGCTGCTACCATAAAAAGCTGTCCAATGCGTTCTTCCTCTGATAAATCTGCTAAAATGCTATCTGCCCAATGAGTATCTTGAGAGTAAAATACTGGTTTCCACAGCTCTTGTGAAAAAGCAATCTGTATAGAAATTAGAAATGTAATAGATGCTATTGAAATTCTTTTTATCACAGATTGTAAAAGTAAAAATTTATGTTTCTCAGCAACAATTAGAATTTATCAATTATGAACAATATTAAATAAAATTTCTATTTGATAAAATGAATATTTCTTTAATTTTGTGAAATGCAAGCGCCAAGAATTCCATCTTTCTTCAAAACATTAAAAGCTAAAACATTTGACTACAAGCCAAGATACTGGAATATGAGAAAAGAGCAATTAGAAAAACTTAAAAAAGAGGGGGGAAAGCAAAAGGGATTGTTTCTTAGCAAAAAGTTAAGGCAAAGTACCCAAGGAAAAAGAACAAAAAACTTATTTTTTATCATTATTGGATTATTTTTGCTTTCTTATTTATTACTGACTTAAAAAAACAAAAATTGAATATTATCCAACTTCTTCCAGAACATGTGGTAAATCAAATTGCAGCCGGTGAGGTTATTTCTCGTCCAGCTTCTGCCGTAAAAGAAATGTTGGAGAATGCACTAGATTCTGGAGCCACAAATATCAAATTGTATGTAAAAGATGTTGGAAAAACACTTTTGCAAGTTGTAGATAATGGTTGTGGAATGAACTCTACAGATGCTCGAATGAGTTTTGAGCGACATGCTACCTCAAAAATAAATAAAGCGAATGATTTGTTTTCTATAAAAAGTATGGGATTTAGAGGAGAAGCCATGGCATCTATGGCGGCAATAGCACATATTGAACTAAAAAGCAAAAAAACCGAACAAGAACTTGGAACGCATATTATTATTGAGGGAGGAAAGGTAAAGAAACAGGAAGATTGTTCCTGTGCAGATGGTACTTCCATCTCTATCAAGAATTTGTTTTACAATGTACCAGCTCGTAGAAATTTCTTAAAATCGGATAAGGTTGAAACAAGGCATATAATTGAACAATTTCGTCGAATTGCCTTAGCAAACTCTGATATTAGTATGAGCATGTTCTTAGATGGTGTAGAATATCTTCATTTAGAAGAATCTAATCTAAGACAAAGAATTGTAAATGTAATAGGTATGAAAAGTAACCAAAAATTAGTACCAATTAAAGAGGAAACAACCTTAGTAAATCTAGGTGGATTTATAGGAAAACCAGAATTTTGCAAACGAACTAGAGGAGAACAATACTTTTTTGTAAACAACCGATTTATCAAAAGTGTTTATTTGCATCATGCAGTAAAAAAAGCCTATCTAGATTTAATTCCTGATAATTATTTTCCTTCCTATTTTTTGTGTCTGGATATTAACCCAAAATTGATTGATATTAATATTCATCCAACAAAAACTGAAATAAAATTTGAAGATGAAAAATCAATTTATGCTATTATTCGTTCAGCTGTAAAGCATTCTTTGGGAAAATATAATGTAGCACCCACAATCAACTTTAATCAGGAAACTTCTTTTGATATTTTACCCGAGAAAGGAAAAGTATATAAGCAGCCAATAGTAAAGATTGATAAAAATTTCAATCCTTTTAAGAAAGAAAAGCCTACTGAGATCTTTTCTTGGGGGGATATGGTGGAGGAAAAAGAAACCACAAGTCAGCAAGATCTAGCAGTGAAATGGAAAAGTGAATTAGACAATAAAAAGCTTGTCCAAATTGCAAATCAGTTTATTGTTTTTGAGGGAGAAAATGGTTTGAATATTCTACATCAACATAGGGCACATCAAAGAGTACTTTTTGAATATTACCAAAAAGTATTTGAGAATAGAAAAAAAGAATCTCAGAAATTAGCTTTTACCCAGAACCTTTCTTTCTCGAATACAGACTTTGCTTTAGTAAAACAAATGAAAGAAGCATTACACAATCTAGGCCTTAGATTTAATCTAAAAAAAGAGAATCAAATAGAAATAACTGCTATCCCAACAGAATGTAAAAATGAAAATTTAGAAGACATCTTTGATGAAATCTTACAGCAAGAGAAAAATGATGAAAAATTAAAAGTCTCAACACAAGATAAAATGGCAAAAGTTATAGCAAAAAGTTTATCTATAAAATCTGGAAAAAAATTAGAAACGCAAGAAATAAGTTTACTTGTAAATAATTTATTTTCTTGTAATTTACCAACTATTTGTCCTAATGGAAATCCTACTATTATTAATCTATCTTTTGATGATATCTCAAAACATTTTTAAATGAATTATAGACCAAGTAGTTTTAGTCATTTGCCAGAAGTTGTAAAAAACCTTCTAATTATTAATGGATTGTTCTTTTTAGCAACCATGACGTTGGATGGTATGGGTTTTGACATGTATCATCTTTTTGGGCTTCACCAATTTCAATCAGATGATTTTATGCCTCATCAATTGGTTACTCATATTTTTATGCATGGAAACCTAACTCATCTTATTTTTAACATGTTTGCCCTTTGGATGTTTGGAAAAGTACTGGAAAATGTGTGGGGAGGAAAGAAATTTCTTATTTATTACATGATTACAGGATTAGGCGCAGCAATTATTCATTTGGGAGTTAGTCAATATGAAATTATGAGCTTACAAGCACAAATCTCAACAACCGACCTTAGTCGTTTGTTGGATGATGGAAAATATATTTTAGCAAATAACCAAAATTATACCAACCCAATTATGGGTAAGTTAAATTTGTTAATTCACACCCCAACAGTTGGAGCTTCTGGGGCTGTTTTTGGTGTATTACTGGCTTTTGGAATGCTTTTTCCAAACGCGCTTTTATATATTTATTTCGCAATCCCTATCAAGGCAAAGTATTTTGTGATTCTTTATGGTATTTTAGAATTATATGCTGGAATTAGTAATAATCCTGCCGACAATGTCGCGCATTTTGCACATTTAGGAGGAATGATCTTTGGTTTCTTACTTATTAAATATTGGAAAAAAAACTCAAATACTTTTTACTAAATGAATAGTGTAATTGAAGATATTAAAAAAAAATTCAGTAATGGGAATTCGCTTACTAAACTCATTTATATTAATGTTGGTGTTTTTCTGTTGGTACAATCTCTTTATGTTTTTTCTTTTCTTTTTAGCCTTCCACTTCTAACAATTACAGATTATTTTTCTCTTCCAGCCAATACATCTATTTTGGCAAAGAAACCTTGGAGTATAATTACATATATGTTTCTGCACAAAGGATTTACGCATCTACTTTTGAATATGCTTTGGCTTTATTTTGGAGGTAAAATCTTCCTTTCTTTTTTTGATAATAAAAAACTAACTAGCACTTATGTGCTTGGAGGTATAAGCGGAGCAATGCTATTTATTATATCCTTTAATCTATTTCCCGCATTTGAAAACTCTTTACCAAATGCTATGGCTCTTGGGGCATCAGCATCTGTACTAGCCATTATTATGGCAATCTCCACAAAATCTCCCAATTATATTATTCGTTTATTTCTTATCGGAAATGTAAAACTGAAACATATTGCTGTTTTTAGTATTGCTTTGGATATCTTGAGTATTCCACAAGGAAATGCTGGTGGGCATATTGCTCATTTGGGAGGTGCTTTTTTTGGCTATTTGTATGTAAAACAATTAAATGGCGGAAATGATATGGCTCGTGGATTTAATAAAATAATGGATTATTTAACTTCAATGCTTAGAAATACTCCTAAATTAAAAAAAGCCTATAGTAGAAAAAAATCGGATCAAGATTTTAGAAAGGAGAAGATCCAAGAGCAAGCTAAAATTGATAAGATCTTAGATAAAATTGCAAAATCTGGATATGAGGGGCTTACAAAACAGGAAAAAGATATTTTATTTAAAGCAAGTAAAAAGTAAAATTTGAGGAATCTATCTTTCATAAATAAAATTCTTTTTCTAATAAACTCTTTCTTTTTAATTGGGCAGATTTTATCTTATTTAGCTCCATTTGTTAGTCCTAATATTTTTTGGTTAATTGCTTTCTTCGGACTTCTTTTCCCTGTTTTTTTTATTTTAAATCTCCTTTTCCTTTCCTATTGGTTTATAGGAATGAAAAAGCCTTTTTGGGCAAACCTGATAGTACTTTTAATTGGAATGAGTTCTATTAATACATTTGTAGGAAATACGAAAAGTGAAGTAATAGATTCAAAAAATAATATAAGTATTATGAGTTATAATGTACGGCTTTTCAATGCCTACAATTGGATAAAAGAAGAAGGTGTAAAAGAAGAAATATTTCATTTATTTACTAAAATCAATACCGATATTCTCTGCATTCAGGAATTCTATGCGCCAAAACAGTTGCCAAAATTAGATTATTCCTTTCAGCATATTGGTTTACAAAATAAAAAGAGTCAGTGGCATATGGCAATTTACAGCAAGTTTCCTCAAATTAAAAAAGGTACGGTAAGTATAAAAGGAGAACGAATGAATAACACTTGTATTTTCTCAGATATGATTATTAAAAATGATACCATGAGAGTTTATAATATTCATTTAGCTTCTAATTGGTTCGATAAAAGTGATTTGGCTTTTATGAAGAATCCTGAAATAAGTAAAGAAGCAATAAAAAAGGGAGTATTTGGGATTGTAAAAAGATTAAAAAGGTCATTTCAGAAACGAGCCACACAAGTAGAAGTAATAAAAAATCATATGAACAATGCTCCCTATCCTATTTTAGTTTGTGGCGATTTTAATGATACGCCAAACTCCTTTGCTTACTATAAAATTGCAAAAGGTTTGAAAGACTCTTTTTTAGAAAAAGGCAATGGAATTGGTAGTACTTTTTTTGGTAAAATTCCTTTTTTACGAATTGACTATATTCTACATAGCCCTAAATTTAAAACAACTACTTTTACCACACATCAGCAAGAGCTATCAGATCATAAAGCAATAGAAAGTAGTTTTGGATTTTAAAAAGTGCCCAGAGCGGGAGTCGAACCCGCACACTCATAAGAGCACATGGCCCTCAACCATGCCTGTCTACCAATTTCAGCACCTGGGCAAGATGCATTTTAGAATAAAAAATCCCGCAAAAACGGGACTTTTGTGACCTGACTGGGGCTCGAACCCAGGACCCTCTCCTTAAAAGGGAGATGCTCT